>NZ_JAJAEF010000002.1:0-341055 GCF_020447145.1 Shewanella sp. SR1 | reverse complement strand
TGCATCGGTTAGCATAAGTCTTGGCATGGCTTGAGGTTATGGTTACTTTTGGCGAAGCAAATTATAACGTCTTGCCATGCTGTCTAAAAATCACTCTCGAAAGATCAACAGACCCTAATTCAGATTCGTTTTATTTAAATTGGCAAAATATAGAGTTAGAGATGCAGCAAATCTATGGCTTTAACCTAATGTCAGGAATAATCCCCTGCAGTAAAAGTAGCAGATCCAACATTTGCGCTAGCTCAACTTCCTAACATCTAATCTGCGAGATAGCGGTAGTTTGTTACCGCTTATCGTAACGTTTAAAAATTGACTGCTGCTCTCATTATCGCCCTTAAGTGCAATCTTAACTGCAATATGAAGCGCAACAATTAGAGGTTTAAATAGTAAATATCAATATTTCAACTTAGGCAAAAGTGTCGACTGACTCCCCTTTGCCCGCCTCTTTCGCGCGCTCTTGGGATGACTCATTCATTTTCTCTACTTTCTGAGGCGAGATATTGGCTTGTTTCTGTTGAGCTTGTATCGATGATGACTGCATGCTCGCAGATGATTGACCCACATTGGCGATATTCATGATGATTCCCCTCAACTAATGACAACGATTACACGCTTAGACATTAGAGCGGAAAACTTAAGTAACGCTTAAGCCTTTAGCCTATTTTTAATACAAAATAACAGACTTTTTTCCCATGCTCAGATAACGCTTACAGCCCGCAACAACAGGCATATAAAGGCGGATGCACTGACATTTTTATGCTCACGCTATCTCAGCAAAACATCCCACTTGTGACATGCGGCGCACAATGCCACAATGCCAGCAAAATCAATGCTTGCAAGCCAAGCGTCCATCCACACTGGAGCATCATTTTGACCCTCTACGGTATTAAGAATTGCGATACAGTGCGTAAAGCACGCAAATGGATTGAAAATCATCAACTTCCAGTTCACTTCCATGATTTTAGAGATGACGGCCTACGTCAAGAAGACCTCGAGTTCTGGTGTAAAGCCTCAGGCTGGGAAACCGTATTCAATAAGCGCAGCACGAGCTTTCGTGCACTCAGTGACGCAGACAAAACCGATATCGATCAAGCCAAAGCTATTCAACTTATGCTGGCGCAACCGACACTGATCAAACGCCCCGTCTTGGTCGTCGGTGAACACGTGCTGATTGGCTTTGATGAAGCCGCCTATAAAAGAGTATTTTCACTATGATGTCAGCCGACGATTATCCCGTAACTGAACTGACAAAAGCGCTGATCGCCCGCCCTTCGGTGACGCCACTTGATGAAGGTTGCCAAACCTTAATGGCTGAAAGACTCAGCGCCATCGGCTTTAATATCGAATCTATGGTATTTGAAGACACCACCAATATGTGGGCTCGCCGTGGCAATGAAGGTCCGGTCTTTTGTTTTGCCGGCCACACAGATGTTGTGCCAACAGGTGATGTGAGCCGCTGGCACACGCCGCCTTTTGTGCCCACCATTATCGATGGCTACTTATATGGCCGCGGCGCCGCAGACATGAAAGGTTCATTGGCGGCTATGGTCATTGCCACCGAACGTTTTGTGGCTAAACATCCCGATCATAATGGCTCAATCGCCTTTTTGATCACCAGCGATGAAGAAGGCCCCTTCATCAACGGCACGACGCGAGTCATTGATACCTTAGAAGCGCGCAACGAGAAGATCACCTGGGCGTTAGTCGGCGAACCCTCATCAACCCTAAAGCTGGGCGATGTGGTCAAAAATGGTCGCCGCGGCAGTTTAACCGGCAACTTAACCGTGAAAGGCATTCAAGGCCACGTGGCCTATCCACATCTTGCCGATAATCCAATCCACAAAGCCGCGCCTTTCTTGGCTGAGCTGAGTCAGATGCACTGGGATAATGGCAATGAGTTCTTTCCGCCCACCAGCTTCCAAATCGCCAATATTAATGGCGGCACCGGCGCATCGAATGTGATCCCCGGCGCACTGGACGTGATGTTTAACTTCCGTTACTCCACCGAAGTGACCGCCGAAATATTGATTGAACGGGTTGAAGCCTTATTGAAAGCCCACGAGCTAGACTACGATATTAGCTGGATTTTCAATGGCCTGCCATTTTTAACCGGCGATGGCCCACTGCTTGACGCGACCCGTATTGCTATTCGCCAAGTCACAGGCTATGAGACAGATCCACAAACCACAGGCGGCACATCGGACGGACGCTTTATCGCGCCAACGGGTGCCAAAGTGTTAGAGCTTGGCCCAGTGAACGCCACCATTCATAAAGTGAATGAATGCGTTAAAGTGGATGACCTTGAGCAGCTAGCCCTGTGTTATGAAGTGATTTTGGAACAACTATTGTGCTAACACACCTTGAGATCCGCCCCGAAACCGCAAGGCTTTACGGCTTAAACTCCCCTGAATTGGTGGAATATTTAAGTCCGTATCACCTTGGGTATCATAGCTTTTGGCTCGAAGCGAACACCGCCATCGCCTTTAATGCGATGGCGGAAAAAGCCAAAGATGCGGGCATAGCACTCGCCATCTGCTCTGCCCACCGCCCTTTTGAGCGACAATTGGCAATTTGGAATGCCAAAGCCAGTGGTAAACGCACGGTATTGGATGCCAACGAGCAGGCGGTAAGCATTAAGGGATTGAGTGATGACGCCATCGTCGACTTGATTTTGCTCTGGTCGGCACTGCCCGGCGCTTCGCGTCACCACTGGGGCACAGATCTTGATGTGTTCGATGCGAATCACATTGATGTCAAAGCCCTGCGTCTTGTTGAAGCTGAATATGTCCAAGCTGGCCCCTGCGCCAAACTGCATGCTTGGCTGGTGGAAAATGCCCATGATTTTGGCTTTTACTTCCCGTTTCAACAGGGACAAAGCGCGGTCAGTCCTGAGCCTTGGCACATCAGCTATTTCCCTGTATCACAATTATTATTGCCGCAATTCGATCGTGCCGAACTGGCAATTCTTTTAAAAAACAGTGATATGTTGCTAAAAGCTGCGGTACTCGCACGATTAGACTATCTAGTGGATGAATACGTGCTGCGTATTGCTCAGCCATAACTGTGGGATATTAGTCGCAGATTTTTGTAAAGGTTAAGCCCAGCGCTCTATCGCCAAAATGGGCACCGAAATGCGGCTTAACATAATGATATATTTGATTAAGTAGGTTTTATGAATTTGTCTTCACACCGTCAGCAGCTCATTATTGCCGATCGTAAATTAAGTTACCTTGATGTCGGTACAGGGCCTGTATTGTTGTTTGGCCACAGTTATTTGTGGGATAGCGCCATGTGGGCGCCTCAAATTGCCGCGCTAAGTGCCCATTACCGCTGTATCGTGCCAGAACTGTGGGGTCATGGTCAGTCAGAATTACTGCCCGATAATAGTAAAACCCTGCTCGATATTGCCGATCACATGTTGGCCTTAATGGATGATCTCGACATCACTGACTTTAGTGTTATCGGACTTTCAGTAGGTGCAATGTGGGGGGCCGAACTGGTACTCAAGGCGCCAGCAAGGGTGAAAACCTTAGTCATGATCGACAGTTTTATCGGTTTTGAACCCGAAGTGACCCGCGCGAAATATGATGGCATGCTGGATATGATTACCGCCGCTAAGGCGATTCCTGCGCCGCTTATCAGTGCGATTTCACCTTTGTTCTTCGCAAATAATGCCGCGCATAACACACCTGAACTGGTCGCTGGCTTTGAACACTCACTTGCCACAATCTCAGCAGAAAAAATCCCCACGATAGTGAAACTGGGACGAATGATTTTTGGTCGCCGCGATACCATGGAATGTGCGGAGCAGTTGACACTCCCCTGCCTCATCATGGCGGGCGTTGAGGATAAAGCGCGCAGTGTGCTAGAAAGCTACCTGATGAGTGATGCCATCGATGGCAGTCAGCTGGTGCACATTCCTGCGGCGGGACATATCTCGACCCTTGAACAAGCCGAATTTATCAATCAACACTTAGCCGATTTTCTCGCTAAACATCATTAATTAGTCGGTAAAATAATCCGATTAGCAGCAAGACGTTCGCAATAAACGCAAGTCATAGAAAATATTGAATACAATGATACGACCGCGTATTGGATAGACCAGCAGAAACAATTTTGCTGGTATACTCTTGCTAAAAATGTGCTGCTTGCATGAATTAGAGCATGAGAAGACATTTTATATGTCAATAAAACAATAGGTTAAAATGAAACTACTCAAACCTTTATTCGACAACAACCGCCGTTGGGCCGGACGTATACGTCAAGAAAACCCTGATTTTTTTGAGCAATTAGCGAAACAGCAACATCCTGAATACCTGTGGATTGGCTGCTCAGATAGTCGCGTACCGTCTAACCAAATCATCGATCTTATGCCGGGTGAAGTCTTTGTTCACCGCAATATTGCCAACATGGTGATCCATACCGATCTTAACTGCTTATCTGTGCTGCAATACGCCGTTGATGTGCTCAAGGTGAAGCACATTATGGTGGTGGGTCACTACGGCTGTGGTGGTGTGCGTGCGGCCATGAGTCAGCAACGCTTAGGCCTTATCGATAACTGGCTCGGGCATTTACGTGATATCTACCGTATCTATCAAGATGAATTAAAACAGATGGATGAAGCGAAACGTTTTGATCGCCTATGCGAGCTAAACGTGATTGAGCAGGTTGCCAACGTCACCAGTTCAACCATAGTGCAAGAAGCCTGGGATCGCGGCCAAGAAGTCGCAGTACACGGCTGGATTTACGGCATTGATAACGGTTTACTGACAGATTTAGATGTCACTGTCGATCGTGAACACGGCTTAGCCAATCCACGCTAACGGCCTGAATGTGTGCTTTTAACCCTTAGCTGAGTGTCATCTATGCTCAGATAAAACCTGCACCTGTGCAGGTTTTTCTTTTTCCATGGCAATTTTCAGCAATAAAACATCGCAAGGGTCTATTACCCCAGTTATAATCCGCCAGTTAATTGCAGCGCGACCTATGCGCGACATATTCTAAGGAGATACCTTCCATGCCCGGTTTTGAATTATTTGGTCCTGAAGAGAAGCAGGAAGTCGCTGACGTTATGGAAAACGGTTTTACCTTCCGTTACAACTTCGACCATATGCGTAATGATCGCTGGAAGACTCGCGATATGGAGCAACTGCTCTGCGAGAAAATGAACGTGAAGCATGCTCACCTTTTGTCAAGCGGCACCGCTGCACTGCAAACGGCCATGATGGCTGCGGGCATTGGCGCTGGCGACGAAGTTATCGTGCCACCTTTTACCTTTGTTGCCTCAGTTGAAGCGATTTTTATGGCAGGCGCGATTCCTATCTTTGCCGAAATCGACGAGACACTGTGTTTATCTCCAGAAGGTATTGAAGCCGCGATTACCCCACGTACTAAAGCGATTAACTTAGTGCACATGTGTGGTTCTATGGCGAAGATGGACGAGATCAAAGCCGTCTGTGCAAAACATAACATCAAGATTTTAGAAGATGCTTGCCAAGCCATTGGTGGCAGCTACAAGGGCCAAGCCTTAGGTACTATCGGTGATGTGGGTTGTTACTCATTCGATTCAGTCAAAACCATCACCTGTGGTGAAGGTGGCGCTGTAATCACTAATAACACTGAAATCTACAACAACGCGCACATGTTCTCCGATCACGGCCATGACCACATAGGTAAAGACCGCGGCGCTGAGTCACATCCAATCATTGGCTTGAACTTCCGTATTTCGGAAATGAACGCCGCCTTAGGTTTAGCGCAATTACGTAAACTCGATACCATTATCGATATCCAACGTAAAAACAAAAAAACCATTAAAGATGCGATGGCCGCTGCTATCCCAGAAGTAACCTTCCGCCTGATCCCCGATCCAGAAGGCGACTCAGCGGGCTTCTTAACCTTTATGTTGCCAACCGAAGCGCGTACTATCGAAATCAGCAAAAAACTGGCTGAAAACGGCGTCGATGGCTGCTTCTACTGGTATGTAAACAACTGGCATTATTTGAAAAACTGGAAACACATTCAGGAGCTTAAGGCATCTGCTGCGTTGCCAATCACATTAATCGCCGACAGACCTGACTATACTCAAGTTTCTGTGCCTAAATCCGATGCCATTATGAGCCGCACCATTTCTATGCTCATCAAGTTGTCTTGGACCGATGCTCAGATCGCTGAGCGTATCGAAAACATCAAGAAAGCATTTGCCCAATAATTCTACGGGAGTTTGTTGCAATGAGTTTTAAGAATTTTAAAGTAGTTGAAAAAATGATCTTCGGCCGTGGCTCATTCGTCCAATTGGATGAAGTGTTAGCTGCTGAACGTAAAACCGCCGACGACTTCGTGGTATTTTTAGTCGATGACGTGCATCAAGGCAAAGCCCTTGAGGGCCGCATCCCAGCTAAAGCACAAGACATGGTGATTTGGGTTAACGTTGATGAAGAGCCAAGCACCATTCAAATCGACACGTTAACAGAGCAAGTTCAAGCTTTTAATAGCAAACTGCCTGTCAGCGTAGTGGGTTTAGGTGGCGGTTCAACCATGGACGTGGCTAAAGCGGTATCGCTGATGCTGACGAACCCAGGTGGCTCTGCCATGTACCAAGGTTGGGACTTAATCAAGAACCCAGCGGTACACCACATTGGTATCCCAACGATTTCTGGTACTGGTGCAGAAGCGTCACGCACCGCCGTGTTATGTGGTCCAGTGCGTAAGCTAGGTCTGAACTCAGATTACACAGTATTCGATCAAATCATCATGGATTCTGAGTTAATCGAAGGCGTTGAAACGGACCAATGGTTCTATACAGGTATGGATTGCTATATCCACTGTGTTGAATCTTTACAAGGTACCTTCTTAAACGAATTCTCTAAATCCTACGCTGAAAAAGCCATGGATTTATGTCGCCAAGTGTACTTAGACGACCATATAGATAAAGACGACAAGCTGATGATGGCGTCTTTCATGGGCGGCATGAGCATAGCCTATAGCCAAGTGGGTGCCTGTCACGCGGTTTCTTACGGTCTGTCTTATATCCTGGGTTACCACCACGGTATCGGCAACTGTATCGCCTTTGACGTGTTAGAAGAATTCTATCCAGAAGGCGTCGAAGAGTTCCGTCTGATGATGAAGAAACATAACATCACACTGCCGAAGAACATCTGTAAAGATCTGCCAGACGAAACCATCGCTAAAATGGTTGCCGTGACTAAGAGCATGGGTCCACTATGGGCTAACGTTTACGGCGCGGGTTGGGAAGAGAAAGTCACAGATGAAATGTTGACTGCCCTGTTCCGTCGCATCTAAGCTCTAACACATATTAAAAGGGCTCAATTGTGAGCCCTTTTGTCTATATGCATTGTATTTCTACACTGTATATCTTTGATAAAAGTAGGATAATTTGATGAATGTGACTCTGTTAATCCCGGCTCGTTACGGTTCAAGCCGCTTCCCGGGCAAACCCTTAGCCCCGATTAACGGCAAGCCAATGATCCAACACGTGTATGAACGCGCGTCGTTAGCCAAAGGCCTCACCAATATTTATGTCGCTACCGATGATGACCGCATTAAAGCGGCCGTTGAAGGTTTTGGCGGTAAAGTGGTCATGACCAGCCCAGAAGCGGCATCGGGTACAGATCGTATCAATGATGCGATAAACCAACTGGGACTGAAAGATGACGACTTAGTGATCAACCTACAGGGCGATCAACCCCTTATTGACCCAACATCCATCGAGCAAGTCATCAGCCTCTTCGAGCGTCACCCAGGTGAGTTTGAAATGGCCACCTTAGGCTTTGAAATCGTGAATAAAGCCGAGCTTGACGATCCTATGCATGTGAAGATGGTGTTCGATAACAACAACTATGCCTTGTATTTCTCTCGTTCGCGTATTCCTTTTGGCCGCGACACCCAAGATTACCCCGTTTATAAGCACTTAGGTGTGTATGCTTATACCCGCAAATTCGTCCAAGCCTTCGCCGCCCTGCCATTAGGACGTCTAGAAGATCTGGAAAAACTCGAGCAATTACGTGCATTAGAATACGGCCATAAAATCAAAATCGCCATTAGCGCCTTTGATTCTATTGAAGTTGATACGCCAGAAGATATTCGTAAATGTGAGCAACGTTTAGCGGTTGATTGATCACCCGTGTGTCTTGCGCGCGAGTCTATTCGAAACAGGAGCTGAGTATGTCGACCTTAGAAGTCTGGATCATTATTATTTTGATCGTCGGTGTCATCGCCAGCAATCTTGCCGCGTTGAAGTACAGTGCTAAGTTCAAACTGCCGCAGTTCGGCCAACATGGTAAAGATAAGCAGATAAAGCCTACTGCTGAGCCTTCGGCAGCAGAGAATGACGCAGATGCGGCTTCAAATAAGCCGAGTTCTTCGGACTCAGAGCCCAATAAAACAGATGAGCCACCTAAGCGCTAAACTCAATAGTGGCTTTTAAAGAGTGAGTCTGAAGATGGCTCTTGAACACGCCTCTTAAAGACTGCGCTAAAAAGCTGAGCAATAACGTTAGTAAACATAGAAAAGGCGCCACAAGCGCCTTTTTTGTCTCTTATACCAATCGTATTAATCACAAGCTCGTCCACGCATCAACCTTAAGCTTTTTTCGCTGATGTGCGACTTAATGGCAGCTCCTCAAGGTGCGCCACTAAAAGGACTAAGAAGCGAAACAGGGATTTAATCCTCAGATCGTGGCTTTTATTGGGCTCGGCCGCGACTAATTTCTGCAGTGATTTGATTTTAGAGTAAGCATTCTCGACTAAAGCGTCGTTCTCTTTACCGACATACTTAGCAAACTCGGCAAATTCGCCAATAAACTTCAGGGTCACTTTACGGCGATTTAACGCAGTGAGTGCGGCGCCCTCTTTCAGTTTTGCCTCAAAAATACTGCATTCTAAACCGCTGGCGATCGCGCTTTGCGATAAACCGCTGCTTAAGGCATCGGCCAGAAAACCCAAATTGGCTTTTAACTCAAAGGCAATCGCGTGCTTACTGGCGCTCGATTGCTGCCAGCGACTGCGTTCCTTATCGAAAATATCGTATAGCTCTTTCCAAATGCTCATGCGCTTTGCCTACCTTGCACTGAATCACTCCCTTTCGTTTAATGGCACTCGACTTTATTTTTTTAATACTAGCGACTGAAAGTTATCATAAATTTAAGATTTTCGGCATAGCGCTATGATAAATAATGAGTTAAATAATGGGTTAATGCACATTCACACTAAAACTAAAATCGGCATAAAAAAATGGCCCGAACGAGTCGGGCCATAGTGCAACCATATTCAAATCGAGAGCAATGTATGAGCTGCCTGAGCGAGAAACGAACTCAGTGCTAACTCATGGTTAACTCACAGCTAATCCAATGAAATATAAAGTTAAAGCACTTGCGATTTTTTCGCGTTATTTTTCTCGGCGGCGAGTCGACGCTGCGCTTCTTTTTTCTCGCGGCGCGCTTCAATCACTTGATTCACATCGCTACCGATATGCGCTTCGTTACGGGCTTTTGCCAGATTCACTTGGCGCTCACGCTCAACAAAACGTTTACGCTGCTCGTCAGAAATTTTATCGATACAATGTGGACAACTGACACCTTGCACATAGGCAGGGCTCTGTTTTTCAACTTCAGTGATTGGCATGCGGCAAGCATTACATTGATCGTATTGACCTTTCTTCAAGTCATGGTTAACCGCGACGCGGTTATCGAACACGAAGCACTCGCCTTCCCACAGACTTTCTTCTGCTTTGACTTCTTCAAGGTATTTAAGAATGCCGCCTTCGAGATGATACACCTCGTCAAAGCCTTGCTCTTTTAAATAAGCAGTTGATTTCTCACAGCGAATACCACCAGTACAGAACATGGCAACCTTTTTATGTTTAGAAGGATCAAGATTCTGCTTCACATATTCGGGGAATTCTCTGAAGGTTTCAGTCACAGGGTTAACGGCATTTTTAAAAGTGCCGATTTGCACTTCATAGTCATTACGGGTGTCGACTAAAATCACGTCAGGATCAGAAATCAGCGCATTCCAATCTTGAGGCTTAACATAGGTACCAACCACTTTAAGTGGATCAATGCCTTCAACGCCCATAGTGACGATTTCGTTTTTCAGTTTGACTTTAGTGCGGTAGAACGGCATTTCATCGTCGAATGACAATTTGTGAACAATATTGTCTAGGCCGTTTTGGCTATTAAGCCAAACCAATAATGCTTCAATCGCTTCTTGGGTGCCGGCAACTGTGCCATTAATCCCTTCGCTTGCGAGGAGCAGAGTGCCTTTGATCTCGGCCTGTTCCATCATGGCGAGCAGTGGCGCTCGGATAGATTCAAAATGCGGTAAAGACACGAATTTATATAACGCACACACGACGACTTTAGTCATAACACCCTCTTTGCTAGCTGGAACTTAATTTCCAGTGCATAAACAAATCAATCATCTGTAGACTGGCTACAGATCCCAAAATAGCGCGGAATTCTACCTGAGTCACAGCAAGATAAACACAGATAAAATGCAGGGTCTTTAATTCTTTACGCACAGAGGTAAGAAAAATCATTTTCTGCTGGCAAATTAAGCAGAAATTTCAATATGAAAGCGTTACCATCTGCGCCCTTTGCACACTGCCTGATTGGCACGCGGCATTCGTACTGGCACACTCGAGTCGTCAATAAGCATATACATGTAAAAGACACAAGCCGACACCTGAATTCGTCGTATCAACTTACGTCGCATTAGCGCCACACAGTAGAGGAAATCCTAATGGCTTTAGCCGTTTTATACACTTTTCGCCGTTGCCCTTATGCCATGCGAGCGCGTTTGGGACTCTTACTCGCCCAATGCAATGTTGAAGTCCGCGAAATCACCCTTAAAGCTAAACCAGCGCAAATGCTTGCCGCTTCACCCAAAGGGACCGTGCCGGTATTAGTGCTAGCCAATGGCGAAGTGATTGCCGAAAGTCTTGAGATCATGCGCTGGGCACTAACGCAAGCTGATCCTTTAGATCTGCTATGTCAGCAAAGCACTGTAATTGCAGATAAAATGGCGCAGCTTATCACGCAAAATGATCAACAATTTAAGCCATGGCTCGACCGCTATAAATATGCTGACCGTTACCCTGAGCAAACGCAAGCTGACTATTATCAGCAAGCGAGCCATTTCCTCACTCAACTTGAAGCATGCTTAGGGCAACACTCCTTTTTAGTTGCCGATACACCTCGCCTTGCGGACTACGCCATCGTGCCTTTTATACGCCAATTTGCCGCAGTGGATCTTAAACGTGCACTGAGCGATGATTTTCCGCGACTCGCCGCTTGGCTAGAAAACCTCATTTCGAGTGAAATATTTATTCGTGCGATGGAAAAATATGTGATCTGGGACGCTAGCCATTCTCCAACTTGCTTGTTAGGAGACATGTAACCCAATAAGATTTAAAGATTATTTTTATTTTATGTTATAGCCATCGGTAAAATATTCGAGTAAGGTATTTAACAGTTAGTGAGGTCGCTAATTTAGCTACAGATCACTAGGCAAGCTTCTCAAGATAAATGTAACCGCGCTTAATGTATTTCAAAGGCGTGAATGATAGAACACAAGGATAAGGCAGTTGGAACATATGGATATCAATATCATTATTATGCTTGGGGGCCTGATGCTACTGCATTTTCTTTTCGCCCTACGAGCCTTCAAAAGTAAAGTGGATCTCAGCACCAACAAAAAATGGTTATGGTGCCTACTCAGTTTGATCCTCGGCCCTATGGGATATTACGGTTATCACGGTTTTATTCCCCTCGATAGAATTCTCAAAGACTAAGCCGTCAAACACCATCACATTGGGCGACAACACTTGCTACAGCATCATTGACCCGCCCAATTCAAAGACTAATTTCAAACAAATCAAAGCACATAAATAAGCATTTAAATAAATACTTACAAGCACTTAAACAAGAAAAAAATAGCGCAAGCTTAGGCTGCGCTATTTTAATGACCCCTCTTTTACAAAACCTTGAAATTTAAATCATTCGCTATAAATGGCTATGCAACAGCACAGCATCATCGGGGACTTTTTGGATCACAGGCGCTTGCCCTTCAGCCAAGGCTTGTTTATAACTTTGATTCATTTTAAGGGCGAGATACAAATCTGGCCGGATCAGAATGCCGCCTTCCCCTGTCTGCATACCCGCTTGCTCGAACCAACTCAGCATCTGTCGTTTACGCCCCGCAAGCACTAAGCGTACTCCACGCTTTTTAAGCAATTGATGTAAATCAGCCAACATGGCCATCACACTTAAATCTAAATGGGTAAAGCAAGGCACAGCATCAATAATGATGCAATCGACCGGCTCAGATTCCCGAATAAACTTTTCCAGTAAACGGCGCTTAAAATACGTCGCATTAAAGTAAGTTAACGGCGAATTAAAGCGATACATAAACACGCCAGGCACAGATTTGGCTTTACCCGAATCATCGACGCTGCGGATAACGCCCTTATGATCTAAGCCAAGCACTTGATCCGTGGGGCGCATTACCGTCGCAAGGAACTGGAACAACCCCAGTAACACGGCCAAAGTGATCCCAGGAATCACCCCAATAAACAGCACTGAGAACAAGGTAATACACGCAAGCAAGAAAGCTGATTTATCGCGCACACGCAGATTCCACAGCGACTTAAGATCGATAAGCGAAATAGAGGCAATCACCAATACCACCCCTAATGCTGCGCTAGGGATGTATTTCAACGGCGCAGTAAAAAACAGTGCGACAACGCCAATCAATACCGCAGCTATGATGGACACTAACTGACTCTTACCGCCATTAGCATCGTTCACCGCAGTGCGGGAATCGGCGCCGCTCACCGCAAACCCTTGGGAGATGGCAGATGCGATATTAGCTAAACCTAACGCCCTGAATTCTTTATCTGCATCTATATCGTAACCATTTTTTGCCGCAAAACTTCGGGCCGTCAGCATCATGCTCACAAAGCTCACCATGGCTAAGTTGAGCGCAGGCACCACCAACTCACGGGCGATCCCCAAATCAAAAGCCGGTGCTTGGAATGAAGGTAATCCAGAGGTCACCTCTCCGACAACGCTAATGTCAAAGCTCGTCAGGTTAAATACCCAAACAAGGAACGCCGCCATCGCCATCGCGCACATAGATGCGGGCCATTGTGGACGAAACCGTTTCACTAAGGCATAGGTCGCCAGCGTCACAATCCCCATCGCCAAGGTCGGCCAATGGGTTTTTGATAAATAAGAAGGGGCGCCGCTGAGGCGTTCGATTAAATAGCGCTCGTCGAAGGTAAAACCAAAAATCTTCGAAAATTGTCCGACGATAATGGTGATCGCGACCCCGTTCAGCAATCCCATCAAAATCGGCTTTGACAGAAAGTCAGCGAGCACACCCAACTTAAAACGGCTCGCGATCAGGCACCAAAAGCCTGTCATGGCTGTCATTGTCATGACTAACTGCCAGTGCTTCATGCTATCGCCTGCAGCAAGGGGCGTAACAACGGCGGCGATAACGGCGCAGGTCGCCGCATCTGGACCCACGATTAATTGCTTTGAGGTCCCAAATAGCGCGTATACCAGCATAGGCAAAACGCAGGAGTACAAACCCACAGCAGCATTGACGCCTGTGAGCTGGGCATAGGCAATCGCGACAGGGAGTGCCACGGCGGCAACGGACAAGCCTGCGCGCACATCATCCCTAAGCCATTGCTTTTCATATTGTAATAATTGCGCCAATCCCGGCATAAACGAAATCAAACTAGGAAACTTCACTCGGCAACCTCCATTCACACCATCAAGATAAGCACTAATCAGTATAACCGAGACTGAAAATATTCAGCGAAAAGGTCATTACCTAAAAGCCAGCAATAGTATGTTGGTTATGGCATAAAGCCAATCATTACGCGAGTATTTTCCTCAGAATATTTATGGAGTTAGGCGCTGAATAAACACTAAGTTAGCGCAATATCATCGGCAGTGACACTAAAAGTAAACTGCCCATAAACCAATTAAAATGACGCTTACGTCTATCCGTATTGAGTTTCTTACTGATCGCCGCACCGACAAACACCCAAGTAAATGACGCCGGAAATCCCACTACGTTAAAGGTTAATACCCCAAGAAAGGCACTGAGCCAAAAGCCATCGCCGCCTAATGTGAAAGCGCTGCACAGGGTAATTGTCGACATCCAAGACTTAGGGTTAATCCATTGAAACAAGGCGGCCTCAATCAGGGTCATAGGTTTTCGGCCGTCATCAAGATGCGTGCTCTGCACTGGCGACGTCACTAATTTGTACGCGAGATACAACAAATACGCCAAAGCGAAATATTTCAATACTTGGTGCAATATCGGTAATGCTTCAAACAAGGTTCCAAGCCCGAATAACACTGCAAGATGTAAGGAGGTCGAACCTAAGCGGATACCTGCAATGTGCGGCACAGTGCGCATCACACCAAAATGCGCACCGGAACTGGCCAATAGCACATTGTTTGGTCCGGGCGTCATAGACATAGTGGCGCAAAACAGCGCAGTCGAGGCCATCAAAGTCCATAATTGTGGATCGTAGAGTAATGCAGTATTCATATTCACCTTAAATTGTATGCATACATTTATTGACACAAACAGATGCAATAAATAATATACGGGGAATATTAGAGATCAATGGATTTATTGTCATGGGTACAATCTGGACGCCAGACCTAACTGCTTTTTCAGGCCCGAAATATCAGCGCTTAGTCAGTGCGATAGAACAAGGCATTTTGCAGAAGGTGTTAACCCAAGGCAGTAAACTGCCACCGCAGCGCCGTTTAGCCGATGCCTTAGGCATCACTATTGGTACTGTGACCCGCGCCTATGCATTGGCGGAACAAAGGGGTTACGTTGAAGCACGCGTCGGTGATGGCACCTATGTCAACGCCTCTCCGGTACCAGAGATAGGTAACGTACAATTGAATATGGCGACCTGCCAGCAGCCACTCACGGATCAAATTAGCACTCTCAGTGATTGCCTCAGCCAATTAGCAAAAGACCCGACAAAGCTCAGCCAGTTACTGGGTTATCGCGCCAGTCCATTAGATCAACACCAACAAGTGTTTCATCAATGGCTTAACCAACGCGGCATACAACAAACGCCTGAGCAACTGATCTTTACCCACGGCGGCCAGCAAGCGATTTTTGCCTGTTTGAGTGCATTTTTATCGACGGGCGATGTGCTGCTGCACGAGCAATACAGTTATCCAGGCGTGAGAATTTGCGCTAAGCAGCTCGGCGTGACCAACATTGGTGTGCCCCTCGCCCATGAAGGTGTGGATCTCGCCCGCTTTGAGGCGTTAGTGCAAATCCATCATCCCAAGTTAGTTTATCTAACCCTGAATAATCAAAACCCTACCTGTATTCAATACAGTGATTCACAGCGACAAAAACTCCTCGAATTGGCCGAGCAGTATCAGTTTTATATCATTGAAGATGATGTGAATTATTGTTTACCCGAAGAGTGGCATTCGCCTCTTTGGCAATTAGCAAAACAGCTGGCTATCCCACGGGTGATTTATATTTCTAGCCTGTCCAAATTGTTTTCTGGCGGCCTAAGGCAAGGTTTTATTCTGGTGCCTGAACCACTTATCGCCCAAGTGCGACTCGCGATTCATAGCCAATGCTGGATGGTATCGCCGCTGAACATTGAAATAGCCTGTCAGTTGATTAAGAAAGGCCAAATTACTGCCGATCGCGATACCATAGTTCGCCAACGGCAATGCATCTGTATCGCCATGGGCGAACGACTGGGATTAACCCAAACTTGGCGAGGACTGAACGGTTGGCTACAACTGCCAGAAGATATCAAGGCCCATCACCTCGTCACTGCGCTAGCTGCCAAAGGCATTTTGATCCGTAATGGAGATGACTTTAATTGCCATGATAATTTTATTCGCTTGAGCCTTGGCGGCGCCGAAAACGACACTCAATTTCAACATGCGATTGAGTGTATCGAGGCGACGATTCACTCCCTGGTACAAAATGCCTATTCAGTGGTGTAATAGCGCTTAAAAACCTCAGAACTCAGCCAATTTTTATGCGCCATGTCAGATGAAGTTAATTCACACTAAATGGCTAATTTATAAAATTAGAGAGCATAAAAAAGCGCCAGTAGCATGTATGCTACTGGCGCTGATGTGACTGACAAGCTTGATGAACAAGCAATTAGCTATAACTCACTAGCGCACCATTATTTAATCTTTAGTTGGTAAACACTCGTCGTGCCGCTGACTTCATTGCCTATGATTAACAAAGGATTACCGTTAGGGCTTTTATCGGCACTGACAAACTTCATCCCTTCTGGCCCTAAATCACCCGCCAATGTTGCATCCCCTTTGACTTCACCCGTATCTGTATTGATAACAAAGTCGGCATCAAAATCACGATTCACAACATAGTCGATAAAATGCACATCGAAGGGATTGGTCACGTCATAGATCATAAAGCCTGAAGTACGCTCCAAACCAACAAAGGCATATAGTCGTTGACCAATTTGCCCCAGGGCTAAGGCTTCTGGCTCTGGTCCTTTGTCATCGCTGCGGCTATCACCTTTATTTTCTTCGTTATTATTGTTGAAGTGACTGCCTAAAAGTGCCGCGGTAATACGTTCAAAATCACTCGCACTGTCAAAGACTTGCTGACCGTCTGCGCTCCAAATCGAGAATGAGCGAGCACCGAAGCTGACTATCTTGTCGTAATCGCCGTCCTTATCGTCGTCACCCATGCTAGTGGTCACTTTAAGGCGGGCTAACTGCGTTTTATCTTTTGCAGCGGCAAATTGTGGGTGATTTGGGTCGAGCACTAAATCCCCTGCGCGGGCTTCTTCAGAAAAGCCCGCATAATCACGGGAATCACCTTCGTTGGCCGTAACGATAAAGTCGGTATTGTTCCAACGGTAGGTCGCGACAGTATCGGGTTGATACATGCCGTAGACGCCTGTGTAGCTTTGCAGGTTGACAAGATTGTCTTTGTCACTCGCATCAATTTTATTCACTTCAAGTCCGTAATCCTTAAGGCCTAGTGGTAAAATCTTGGCGACTTTGGCATTGGCGATATCAATTACGGCAATGGCATTGTTCTCTTGCAAACTGACAAACGCACGGCTGTTATCTTGGCTAATGGCGATATATTCAGGTTCTAAATCCTGCGCCACACTCGCCATTGGGCCATTGATTTTAATGTCTGGCGTGATCTCACTGGCACGTGCACCGCCCTGATTAAATTCACTAAAACCGATAATAGTCGCAGTGGCTGCGGGCTTACTATCAGTAATTGCAATCAGCGCCACACTGCCTTCAGGATCTAAGGTATAGGCTGGATTTGGCTCCCCTTCATTAGCCACTAATAAGGTTTTACCATCGTGGGTAAATGCCACGTTATCGGGTAAAGCGCCGACTTCTACCGCGCTGATATACTGCGGTGCATCTGTGCCGTTAAGCTGATAAAAAGCGACAAAACCATTGGCTTGGGTTTTATTGCCGTCAGCATCGCCACGTTCAATCGCAGCCGCTAACAAGTTGCCTGAAATGCTCACACTGTTAACGCTACCCATAAAGGTTTGGCCAACGTCTTTAGCAACATCAAGTTCGCCAAATTTTTCGAGATTATTCAATGCTAACGGATCAGCGGCATTGGATGCGGTTGCTAATAAACTGCCATCAATAATGTCCACTTTGCCGCTAATGGCATTGACCACAAAAATACGGTTAGATGCACTGTGATATTCAACGATTTCAGCGGCACTTAAGCCATAAACGCCAGTCTGATGACGACCAATTAACTCAGCTTTTAAGCCTGCAGTTTGTGGCTGGCAAACATATTGGGTTTGCGCTGCTGCAATTTCGCTGTCATCTAATTGTCCATTATTGTTAGCATCTAATCCGGTATCGATTCGCTGGCCACCGGCGGGACAATGTGCATCACCGATATTCAATGCCGTCACGTTAACCAGTGAATTTAAGCCGTTGTCTCCTTTATCACCTGCTGCGCCATCATCACCGCTACAGGCTCCGAGTAATAAGCTCGCCATAATGGCAGCGGCTAGCGGAAGTCGTTGTGTTTTCATCGTGTCATTCCTGAATATTTTATTTTTAGTAGGGTGAAGCTAAAGCCCACTAAACTAGTCAGCATAAAAGACGCTGGGATGACAAAGCCGTGACACTCAGATGACATCTCGCACTTTAGAATGAGTCAGTTTGAACTATAAGGATGTGAAGGACTAAGATGTAAAGAACTGAGTTACAAAGGGCTGCAATTTGATAAGAAAGACTTGATAAGAAAGATTTAAATGAAGAATCTTGTGAAGATAACGGCTCAATCCACTAAAGTGATGCCTCGATAATCAAACTTACCACTTAGTTACAATTTAATCGGTAAAATACAGTAAAGAAATCAGCGCAAAGATTGGTTTATTTGTCCGAGCACTTTACTATGCTATTGCTTACTGTCTGAACTATGCAAATAGACAATACCGCAATTCACTTTTGCCTAAACCCCGCCAATGATCTTGATCATGTGCTCTCGCGCTTAGTGTAGAAACAGGTAGCGCAGGAACTGGCTTCAAAATGGCGGATTAATCGTGAATTGTCCTAGTACAATTTAAACCACACCGCATAAACCTGTGAAATACGCTTTCAATTCTTTCGCCACCCGAGGTAACAGTGGACCCACAATCACAACCTTCTGCCCATAACGGCAGACGTATACCGAATTTAGCGCTGCTTATTCCCATGCTTGCGGCGATTGTCGCGATCACGCCATTGGCCATCGACATGTACTTACCTGCGATGTCGACATTGGCACTCAGTTTTCATACCGATGTCACGACAGTGCAACAGTCCCTGAGTATCTACTTAGCGGGTTACGCGCTGGGCATGTTATGTTTCGGCCCCCTAGCCGACCGCATTGGTCGTCGCCCTATGGTGATATTGGGACTGAGTGGATTTATGCTCACCAGCTTACTGATTGGGTTTGCGGGTCAAGTCGAAGTCTTTCTTGGACTACGTTTTTTACAGGCCTTTATCGGCGCGGCTGCGACTGTGGTGGTGCCGGGATACATCAAAGAAGTCTATGGTGATAATACCGCCAAGGGTATGTCATACGTGAGTTTAATCATGATGTTAGCGCCATTACTCGCACCTAGCATTGGCAGCGTGATCCTCGAACTCGGTGATTGGCATTTAATCTTCTTCATTCAATCCGCCTATGCCGCAACCCTGTTATTACTGGTGCTATTGGCGCTAAAAATGCCCAGCGATAAAGATATGGATACCCGCAGCCAGAAATCGTTTCTTGGCGCCTATGCGACCGTATTTTCTCGCCCTGGCGTTAAGCTAAACATTGCCAGCGGCGTGTTAACGTCTTTTTCATTTTTCTGTTATCTCACCGCATCGCCCTTCGTTTACATGGAAGTCTTTGCCTTAGATAAATCCTATTTTGCCATCTTGTTTAGCACTAACGTCGGCGCTTTGATGTTGGCCAATATCATTAATACGCGCATCGTGGGCCGTTATGGTTCGCTACGTATGTTGCATGTGTCGACCTTTTTCGGGGCGATTGCTGGTGTCGGTTTATTAACCGTAAACCTGCTGGATATGAGCTATCACTTTACCGTGATCATGCTTATTCCTTTGATGGGTAGCCTAGGGGTGATGTCAGTCAATGCCGATGCGATAGTACTGATGAAGTTCAAGCAAGAAACGGGAACCGCAACCGCAGTTATTGGCACCTTAAGATTTGGCTGTGGCGCACTGGCGGGCCCGTTATTGGCGGTGTTTTACGATGGCACAGCCGTGCCCTTCTCTGCACTCATGTTAGGTTCTATTGTGTTAGTCGGTATTTGCCAATTCAACCGTCCAAAGCATCAAATACCGCCGACGGTTTAAGGATCTATTTTTAAAAGCCATGGATACCAATGCCACATCGGCAACACATGTTTGATCGCGTGAAAACAGCGCATTGGCTTTCACAGATGTAGCAAATAAGTAATATTTAATCGCGACAGTTAAGTATCTGCTTATCTAACCTCCCACACCAAAACGGCACTTTTAGTGTCGTTTTTGCTTTTTAAGCATCTAACAATCTGAAAAATATAAAATAAGTCCATAAATCAGCCTAGGTTACTTGGCGATTCCAGCAAGTTATCGATCAATTCAAACGTGAAATTGTTTCAAGTTGGTTATTTTTTACATAAAAGGCTTGAAATGTTGTTTTTTTTGAATATGATGAAATTCTGTTCATTGCAACAGTTGCTGCATCCTAAGGGATGAGTCACTTGTCTTCGACGAAGTCAGTTCAGCATTTCGGAGTCTGAATTACCCTTCAGGCTTAATTTTTAGAGCGATTACCGTCGCTGTAACAAGATACTGTTTACCGTAACGGTACTATGCAATAGGAGTTCCACATGGAGATGTTATCCGGCGCCAGCATGATAGTGCGTTCTTTGATCGATGAAGGCGTAAAGCACATTTTTGGCTATCCTGGCGGTTCAGTTTTAGATATCTACGACGCCCTGCACGTTATCCCCGGTATTGAACACATACTCGTTCGCCACGAACAAGCCGCCGTACACATGGCCGATGGCTACGCCCGTGCCACGGGTAAAGTGGGCGTGGTATTAGTCACCTCAGGCCCAGGCGCGACCAACGCGATTACCGGTATTGCCACCGCTTACATGGATTCTATCCCCCTTGTGGTGTTATCGGGTCAAGTCCCGAGCAATCTTATCGGTAACGATGCCTTCCAAGAATGCGACATGATAGGTATCTCTCGCCCTGTGGTGAAACACAGCTTTTTAGTTAAAGATCCGACTGAAATTCCTGAAATTATTAAAAAGGCTTTTTACATTGCCTCTACTGGCCGTCCCGGTCCTGTGGTTGTCGATCTGCCAAAAGATTGTTTAAACCCCGCCCTGCTGCACGAATATTGCTACCCAGAAAGCGTCAAAATGCGCTCGTACAATCCAACGACATCAGGCCATAAAGGTCAGATCCGCCGTGGTCTTCAAGCCCTGTTAGCCGCGAAAAAACCGGTACTTTATGTCGGTGGCGGCGCGATTATCTCAGGTTGTGATAAGCAAATTCTGCAATTAGCTGAGAGATTAAACATTCCCGTCGTCAGCACGCTGATGGGACTTGGCGCCTTTCCAAGCACCCACAAAAACAGTTTAGGCATGCTTGGGATGCACGGTCGCTACGAAGCCAACATGACAATGCATAACTGCGATTTGATCTTCGGTATTGGTGTACGCTTCGACGATAGAACCACCAATAATGTGGAAAAATACTGTCCGAACGCGACCATTTTGCATATCGACATCGATCCCTCTTCTATTTCGAAAACTATCCACGTAGATATTCCTATCGTGGGTTCGGCCGACAGTATTTTAGACAGCATGTTGGCACTGTTAGATGAATCGAACGAACACAACGACAACGATGCCATTGCCACTTGGTGGAATGACATTGAACAATGGCGCAGCCGCGATTGTCTGGCCTATGACAAAAACAGTGGCCGTATCAAACCACAGCAAGTGATTGAAACCTTGTATAAGCTAACCAATGGTGATGCCTATGTCGCATCAGATGTTGGCCAGCACCAAATGTTTGCTGCCTTGTACTATCCGTTCGATAAGCCGCGCCGCTGGATCAACTCAGGTGGCCTAGGGACGATGGGATTCGGCCTGCCCGCCGCAATGGGCGTGAAAATGGCCATGCCTGACGCTACTGTTGTGTGTGTCACGGGTGATGGTTCTATCCAGATGAACATTCAAGAGCTTTCGACCGCGCTGCAATATGATACGCCGGTAAAAATTATCAACTTAAACAATCGTTTCCTTGGCATGGTAAAACAATGGCAGGACATGATTTACTCTGGCCGTCACTCACATTCCTATATGGATTCAGTGCCAAATTTTGCCAAAATTGCCGAGGCCTATGGTCATGTTGGCATGACGATCAGCGATCCCGCCGAACTTGAGTCAAAAATGGCTGAAGCGCTGGCGATGAAAGACAGACTGGTCTTTATCGACATCATGGTGGATGAAACTGAGCACGTGTACCCCATGTTGATCCGCGGTGGTGCGATGAATGAAATGTGGCTGACCAAGACGGAGAAATGCTAATGCGTCGAATTATATCTGTATTATTAGAAAACCAATCCGGCGCCCTGTCTCGTGTGGTCGGTTTGTTTTCACAGCGCGGTTATAACATTGAAAGTTTAACAGTGGCGCCAACGGACGATATCACCCTGTCGCGGCTTAATATCACAGTCGTTGCCGACGAAATGGTATTAGAGCAGATAGAGAAGCAGCTACATAAGTTAATCGATGTGTTAAAAGTATCGAATATTACTGAGTCTGCTTATATTGAACGTGAGCTTGCCCTTGTCAAGGTCCGTGCCCAAGGTGAATTTAGGGAAGAAGTGAAACGCATGGCGGATATTTTCCGCGGTCAAATTGTCGATGTCACCGCCAATTTATACACCATCCAAATGGTGGGCACGTCAGACAAACTCGATGCGTTTATTCATGCGCTGGGGGAAGTCACCAAACTGGTCGAAGTCTCTCGCTCCGGCGTGGTGGGTTTGGCCCGTGGTGAAAAGGCCATGAAAGCGTAACTTTCTCACGGAGTTCTCGCGGACATTTTTCGCGTCAACACCAAAACATCAAGGGGAGCATAATGCTCCCCTTATTTTTAGGCGGTTATCACAGCGTCAATTATGACTGGCTGTCTAACAAGCGCGATGAGGTGATTTCAATTTTGCGTGGTTTCAATGCTTCAGGAATTTCACGCACTAAATCAACATTGAGTAAGCCATTTTCTAAACTTGCACCGAGCACAGTAACATAGTCTGCCAGCTGGAAAGTACGCTCAAAACCGCGTTCAGCTATGCCTTGATACAGGTATTTACGCTCGGTTTGGCTTTCGGCTTTATTGCCTTTCACCAGTAATTTTTCACCTTCACTGCTGATCTCAAGTTCATCCATTGAGAATCCCGCTACGGCCATCGTTATGCGATAACGATTTTCGCCGAGTAATTCGATGTTATATGGAGGATAACCTGAGTTGCCATTATTGGCAGCGGCATGTTCTGCCAATTGCGCTAAACGGTCAAAACCAATGGCACTGCGGTAAAGTGGTGTTAAATCATAAGTACGCATATTCATATCCTTGTCTTAAGCAATATGGAGAATTGGCGGACTGTTTTCAGGATGAAAACGGTTGTAGAGTCTGCCGAATTAAATCTTCTGTCCTTACGGCACAGAATTCACACTAGGACCCTCATCGAGCGATCCTGAAATAGATATAAGGACGGGAGAGAAAATTTCAAGCAAAAAAATTAAAAAAATGTGCAGAATTTTAAAAGAACAATAAAAACAAACGCTAATTCAACTTTAAAACGGTGAATCGAGACGTGATTGGTATCGCTGCATTAGATTCATTGCGCACGGCAATCTGTATTCGCTAAATTGCAGCCAATAAAAAAGGAGCCTAGGGCTCCTTTTTCAGTCTTAGCATCGAATTAACGAGTGCGTGGACACAGTTCTTCAGCGCTGAAGAAGTAAGCAATTTCACGAGCAGCAGATTCAACAGCATCAGAGCCGTGAGCCGCGTTTTCGTCAATGCTTTCAGCGAAATCAGCACGGATAGTACCAGGAGCCGCTTGAGCTGGGTTAGTTGCACCTAAAATTTCACGGTGAGCTAAAACAGCGTTTTCGCCTTCTAATACTTGGACCATGATAGGACCAGAAGTCATGAATGCAACCAGAGCACCGAAGAAGCCGCGCTCGCTATGCTCAGCATAGAAACCTTCAGCTTGTTCTTTGGTCAGGTGTAACATTTTTGATGCAACGATCTTAAGACCAGCAGTTTCAAAACGATTGTAGATAGCACCGATGTGGTTTTTTGCAACAGCATCAGGTTTGATAATAGAAAATGTGCGTTCGATCGCCATAACTAGCTTCCTTTGTCAGCAAGTTTAAAAAATTCGCGCGGATTATACGAAATTTAAAAGCTAAATCCTATCTTTATAGCAAATTAGTCTGAGATATTGCGCACATTCGCTTTATTCGTAATCAGCTTGATCACGCAAAAGACCCCGCTAGGAGGATAAATCCTCAGCAGGGTCCATTAACTCATTAAAAAATGGGATTATTTTCTATTTTTTGCCCAAATACCTGCCCAAGCAATCAAAGCGACTAAAATGACTGCGGGAGCAAGATCTAACAAGTGATGGAATAAACCGACACCGCCATGCCCTGGATGAGCCCAAGCCATTGAAGGGACAAGCATACATAACAATACAAGCAAAAGTTTCATGTGAACATCCTTGCAGTTGCGATAACAAAGTTAAGCCATTTAAATGCCTTAACCAATATACAACAAGGTACGATATCCGCTAAAAATGAACTTGACTGTGATCAAACTCTCGCCAAATATTCTCTGCGCCCCTGCAAATACGTGAGGTAAATCACCTTAGTTAAACGTCAAAAGGACAAGATGCCTCACATAAAAAGCCGTATCACCGCTGTGCTCACTACTTTTCATCAATCCAACACTGCTGAATCGCTTCCAGTATTTTTTCATTACAGTGCTTGGGATCATCGGCAAAATCATCCAAGGCTAACACCCACTCATACAATTGGGTGAAATGCAGCTGAGTAGGATTCACCTCTGGGTGTGCTTCGAGTAATTCCAACGCAATATCTAACGAATCTATCCAGGTTAATGTCATCGTTTTCCCCTATTCGGTTCGCTTTAATGGGTAAGTTCTTGCTAAACGGCGTTACCCATAAGGAGGTGAATCAAGTGTTGATATTCCGTAGTCAATACTCGACAGCAAGGGCACTAACCCTGTGCTTGCGTCACCTTTTTTACTTTTATCGCATTTTTTTCAACAAAATCAATAATAGCACCCGCCACATCTTTCGTGGTGGCGCCTTCAATCCCTTCAAGACCAGGTGAAGAGTTCACTTCCATGATCACAGGACCGTGGTTTGAGCGTAGCAAGTCAACGCCAGCGACATTGAGCCCCATGGTCTTAGCCGCACGAATGGCGACTGAGCGTTCCTCTGGGGTTAATTTGACTAAACTTGCCGTGCCACCACGGTGCAAGTTAGAGCGGAACTCACCGGGCATAGCTTGACGCTTCATGGCGGCAATCACTTTATCGCCGAGCACAAAGCAGCGAATGTCTGCGCCATTGGCTTCTTTAATATATTCCTGCACCATGATGTTGGCTTTAAGGCCCATAAAGGCTTCAATCACGCTCTCAGCCGCTTTACGGGTCTCGGCTAATACCACGCCAATGCCTTGGGTGCCTTCGAGTAATTTAATCACCAGAGGCGCGCCACCCACCATATCAATCAAGTCGGGGATATCACTCGGTTTATTGGCAAATCCAGCAATGGGCAAGCCAATTCCGCGGCGTGACATCAGCTGCATAGAACGCAATTTGTCACGTGAGCGCGAGATCCCAACAGAATCATTTAAAGCATATACGCCCATCATCTCAAACTGACGCAAAACCGCCGAGCCATAAAAGGTAATCGACGCCCCAATGCGGGGGATCACAGCATCAAATGCGGGTAACTCTCGCCCACCAATGTGGATACTCGATTGCCGCATGTTGATATTCATATAACATTCAAGGGGATTGATTACGTGTACTTCATGACCACGTAATTGAGCCGCTTCAACGAGTCGCTTCGTTGAATATAACTCAGGCCCTTGCGATAAGATCGCTATTCTCATTCTGGTCTCCGGCAACCATTAATTTTGAGCGCATAATACGCCTGCGCAGGGATAAATCAAACAACTAGAGGCATAGACAAGATTAGTTGCACAAATGCTCAACGCCAAAAGCAAAAAACCAGTCACGTGGACTGGTTTTAACAATTATCGCGGCAGCATTAATTGCCTTCGCTAACCATGTTAACCGTGTATTTAGGGATCTCAATCACCATGTCAGTGTCGACCACTTTCGCCTGACAAGATAGACGGCTTTCAGGCTCAAGTCCCCAAGCTTTGTCTAACATATCATCTTCCAGCTCATCACTTGGCTCAAGATCATTAAAGCCTTCACGCACGATACAGTGACACGTCGTGCAAGCACAGGACTTTTCACATGCATGCTCGATATTGATGCCATTACGCAGCGCAACATCAAGAATGGTCTCACCAACATTCGCCTCAAGCACTGCGCCATCTGGGCACAACTCGGCATGGGGAAGAAAGACTAATTGGGGCATTACATCACCTATATGTTGTCGATCGACTGGCCTTTGAATGCCACTCGAATAGAATTGTCCATACGTCTGGCAGCAAAATCTTGGGTTTGCTCATCCAGTTTTTCAATCGCGAGCTTAATCGCATCGGCATCATCGCCCGCGGCAACTTGCGCCACATTGGCCATAATGGCATCGATTTGTCTACGCTCATCGGCATTCAGCAAGTCGCCATCTTTCGCTAACGCGGCATGTAAAGACTCGAGTACCCTCGCCGCCTCCACTTGCTGCTCGGCCAGCATACGACGACCGATATCGTCTTTGGCATACTTCATCGAATCTTTCAGCATAGTGGCAATTTCAGTATCCGATAAACCAAAAGACGGCTTAACTTGAATACTTGACTGCACGCCGGTGGATTTCTCCATCGCGGTCACACTGAGTAAACCATCTGCATCCACTTGGAAAGTCACACGAATGTGCGCAGCGCCTGCGGCTAACGGCGGAATACCTTTTAGCGTAAAACGCGCCAGTGAGCGGCAATCGGCAACGAGCTCACGCTCGCCCTGCACCACATGGAATGCCATGGCCGTTTGACCATCTTTAAAGGTGGTAAATTCCTGTGCTCGCGCAACCGGAATCGTCGTATTACGCGACACCACTTTTTCCACTAAACCGCCCATGGTCTCTATGCCTAATGACAAAGGGATCACATCAAGCAACAACAAATCCGATTCAGGTTTGTTACCCACTAAAATGTCGGCTTGAATGGCTGCACCAATGGCGACAACACGGTCGGGATCGATAGATGTCAGGGGTGGTTTGCCGAAGAAAACTTCGACCTGTTCACGTACTAATGGCACGCGCGTTGAACCGCCAACCATCACAGTTTCAAGCACTTCATCCGTTGTCACGCCCGCATCACGCAGGGTACGGCGACAGCTGGCAATGGTCTTCTTAACCAACGCCGCAATCATGGCATCAAATTCAGCTTTAGTAACGATTTGCGTCAGTTCAGTCCCATCGGCAAGGATCACTTTCGCTTCAGTTTCTACAGCATCCGTTAAGGCTTCTTTAACTCGACGCGATTCAATCAGCAACTGACGGCTTAATTGTGAGTCGATGTCACTAAGCTGCCACACTTGCTGCATATGTGCTTGCAATAAATGGTCGAAATCATCGCCGCCAAGCGCTGAATCCCCCCCCGTAGCAAGCACCTCGAATACACCGCGATTCAAGCGCAAAATAGAAATATCGAAGGTGCCGCCACCTAAGTCATAGATGGCAATCACACCCTCTTGCTTAGAGTCTAAGCCATAGGCAATCGCAGCAGCCGTCGGTTCATTCAACAAACGTAGCACTTTAACACCCAGCAAAGCTGCGGCATCTTTCGTGCCTTGGCGCTGGGCATCGTCAAAATAAGCCGGTACGGTTATCACCACACCTTGCAGCTCGCCGCCTAAGGTTTTTTCAGCACGGGCAATCAGCGGACGTAAAATCTCCGCAGACACTTGCACGGGATTCACTTGGCCTTGGGGAGTCACGAATAAAGGTAAACCGTTTTCGCTTTCGGCAAACTCGTAGGGGAATGATTGCTCGCCAGCTTTGATATCAGCCAGGCTGCGGCCCATAAAACGCTTAACCGAAACGATCGTGTTTTGCGGATCCTGCGCCGAACTCAACGCCGCAAGGGCGCCAACTTCGACTGAATCTTGGGTATAACGCACGATAGAAGGTAATGAATGCTGTCCAAGTTCGTCCGGCAGGGTTGCCGTCTCTCCACTTCGAACAGCCGCCACCAAAGAATTGGTCGTACCTAAATCGATGCCAACGGCAAGTCTATGTTGGTGCGGCGCGGCACTTTGACCGGGCTCAGCTATCTGCAAAAGGGCCATATATATCCAACTTAGTAATGCCAACTCAAGCGTGCTTGAGTCAGCAAAGTAACATAAACACGGAAAATCAATCTAACAGAGCGTCTTCGACTCTGGTTAACTCGTCGTGTAATTTTGCCATAAATTTGAGTTTGCGAACTTGATCCGCCGCTAACAATGCATCTTCAGCCTGCTCACTGGTTAACAGTTGAGTCAATTGCTGAGTGAGTTGCGCGCGGTACTGCGCAAACGATTGATATAACTCTTCAATACTCGCTTGAGGATCGGCGCTATCGCGTATGTCTTCCAACGCTTCGCGCCATTCCATTTGCTGCATCAAGAAGCCAGTATCTTTCACTGTGGTGGTTTCATGGCTTAATTCAATGCCGCGCAGCGACAGCATATGCTCGGCGCGGCGAATGGGATCTTTTAAGGTTTGAAAACCATCATTGACTTGCGCCGTGCGCTGCACCGACAGCAATTTTTGCTGCTCAGTATCATTGGCAAATTTATCGGGATGAACCGCCCGTTGCAGTTCGCGATAGCGTTCTGCAAGTAAGGCGGTATCAATATCGAAGGCAGGGGAAAATTTAAACAGCTCGAAATAATTCATGCGTCAACTTTAGCGGTTAAACAGTGAAACTCTCACCGCAACCACACTCACCTTTTGCGTTAGGATTGTTAAATTGGAAGCCTTCGTTCAGCCCTTCTTTAACAAAATCCAGCTCGATCCCTTGAAGATAGATGAGGCTCTTGGCATCGATGATGATTTTCACATCTTCGATATCAAACACTTCATCGTCATCATTTAAAGAATCAACGAACTCAAGTACATAAGCCATACCAGAACAGCCTGATGTTCTTAAGCCGAGACGCAGGCCTACACCTTTGCCTCGGTTGACTAAGAAAGATCTGACACGATCGGCTGCCGCTGGGGTCATTGTAATCGCCATCTTAACTCCAGATGTTACTTAGCTTGTTTCGATTTGTACTCGTCGATAGCAGCTTTAATGGCATCTTCAGCCAAAATTGAACAGTGGATCTTCACCGGTGGCAATGCCAATTCTTCAGCGATATCTGTGTTCTTAATCGCCGCAGCTTGTTCGATAGTCTTGCCTTTAACCCACTCAGTTACCAGTGAGCTAGACGCAATCGCGCTACCACAACCGTAGGTTTTGAACTTAGCGTCTTGAATGATGCCATCAGCACCAATTTTCAACTGAAGTTTCATCACGTCACCGCAAGCAGGCGCGCCTACCATACCGGTCACGACCGAAGGATCGTTTTTATCAAAAGAACCAACGTTACGTGGGTTCTCATAATGATCTATCACTTTTTCACTGTAAGCCATGGTACTGCTCCAAAATTATCTATTGTAAAGGTCAGAATTAATGATGTGCCCATTGAACTTGGTTCAGGTCGATTCCATCTTTAAACATTTCCCACAAAGGAGACATTTCTCTTAATTTATCAATAGATTGAGTAATTACTTCGATAGCGTGATCAATTTCTTCTTCGGTTGTGAAACGGCCGATAGAGAAACGAATCGAGCTATGTGCCATTTCATCGTTTAAGCCAAGCGCACGTAATACGTAGCTAGGTTCTAGGCTGGCTGAGGTACAAGCCGAACCCGATGAAACCGCTAAATCTTTCAGTGCCATCATTAACGACTCGCCTTCAACATAGTTGAAGCTGACGTTGAGGCTACCGCTAACACGCTCAATCGCATCACCATTGATATAGGTTTCTTCAATGTGCTTGATGCCATTCCATAATTTGTCACGTAATGCACCGATACGAGCGTCATCAGAGGCCATTTCCGCTTTTGCGATTGCAGCAGCTTCACCTAAACCTACGATTTGATGCGTTGGTAACGTACCGCTACGCATACCACGCTCATGACCACCACCGTGCATTTGCGCTTCTAAACGAATGCGTGGCTTACGACGAACATATAGCGCGCCGATACCTTTAGGGCCATACATTTTGTGACCAGAAATCGAGATCAAATCCACTTTAGTGGCTTGCACATCGATAGGCACTTTGCCTGCACTTTGCGCTGCATCCATGTGGAAAATAATGCCCTTTGAACGGCATAGCTCACCGATTGCATCGATATCGTGGATCACACCGATTTCGTTGTTCACGTGCATGATGCTGACAAGGATAGTGTCGTCACGCATTGCCGCTTCTAAACGTTCCATCGGAATGATGCCGTTAGCCGCAGGCTCTAAATAAGTCACTTCGAAACCTTCACGCTCTAATTGGCGACAGGTATCAAGAACGGCTTTATGTTCAGTCTTACTGGTGATGATGTGCTTGCCTTTCTTGTGATAGAAATGAGCAACACCTTTAATCGCTAAGTTGTTCGATTCCGTCGCGCCAGAGGTAAACACAATTTCGCGGTGATCGGCGTTAATTAACTCGGCAATTTGATTGCGAGCAATATCCACCGCTTCTTCAGCTTGCCAGCCGTAGCGATGTGAACGTGAGGCTGGATTACCAAAGATGCCGTCCATTGTCATGCATTGGAACATCTTTTCCGCGACTCTTGGATCAACAGGCGTGGTGGCGGCATAATCTAAATAGATAGGAAGCTTCATAACACACTCCGTACTGAGCAGTCTCTGCCGAGGCTACATACAACGTACAAAAATTATTTTTATCGTATAACAAAGTTCAGTTATAAACTGACTCTTTGTTCCTTTTGCATAGTGTCTTGCTTAAGCGAGATAAATTGCACATCTCGTTTCTGCATCAAGCCAGCAAGACTGATACCATCTAAAAAATCTGAAATTTGTTTGCTTAAATCGCCCCAAAGTGAATGGGTTAAGCAGCGAGTTCCACTCTGACAATTGCCAAGTCCTTGGCAACGAGTCGCATCGACAGACTCGTCTACAGCATGGACAACCATGCCGACTGAAATATCATTGGCTTCTAGGCCTAAGCGATAACCACCGCCCGGTCCACGTACACTGGCAACTAAACCGTGTTTTCTTAGCTTAGCGAAGAGTTGTTCCAGATAGGAAAGCGAAATCCCTTGTCTCTCAGAGATGTCCGCTAAGGGAACTGGTCCCGATGCTGAGTGGATGGCCACATCTAGCATAGCGGTTACTGCATAACGACCTTTTGATGTAAGTTTCATAACTACCATAGCTCCCGAAGAGGTATGCTTTATTTCAACATACCCGAGTAAATCAGTCAAGTATTAAAACCTACTAAAACACTCAAGTATTGAGTGTGCACATAACCAATACCCTTTCATCTTGGTGGGGTATTTAACCTTTTTCCGGCTTAAGATTCAATGCTAGAGCGCCAATTAATCGACATCTAGCACGATATAAACCCTGGATAAAAGTGATCAGTACACTATGGCGCGGTCAAACTAAGGTTTGACCGCTGTATGAGCCCTTATAACAAGATCCGCTAAAGTAGAACCGTTGAAACTAGACTTTTAAGTCACTCAGACCATTACGTTAAAGCTAAATACTCGGATCAAACTCATCGATAGCATTTTGTCGCTTATCGGCGGCGGCTTTCTCTGCATCATTAAACTCGCCCATATCCAGCTCTGGGAGTTTTTCGGTGCAGACATTACCTCCCAGCCCTTGGATGGCTTGACACAACTCTTGAACTTTCGAGTCCATCAGATGCATATGATCCAGCATCTGCCCTATCGCATTGGCAACAGGATCGGGATTATCCGGTGATACTGCGTATGCATCAAAACCGTATTTTTTCGCCATCGCGCTACGGCGTTCAGTTTTCTCTTTCGATTGCGGTGACGGTGATGCCACCACGCGCCCAGGAATGCCCACTACTGTGGTATCTTTTGGCACATCTTTCACCACAACTGAGTTTGAACCGACACGCGCACCGTCGTGCATGGTAATAGGACCGAGGATTTTTGCCCCCGCGCCCACCACCACGTTATTGGCTAACGTCGGGTGACGTTTCCCCGCCTGCCATGTGGTTCCTCCAAGCGTTACACCGTGATAAAGGGTGCAATCATCGCCAATTTCGGCCGTTTCACCAATCACCACCCCCATGCCATGGTCGATAAAAAATCGATGACCTATGGTGGCGCCGGGATGGATTTCTACCCCCGTCAACCAACGGGAAAAAGTCGATAAACAACGTGCCGTTAAGCGCCAATCGCGCTTCCATAGCTTATGGCTTATCCGATGCAACCAAATGGCATGCATGCCCGGATAGTTAACCAAGATCTCAAACGCGCTGCGCGCCGCAGGATCACGGTGATATATAGATTCAATGTCTTCTTTTAGCCTAGCTATCACGCCCATTGTTTATCCCTTTACGGTCATTCTGTATGGTAATTATTGATGATTAGGATTTGGCTATTTGTCTTTAGAACCCGTCACTTTCTCAATAGAGGTCAAAATACCCCTGAGGATATTCATCTCCTGACTCTCAATCCGTGCGCGGCTAAACAAGCGGCGCAGTTTCATCATCACTTGTCCGGGATGATTCTTAATGATAAATCCGGTTGATAGCAGTGTCGTCTCAAGGTGTGCAAAGAAACGTTCCTGATCGGCGGCCAAGGGATACTCAGTCAGCTCTTCTTCGGCCACTTCTTTTTGTGCGAGGTGGGCAACACGGGTTTCATAACAAATAATTTGTACGGCTTGCGCAAGATTGAGCGAGCTGTATTCAGGATTTGCAGGAATCGCCACATGATAAGTGCACTGTTGTAACTCTTCATTGCTCAATCCGTGGTTCTCACGGCCAAACACGATTGCAACGGGGCCTTTAAGTGCCTCGGTCGCTAATCTCACCCCAGCTTCTCTTGGCTCTAACATCGGCCAATCTAAGGTGCGACTGCGCGCGCTGGTTGCAATAACGAGGCTGCAATCGGCAATCGCTTCAGCGAGTGAATCCACTTTCACAAGATGTTTCAGAATATCCGATGCACCCGCGGCTAATGCAATGGAATGCCCATCGGGTTCAACACGCGGTTCTGCAAGGTACAGATTTGACAGACCCATAGTCTTCATCGCTCTGGCAGTGGAACCAATATTGCCGGGGTGCGAAGTCCCCACTAAAACCACTCGAATATTACTTAGCATGAAACAACTTAATTTAATTCATAAAACGTTGGGGACGAATATTATCACAGCCATTGCCGAATGCTTATATGAAAATCGGTATTTGATATAACTATCAAATCGGGTATAATGCCGCCCGCTATTTTAACGTTCTTTAACATCCAGGGGATTGCAATGCATCCGATGCTGACGATTGCTGTACGCGCTGCCCGCGCGGCCGGCCAAAATATTATGCGCGCCTATACCGAACTTGACCGTATTGAAGTCAGTTCAAAAGGTATCAACGATTTTGTTACCAGTGTAGACAAGGAAGCAGAAGCGACAATTACTTACCAAATTCGTAAATCTTACCCTGATCACACTATCGTGGGTGAAGAGAAAGGCGAAAACCGCGGTGAGAATAACGACTACGTTTGGATAGTTGACCCTCTGGATGGCACTAACAACTTTGTTAGAGGCATTCCCCACTTCGCGATTTCTATCGCTCTGCAACATAAAGGTAAAACTGAAGTTGCGGTTGTTTACGATCCTGTCCGTGAAGAACTCTTTACCGCCGTCCGTGGTAAAGGTGCAAAACTCAATGATTTCCGTCTGCGTGTTACCAACGTGAATGAATTAGCTCCTACCATGATTGGTACAGGCTTCCCATTCAAGGCGCGTCAACACACTGAAACTTATATGGCTATTTTCGGCGAAGTTTTCGGCCAATGTGCTGACTTACGTCGCGCAGGTTCTGCCGCATTAGATTTAGCCTATGTTGCTGCGGGTCGTTTAGACGGTTTCTTCGAAATCGGCTTAAAGCCATGGGATATCGCTGCTGGCGATCTTATCTGCCGCGAAGCGGGTGGTACGGTTACCGATTTCACTGGCAACCATAACTATTTGATTTCTGGTAACATCGTTGCAGGTTCACCTAAAGTAACCACAGAATTAGTTAAAATCATGCGTCCATTGTTGAACGAAGCTTTAAAGCGTTAATTGTAGGCGTTAATCTCGAAGCGTTAGTCTCGAAGCGTTAGCCTCGATTAACACTTAGCTTTCCAAAACGCATAGATACAAAACGTTAGACATAAAAAAGGCCAGTGGCAGTCTCTTCTAAGAGCGCTCACTGGCCTTTTTGTTTATGTGGCTTTCATTCTAAATCCTTCAGTACTCGAGCCATCAAGTCCTCACATCCGCAATCGCCAAAACATAGTATTTGAGAAATAGTATAGTGATTGAGAATAAAAGGAGTGTCCTGCAAGCGTGCACTGATTTCAGCACCAATCGGCTAACAGGACGCACAACCACTGATTGCGTTATCTACCCGCTAAGGCTTGCGCTGGCGCAATCTGACTGGCTTTCCAAGCAGGATAGAGTGTGGCGACTAAGCTCATCACAAACGCCATCACAATCACCAACACCGCATCTGAGCCATGTAACTCAGACGGTAAAAAATCGACAAAGTACACATCGGCTGACAGCAGTTGAATACCGAGTAACTGCTCCATAGTACTGGCAATCGCACTTAAATTTAGTGCCACACTCACGCCAATAATCCCACCAAGACCACAGCCAAGCAGACCATTCAAGGCGCCCTGCACCATGAAAATCCCCATCACAGCAAGGCGGCTCAGGCCCATAGTCATCAAAATCGCAATCTCAGAGGCTTTATCCCGCACTGCCATCACTAAGGTGGAAACGATATTAAAGCAAGCGACACCAATCACCAGCACAAGCACTAAGTACATGACTGTGCGAACCAACTGAATGTCTTGATATAAATGCCCTTGGGTACGGGTCCAGTCACTGATATACACCGACTGCTTTTGCGCATAACCAAGTTCACGCACTTTGACGGGTGCATCAAACACTTTATCGACGCTAATACGCACGCCAGTCACGCCGCTCTTCATGTTCAAAATCTGCGCCGCGTACTGCATAGGAATATAAGCCGTGGTCAGCTCAAGCTCGCCGCCAAGATTATAGGTGCCAGACACCACAAAACGATGGCTCTTCGCGGCGCGTAAACTGCCCGCCGCTTCTGGATCCATATCCTGCACATATAAGGCCAGCGTATCGCCAACCTCAAGCCCCAATTTAGTCAACAAACTCTGCCCAAGGACGATGTGATTTTCATCTTGGCCTAGACTCTGCCAGCTGGCATCGCTCATAAATTGCCCCAGTGTCGAGACCTTGATTTCTTCTTTTGGATCGATCCCCACCACGGCTAAGCCTTGAAAACCGCCGGGCTTTTGTACTAAACCTTGCATGCGGATAAAAGGCGCCGCGCCGCGAATACCTTCAATTAACAGCGCCCCCTCGGCAACACTTTGCCAATTCGCGATAGGCTCGCTCACACCGACTATGTCCGCCTGCGGCACGACGCCAAGCAATCTATGTTCTAACTCGCGCTCAAAACCGTTCATCGCCGACAGAACGATGATCAATACCGCCACGCCTAAGGCGATGCCCGCTGTCGATGCGAAGGAAATAAAGCTAATAAAGCTGTTGGATTGGCGGGCGCGATAAAAACGCCAACCAATGGATAAGGCTAACGGTCCTTTCATACTTGGGTTTCCGCCGCTAATTGCAGGAAGCCGTTCTTCATCATCAGCTGACGGTCCATACGGGCAGCCAATTTATGATCATGGGTCACCACCACAAACGCTGTACCCAGTTGTTCGGCCAACTCGCGGATCAACTCATAAACAGCATCGCCACTGTTGGCATCTAAGTTACCCGTAGGTTCATCGGCCAGCACTAACTTTGGTTTATTAATCAAGGCCCTTGCGATAGCCACACGCTGACGTTCGCCGCCCGATAACTCGGCGGGAATGTGCGTCATGCGATGCCCTAACCCGACCCGCTCCAACAAGGCTTTAGCATCGGCGAGCGCCAGCTTACGATCTTTACCTTGAATAAATGCCGGCATAGCGACGTTTTCTAACGCGGTAAATTCAGGCAATAAATGATGGAATTGATAGATAAAACCCAAATCTTGGTTACGGATCTGCGCTTGACGCGCACTGGACACTTGATATAAATCTTCGCCTAACAGCAAGACTTTACCGGCGGTTGGTTCATCTAGCGTGCCCATGATATGCAGCAGCGTACTCTTACCAGAGCCAGAGCTACCGACAATCGCTAACTGTTCGCCCTTAAATACCTGTAGGTCGACATTAGACAACACTTGCGTGGTCACGGCGCCATCATGGTAACTCTTACTGACACTCTGCACTTGCAGTAACACGTCTTGCATTGAATTCTCTCTTAAACAGGCTTTGGCATCGATTTATGTCATCAAATCAATGCATTTAATTATTCGCACCTTGCTAAACCGTCGCTCAATTCAACAGTGGCGACGGTTTACAGCTTATTGGCGCATACCGTTACTCATATCTGAGCGCAGTCGCGGGTTGCACATTGGCGGCGCGCAGTGCGGGATATAAGGTCGCCAGCAGGGTCACCAGTAGCGTACCAATCACGATCACAGACAACTGCATCAACTCCAATTTCACCGGCAAGCTCTGCCCCACACCTAAAATAGAAATCCCTAAGGTGGTCATAATGCCATTCAGATTCAAGGTGATGAGTATCCCAACCGCCAGCCCCAGCACTAAACCGAGCACTGCATTAAGCGACCCTTGCACCACAAAAATGCCCATCACGGCGGGTGTGGTCACGCCTTGGGTTTTGAGTACCGCCACATCTGTGGTTTTATCGACCACCATCATGACCAGCGCCGAGACGATATTGAATGCGGCCACGGCCACAATCAGACTCAACATCAGCGACATCATGTTCTTTTCCATTTTGACCGCGCCAAACAAGTGGCCATAGGTATCACGCCAATCGCTGGTTGTCGCCTTAACACCTTGTTTAGCTAATATATCCTGAACTTTAGGCGCTAAAGCGGGTGCGCTAAAGGGATCGGCTAAATAGAGTCTGAGCTGATCAATAGCCTCACTGGGTTGGCGCATCAGCCGTTTCGCATCTTGATAATGGATATACGCCACGCCCGCATCGACCTGAGAGCCCATTTCAAAAATGCCTGAGACCAAAAACTTACGTTGGCTCGGCACTGGGCCTAAGGGCGAATACACCACACCATCGCCACTCAATAATCGCACCGTATCACCGGGGGCGACTTTAAGTTGCCTTGCCAGCTCAGAGCCCAAAATCACCTTGTAGTCGCCGCTCGTCAGCTGCTCAAATGCACCTGAGTAAGTGTGCTGGGCAACCGAAGATAACTTTTCCGCTAACTCGGGGAACACGCCATAAACCTGTACAGCACGAATACTCGCCGCCGATTGCACCATGGCCTGCGTCGACACGCTCGGCGTCACGCCTAATACGCCAGGTAAGGCTTTAAGCACACTCGCCTGCTCAGTCCAATCGACTAAAGGCGCTTCACTATAAACAGTTAATTGCGGTACTGCGCCTAAGATACGTTGCTTGAGTTGGCCTTCGAGACCATTCATCACAGAACTCACAACAATGAGCGCGGCAACGCCTAAAAAAATGCCCGAAACGGCAAATAGAGTAATGAACGACGCGAACGCGTTCGCTTTTCTGGCCCGCCAATAACGGTAACCAATATAGAAAGGAAATCCTGGATTCATTGAAAGAGGGTTGCGTCCTGTGTGCTGAACTTGCTAAATCATGAAGATGGGCACGATAATAGGGGTATTGGTCCTATAAATAAAGAGGCAAGCCTTGTTCACTGACACCAATCCGTATTTTAGTGTGCCTCACCCTTTTACCGCCTACTTAAGTCTGTGGCCGAGTTCCGAGCCATTACCCTCTGAAATGGCATTAAGATCAATGCAATCATTGGGTATTCAGCTACTCAGCGAAGTGAAAACGCTCGAGGCCAATTGCTTGCTGCAACTGCGCCATTTAGACAACGACGCTAAGGTGGTGGTGGACTTTTTAAAGCTGCAATCCCGCAAAGTGGATTTAGTGCTGCAGCATGTATTAGAGAAAGAAACCCAAGAAGGCGAAAAATGCATTGGCAATCAGTTTGGTGGCAGCAGCCTAAGACTACTCACACCCACAGCCTTGGCCATCGGCTCAAACTATAAAATCACCCTGTTTATTCACGACGAGTTAGTCGCCATTCTTTGTTTTGGCAAAGTAACCGCCTCTACCGCGCAAAAAACGCTATCTACCGAGAGCAGCGCCAATCGAGATACTAATAGCGGTGACACACAAAGCCCCGAGTTCAATACTCAGGCGGAACTTCAGTCTCCTGCCACGCAATGGCAAACCGACTTTGAGTTCAGTCAAATTCTCGAAGCTGACGTGGAGCAATTAGTCAAAGCCAGCCTCAATGTGCAGCAGAAACAACTCAAGTTACGTAAACTCGCCAGAGACGAGCGTCAATAGCCACTGACTTTTCACTGGCACCTGCGCCATCAAGTCTCTACAATGTCTGCAACTCTTTGTGAATGAATCAGTTTATCGCACGCCAATGACTCACATATCAGCCCTAACGCCGCCAGCCGTCAAAAATGGCAATCAAATTCAGACTCTGTCCACTGTGGGCGGCGTTTGCCAAGCCGTTACACTCGCCAGTTTAGCGCGTCAACATAAGGGGACGACCTTAGTTGTCACCAGTGATACGCCAAGCGCCTTAAGCTTAGAGCTAGAGCTGAGTTATTTGCTCAGTAAAACAGGCATTAAGGTCAGATTATTCCCTGACCGCGAAACCTTGCCCTACGACAGTTTTTCGCCCCATCAGGATTTGATCTCCCAGCGACTCGAAACCCTGTCGCAACTGTCTCAGATTGAACAAAATATCGTTATCGTGCCCGTCACGACCTTAATGATGCGCCTGCCACCTAAGGCCTATTTAAGCGCCAACGTGTTTGTGCTGAAAAAAGGCGATAGCTACAAATTGCACGATGTACGCCAGCATTTAACCGACACTGGCTACCATTCAGTTGAGCAAGTGTATGAACACGGCGAGTTTGCCATTCGCGGCTCGATTCTGGATATCTTCCCCACTGGGATGAGTATGCCGCTGCGCATCGAGCTATTCGATGAAGAAGTGGAGACCATCCGCCATTTTGATCCCGAAACCCAACGTTCACTACAACCTGTAGATTCGATTCGCCTATTACCCGCGAAGGAATTCCCGACCGACAGCTCAGCCATCGAAGGGTTTAGACAAAGATACCGTCGCCGTTTTGAGGTCATAGTTAAAGAGCCGGAATCGGTTTATCAGCTGGTGAGCCGCAACTTGATGCCGGCGGGGATTGAAAACTACCTGCCGCTGTTTTTTGATGACACTGCCACCCTATTCGATTACTTGCCCAAGGACACTCAGTTAGTCACTTTAGGGGATATCGAAAAGTCGGCGCGCGCGCATCTGCAAGAAGTCGAACATCGCTATCAAGACAGGCGCGTCGATCCACTGCGGCCGCTACTGGCGCCTAAAGAGCTGTATTTACTCATTGAAGAGTTATTTGCCGCCTTTAAACCGCTGCCACGTTATCAAATGCAAGTGTCAACTGATGGCACTGAAACAACGAAAGCGGTTGTTATTGCCGCCAGCACCCTGCCCGACATCAGCGCCAACCATAAATTAAAACAACCACTGCTAGCGCTGCAAGATTATGCCAGCAGCGCCAAACGCATGTTGTTTAGCGCTGAGTCCGAGGGTCGCCGCGAAGCGCTACTTGAATTGCTCGCTAAAATTCAGTTAAAACCTGCGCTGTTTAACCATTTTGATGAATTTATTCAAAGTGATGCCAAGTTAGGGCTCATCGTGTCGCCACTGTCACGTGGTTGTTTGCTGCAGATCAGCGCCAAAGATGGCATCAGTATCATTTGTGAAACTGAGCTCTTCGGCCATCGAATTTCCCAGCAACGTCGCCGTGAAAAACAGCGTCAGATCAGTAACGATGCCCTGATTAAAAACTTAGCCGAGCTCAAAGTCGGTCAACCCATAGTGCATTTAGAGCACGGCGTTGCACTTTACAGGGGCTTAGTCACCTTAGATACGGGTGGACTGATCGCTGAATACCTGCAACTGGAATACGCCGGCGGTGATAAACTGTATGTGCCAGTGTCTTCATTGCACCTTATCAGCCGCTACAGTGTTGGCGCCGACGAAGACGCCCACTTAAATAAACTCGGCAACGAGACTTGGGCTAAAGCCAAGAAAAAAGCCATTGAAAAAATCCGCGATGTTGCGGCCGAGCTGCTCGATGTCTATGCCCGTCGCCAATCTCGTCCCGGCGAAAGCTGCGAGATTGACGAAGAGGAATACGCCCTATTCGCTCGCGGTTTCCCCTTCGAGGAAACCGTCGATCAAGAAAGCGCCATTATCGCCGTGTTAGCCGATATGCAATCGCCGACCGCAATGGACAGATTAGTCTGTGGCGATGTGGGCTTTGGTAAAACCGAAGTCGCCATGCGCGCCGCCTTTGTGGCCGTCAACGCCGGTAAGCAAGTGGTCGTGCTGGTTCCGACTACATTGCTTGCCCAGCAACACTATGAAAACTTTAAAGACAGATTTGCCGACTGGCCCGTGGTCACCGAAGTGATGTCACGTTTTCGTACCGCCAAAGAACAGACTCAAGTGCTGCAGCAACTGGAAGAAGGCAAAGTCGATATTGTTATCGGGACTCACAAGTTACTGCAATCTGAGGCCAAGTTTGAAAACTTAGGCCTGCTGATCATCGACGAAGAACACAGATTTGGTGTGCGTCAGAAAGAGAAAATCAAGGCACTGCGTGCCAACGTGGATATCTTAACTCTGACCGCAACGCCGATTCCGCGTACCTTAAACATGGCCATGTCGGGCATGCGCGATTTATCGATTATCGCCACCCCGCCCGCCAAACGTTTAGCGGTGAAAACCTTTGTGCGAGAATCCGATCCTGCAACCGTGCGCGAGGCCATTTTGCGGGAAATTCTCCGTGGCGGCCAAGTGTATTACCTGCACAATAATGTTGAAAGTATTGAGAAATGTGCCCAAGGCATTATCGATTTACTGCCAGAAGCGCGGGTAGTCGTCGCCCACGGTCAAATGCGTGAGCGCGATCTTGAGCGGGTGATGTCTGACTTTTATCACCAAAGATTCAACGTGCTAGTTTGTACTACTATTATCGAAACTGGTATCGACGTCCCGAGTGCCAACACCATTATTATTGAGCGCGCCGATACCTTTGGTCTGGCGCAGTTACACCAATTACGCGGCCGCGTCGGACGCTCGCACCATCAGGCTTATGCCTATTTGATGACGCCGCATCCTAAACGTATGACTCCCGATGCGCGTAAGCGTTTAGAAGCCATTGATGCCCTTGAAGATCTCGGTGCAGGCTTTATGCTGGCGACCCAAGATTTAGAGATCCGCGGTGCAGGTGAACTCTTAGGTGATGAGCAGAGCGGCCATATTTCGAAAATTGGTTTTAGCTTATACATGGAAATGCTCGAAGCGGCAGTCAAAGCTTTAAAACAAGGCAAAGAGCCATCGCTGGCGCAAATGCTGAATCAACAATGTGAAATTGAACTGCGTATCCCCGCCCTACTGCCTGAGGCCTATGTGAGCGACGTGAATATTCGTCTATCCCTCTATAAACGCATCGCAGGTTGCGAAACCGAAGCGGCGCTGGATGAGTTAAAAGTCGAATTGATCGACCGTTTTGGCCTATTGCCCGAACCGACGCGTAACTTAATGGAAATGACCCTCTATAAACATGAGGCGACTCGCTTAGGGGCGACTAAAATAGAAGTGCACAGTAAAGGTGGCAGCATCGAATTTAGTCATGATCACGTCATCGATCCTATGTTTATTATTGGATTACTCCAAAGCCAGCCACAAATCTATCGAATGGAAGGACCGAATAAGTTAAAGTTCAGCCTTGCGGCCGAAACCTGTAAAGACAGGCTCGCTTTGGTCAAACTCTTGCTCGAACAACTATCTCAACATCAATCGCAACATCGTCTTGGAGATAAATAGTGTTACGTAAACTCGCGGTCTCTATCGCTACCCTCATTGCACTATCGCACAGTCAGGTCGTCCAAGCTGAAGCTTGGTTCGAAGTTGAAGTCTATGTATTTGAACGCCAAAGTCAGTCAACTGAACAATGGCCAGATACACCGATCAAGACAAAAACCGATAAAGCGATAGACTTGATCTCTCCAGCGGTTGCACAAGTCGTTACCCCAATGGCGAGTGAGTCGGCGCCTTGTACGCTAATATTTGATGCCGATGCCAATAGCCACTGCGCTGAAAGCTTAAACGGTGAGCCAACGTCTGAGCCTGTAGCCGCCGCGCCAACCAGTGTCGAATATCGCTATCCGCCAGTGATCCCATCAGAAATCAGCAGCGCAACGACCAGCTATGCTAGCGCCAATGGTGGCCCAGTGTTATTAGCGCGCAGCCAAAGCCAATTCGCGAGCATTATCAATAGTATCTCCCGTGAACGCGGCACGCGCAGTTTACTGCACATGGCGTGGCAACAACCGATGCGCGGCAAAAGTGGTTCTGTGCCTATTCGTTTATTTGCGGGTAAAGATTACTCGGATACCTATCATTTTGATGGCAGAAAAATTGTTACGCCAACTCAAACTGAACCTATGATCAATGCCGATGGCACGCCTATGCTTGCATCTGTGGTCTCACCGGTTTGGGAATTAGATGGCACGTTAAATATCTACTTGAGCCACTATTTGTATATTGAAACTGCACTGAATATGCGAAAAGAAGGCAGGAAGCTATTACCAGCAATGCCAAGCGATGCCGCCGATACCAGCGCAACACTCACGGCGCCTAAAGTCATGACACCGTTTTTAATGTCAGTGCCTTTGGAGCAAAACCGCCGGGTGAAGAGTGAAGAAATCCATTATTTAGATCACCCCGAAATGGGCATGGTGATCCAAATTCGTAAGATGGCACAACCTAGTGCACAGCAAAAAAGTCAGAATGCCGAATCGATACAAACGGTTGGGCAATACTGAGTCAGCAAGTAAACAACAAAAGACTTGAGTCGTACTCTAAAATGAATGACTTAGACTGTACTGCTGTTTGAGACTGCACTTTTAGCTTAAGACTGTGCAGCTGTTTAAGACTGTACTATGGAGAAGTCGAGGTAGATATCATCGGCTTCGTCTTCTCCCACAGTGACCGTTAATCCCTCGGTACAAGGCACGCCCACTTCGCACCAAGCAATCAAGTTATTCACCGCAATATCACTGCCTTGAGCTAATACTTCGACACTGCCATCACGGCAATTGGTGACATAGCCTGTCACGCCCAAGGCTCTGGCCTTAGTCAAGGTCGCATGCCGACAACCCACACCTTGCACTTTACCCGTTAAACTTATCAATACACGCTTCATCTCACGCCCCTTTTGCATTGCACACAAGCCTGTTATTGGATTAAGCATAGCCGCAATTATCCGAAGGCTAAGTGTTAACCTATGGATCTATAGAGCAAAAAACAAACGATATTTTATTTTAGGCAAAAAAAACAGCTAACAAGACTGCAGTTAGCTGTGTCGGGCGACATACGCAAAGGGATATCCAATAAATGGACAAATACAACAGCAACTCTGTAGCATTTTGTTACAAAATAGCAAGACTGGCTACTTTACACAATAAATAATTATTTTCAAGAGTTTGAAAAGTAAAACTATCCCTCCCCAGCGAATATAATGCTTTTAGCTGAAAATCGGCTCCTACCTCTGCCTACATTGTTCATTTAAAAAAACACCCCTGTGAAAATCGCAGAAACATGAGGGCGCGTTGACGTTCAACGCTGAGATTGTGCTTGTTCTGGCCCGCTCACAATTGCGAATTGGGGGTTTGGGAAGTAATGGGGTTAGAAGTGAGGGTTGTAGAATTAAAGTGTCGCTATGCCACGCTAATAACGGGTACTGTGTATGGCGAAGCGTTACAGCAAGATAAGCAAAAATATGCCAGCTACACATTCAAAAGACAAAAGTAAAAAACCGGCATAGTCTGCCGGTTTCTGTTTTATTGCGCGATAAGTTGATTACGCGATAACCTGCTACTCGCTGATCATCTGACCATTTTGATAGCGATACTCGGATGAGGGTTCGCCATTAAAGTAATACACCGACCTGCCGTGCAGTTGATTATCAAGATACTCATCACTTTGTAGCAGGCTGCCATCTTCGTTAAAACTGTAACCTTTACCCTGCAATTGACCTTTATCATCATACTGCGTCTGCCCTAATAAATGGCTATTGGCGGAAAAGGCTTGCCAGTGACCCACTTCGTGTCCTGCTTTATAGTGACCATGCCAAAGCTTAACCATGCTGTAGCTGCTTTCATCTTGCAGCAGCCATTGGCCTTCACGCAGACCGTTAACATACTGACCTTGGGCTTGCAGCTGTTTATCAAAACCACGCAGTAAATACGCGCCATGTAACTTAGCGTTTTTATAAAACTCTCGGCGCATTATCGTGCCATCGGCTGCGATTTCTGTTTGTTCGCCACTCAGCTGACCTTGTTGGTTAAACTGCTCATTGCGCGTCGTGTCACGGGTTTGCGTGACCCACTTGCCGACCTTTAAACCTAAGTGGTATTGGCCGCTGACAAAACTGCCGTCCTCTACATTATCTTCCCGATAGGTACCGTGCATTTGACCTTTGCTATAGCTCGCACGTTGGACAGCGCCATTCCAGCCAATCCCGATATACAAGCCATCGTATTGCCCCTTGAGTTGTTCATCGCGTTCAATCAATTCACCTGCAGAGTCGAAGCGCTGACGTAAACTCCAGTTTTTTGCAGTATCACGCTGATATTGATGGGTTAACTTTCCTGTGGCATCGAAGCGCTGTTCAGTGCTAATCCGGCCTTTGGCAAGATATTGAGTATCGGTTTGGGTGGCGACATTACCAGCATCATCATAGGTAATATTCTGTATTTCGTGGCCATCATTATCGTACTCTTGCTGCATGGCTAACAGCCCTGGCCCTTTAAAACGCTGCTGGTTTCCTACCTGCTTGCCATGCTGATAATGTTTGATCTCTTGCAGAATATCTGCGGCCTGATAAATCAACACTTCTCCGTGCATTTTTCCATTCAGGTAAAACTCTTTGGTGTATAACCAGCCCTCTTTGGCCCAATACAGTCGTTCACCTTGGTATTTTCCCGCCACCATATTCACGCTTTGCTCTGGCTTACCATTGTCATAGAAGCTTTCATATCGCCCTTCCATACCGTTCGCACCATAGTTTGCGCGCGATGCCAGCAGGCCGTTGGCATGATAACTTTGCGATAAGCCTAATTCAGCCCCATTCACGCGATGCTCATGGCGCTGCAGTTGGCCATTTTGATAATAGCTTTTCTGCTCGCCGTTCAGCTGGCCATTCTGGTAGTGGTACTCTCCCGAGAGCGCTCCGTCTTCCCAATAATGCAGATGCGTGCCCTGATAATGTCCTTGCGCATCGCTGCTGCCCTTGCGAGACAATTGACCGTCGGGGTAGAAAAACTCGAAATCGCCAACGATAAAACTCTCGACTAAATTGGGATTGTTGACACTGCCCTTAAAAACCGGTTTATCCGTTTCTAAATAAAATAGCTGCACTGGCCACTCGCCATTTTGTTCTGTCGGCGCTTGCTCCAGATAATAAATGGCTTCGCCCGGCACATCGCTAAGCCGCCATTCTTGGTCGAGTAAAATTCGCTCAGCCGACAAATTAAACGACATAAGTAGCGCAGATAATAGTAATAAGACTCGCATATTCTGCTCCTTAAGGTAACGCTGGGAATGCATTAACCCACTGTTTATTCACCGGTTCGCCTCTTATCGTCAGCTGTTCTATCTGTGCCGCGCGCCCCGCCAGCACAAACCAGCGTTGCTCACGTAATACTTGCTGCAACGGACGTTGATAAAAATCAGTACTGTCACCTTGCATAGCAGGCGCAAGGAGTAAATTCTGTGCATTTAGAAAACGATAGCGCCGCATAAATTCGGCCACGGTTTGAGTGGTATCCAAATCTGGCAGCTGACTGACATCAATCAACCAACTTTGCTCGGGATGATATGCGAGTGCTTGCCATTGAGGCGTACCAGTACAGGCCAAGGTGCTGCTGACATTGATGTCGTAAAAATTGCGGCGGATCCCATCGGCGCTACTCAGTTGGTACAGCACAAACTTATCCAGCCCAGCACCAAAACCCGTGTTGTTGCTTGCGCTGGTGTTTGTCCATTGCAGTGTGTGCCCGTTGACCTTAGGGGCATCGACCACACTAAGGGTGCACACCGCTGCCTGCTCAGACGTTAACAGCATACTGACGCCGTATTTGGCGACGATTTGCGGCTCAAGTAAGGCGGGATCGACGGTTGTGCTAGGTTGCGGCTGATTATCATAGGACGCATACATATCATCGCTATAAAGCAGTTGCTGCTGCGCCGGCGGATAAGCCATATTTTGCGCGTAATATAGAGTTGGAATAAAACGAATATTCTTAGTCAGTTCGCCGCTGTCAGTCGCAGTATTCACATAGAGTGTCAGTGTCGACGGCGCGGCGGCAAAGGTAAACTGTGTAATCGTTTCATATTGCGCCGATGAAGTCAGCGCCAGCATATTTTGCTCTGCTGGGGTTAACCAATCCGGTCCAGTGGCTGGCGGTGGCAGATAGTGCACCATAGCGCCTTCGGCACCGTCATAGCGCCGGTACAACCAAGTTTTGTCAGCGCCGCCTCGCGATTTCAGTAAATAACTGAATGGCTTGTCGGTGATTGGCGAGAGTTCCAGCTGTAAATCTTCATACTGCAAGCTCACAGTTTTGCTGGGATCAGGTGTCAAGTTAAGTTTGACCAGTTTCGCACCATGATAATGGGCAGTCGCGCGAAACTCAGCAACCTGAGCTAAGAGGTCATTTGGTGCATTCCAGCCAATAAGCAGATTTTGCTGCACAGATTGATGGAAACCATCCTGTTCTGGATAACTGTAACTGCCCACCTTGCTTAGTTGTAGTGGCAGCACAGTGCCATCCGCGCTGTATGCAGTGATATCGGTTAAGCTAAATCCGCCTTCGGGTTTAAAACCTGAAAAGTCATGATGATAGGTTAGATTTAATAGATCATCTTGCTGGTAAAAGTAACCCGCATCATAGGCAAACACAGCATCAATGCCTAAGGTCTTATTGATGTCATCTAGCACAAAGTCAGGCTGTTTTTGATACTCAAAGGCTGGGAAATCATAATCAAAACCTAAACGCTGTGTTAAATCACCCAACTGGCGCTGCTGCGGCAACATAATAACGTTGCTGCGCACTGTCCCCTTATAGCCGTAGCGCTCAAACGGCGCTTCTGCCACTAAAGCTAACTGCGCTAACCAACCCCGCTCACGTTCTAACATCAACTGACCGTATATTTTGGCTTGCTCACCATCACTTTCAACTTTGACTAACACATGCGTATCAGTGACTTGCAATACAGTAAGTTTGGCATTGGCGTGGCCTTGATAGGTAGGAAGCGCGACGACCGCCCCCGCTTTGGCGGGTATGGTGCTAAGGAAGGCCGATGAGCTAAAGAGTTTTTTCAGTTCCTGCTCAAGCTCTGCGCCGCGTTCAGCCAGCAGCGCCTGCCATACCGGTTTGTTCAATGCACTGAATTCTTTAACGCTGCCATCGTCTAGATTTAACGTAAATTCAAATCCCTGCGAGAAAATAGCGTGCATTTCGGGATTACGATCGGCCCGCTGGCCACTACTGACGCCGCTCCCTTGACCATCGCGCATGTTCATATAATCGACATGCACTTGAAACCGACTGTTTTTGCCTGTTTCGAGGACCTTATAACGCAGCAATTGATGTGAGCTGGTGTTAACCGTTTCGGTACGCTGACCATTGTCTACAGTGATGTTGGTGGTGCTATACAACTGATACGAGCGCTCTTCCCCTTTCTCAGGTGTGAACTCAACATCAGCATCCCCAAAAGAACAGGCCGATAATAAACAGCATGCAACTACGCTAACCAAGTACTTCATGGTTATTCCTTGTATCTCAAATAGTAAGCGCCGCATTATGCCCTTTCACGCCCAGTAAATAAAATGCTTTGCTGTTTATGCCAGTTCAGCGCAACAGGAAAACCTCTTTTGCAGTGATGCCTAAAGTTAGTTTTATTTCCAGTTGTGCGGTATTCATTGTCATTGGTTCCCCAGTGACTCGCCGTAAACTCATCCCTGATGGGTTCTGCTAAAATATCCATGTTTTAGTAGGTCACTAGTCCTACAATGCCCATCGTAACTCACCCTTTCGCAATTCGTTTAGCTGAACAGCTTTTGCTCCAAAGCAAGATAACGTTGTCGTCAGTTGTGTTGTTTTTATTGTCATTGTTTCCCCTGTGACTCGCCATAAACTCGTCCCTGAGGGCTCGACGGCGGCATCCATGCCGCCAACGGTCACAGTTGCAACAATGCCAATCTTAACTAAGTCCTTAATTCACAAATCAGCCCTAAACAGCTTTGCCCCCCAAGCGTGACAGAAGAAGTTGATGAACAAACTACTACCTAATTACACTACACGAGTGGCCGAAACTAGAGCGTTATACCGTAGTATTCCAATTGCTTGGTTTTGAACGTTTTCAAGTCAATATTTATGCGCCTCATTTCAAAAAACTAAATATGAAAGCACTTAAAATCAAATACTTAAATGTTAGCTTTTTAAGATGAAAAGTTCGTAAAATACACATACACGTTTTCCTGATGGATTCTTGCATATGAAAAATGATAGAAGTCTGATAACTTCTTGTTAATACAGATGGTTAACTATGTCCGATTTTTACTGTTTTAATGAGGTAAACAGTACAGCGCATAAAGTAAGACGTTATGTTATGCCCACTGTTACTTCAAAAAACTACATCTATAAGGAAATATTTTGTGGAAAATAAAGAATCAGGATTTTATGCATACGCCTCAACACCTGCTGAAATTGGTCAAACGATTTAACAAGCTGTTACTAGTTCAAATACAGAGGTAAATACATGGAAGGCACTTGATATACCTGGTCACTTTATTTCTGAAAAGGTTTTAGAGGGTATAGATTCTTGTGATTTTCTTGTAGCAGATATTTCAGTGCTAAATTTTAACGTGACCTATGAAATAGGTTATGCGATAGGGAAAGGAAAGCGTATTCTGCTGACAAAAAATATGAGTATACAAGAAGGAAACCCTTCAATAAGAGAGGTCGGAATATTTGACACGCTTGGGTATAAGGGGTATCAAAACTCATTTGAGTTGCGTGGTTTCCTTAATTCAGCTATTCCATCTGTTCCACTTAACTTGCCCAGTAAAATTAATGTTAAATCGCCAGTATATTTACTAGAAGGCATGCATAAGACGGATTGGGCAACCCGTATAATATCTCGAATTAAGAAAGCGCGTTACTTGTTTAGATCTTTTGACCCTAATGAGCAACCGAGATTATCTGCAAATGATGCTATCGACCAAGTTGCGCAGTCTCATGGCGTAGTCGTTCCACTACTCTCCAATAAATCGGTTGGCTATGAAGTTCATAATATGAGAGGTGCGTTCATTGCTGGTTTAGCTGATGGAATGTCGAAAGCACTTTGTATTATTCAGCATGAGAATGATCCAGTACCTCTTGATTACCGTGATTTTGTTTCTATGTCATATCATCCTGATGACATAAATGAGCATATAGCCAATTTCGCTGGCAAGGTAGCTGAAGCATTTCAGCAAGATGTAAGTATTACCACGTCGAGTGAAGATACATTTCTTCAATCTCTTGATTTAGGCTCGACTTCAGCAGAAAACGAGATGCGTACTCTACAAAGTTATTATTTAAAAACAGACCAGTTCCTAAAATCCTTGAGGGGCGAAGCAAATATTGTTGTAGGGCGAAAGGGTTCAGGTAAATCGGCAATATTTTTACAGGTAAGAGATAGAGAAAGAAATAAAAAAGGGAACATTGTTTTAGATCTCAAGCCCGATGGATATAAACTAATTAAATTTAAAGAATTGATATTATCATTTCTTGAAGAAGGTACATTTCAGCACACTATTATGGCATTTTGGGAGTATGTTTTACTTTTAGAAATATGTTACAAGATTTTAGAAAAAGACCGAGAGCAGCATAAACATGATCATACCTTATATGAGCCATACCGTGCACTAGCTGATCTATATCATGCAGATGGGTATGAAACTGAAGGTGACTTTTCCGAAAGGATGAGTTCGCTAATGGAAAAAATATCGACCGAATATAGATCAAAATATGGGAGCCAAACTAATGTTCGATTAAATGCCTCAAATATAACTGAAATGCTTTATTGCCATGATGTTAGGGAGCTTTCAAAGCAAGTAATCGAATATATGAGTCAAAAAGAAGTTTGCTGGCTTCTTTTTGACAATATTGATAAAGGTTGGCCAACCTCAGGGCTTGAGCATGAAGACCTATTAATAATTAGAGCATTGATAGATGCAACCAAAAAGATAGAGCGCCAGTTTGGAAAATCAAATGTTGATGTAAATACAATTCTCTTTCTAAGAAACGATGTGTATGAATTACTTGTTAAAGAAACATCCGATCGAGGAAAAGAGGCTAGTGTACTTCTTGATTGGACTGACCCAGACTTACTAAGAGAGCTGGTTCGTTTAAGAATAGTGTCCAACAATATTAATGGAGATAGCTCATTCAATTCTCTATGGCAAAAAATCTGTGTCAGCCACTATTCGGGAGAGGAAAGCTCCCAATATCTTATTGAAAGATCTTTGATGAGACCACGATTTCTATTAAATCTAATTAGCCAGTGTAAAAGTTTTGCGATTAATCTTAATCATGAACGTATCCTTGAAGAAGATATTGAAAAAGGATTAACAGCACATTCTACAGATCTGTTAGCCGATATCGGCTATGAAATACACGATGTAGAGAATAATGTTGATGACGTTCTCTATGCATTCATCGGAAGCAAATCAGTTGTTAAGATAGATGAGATATTCTCGGTATTAGGCGAATTTGGTGTTGGAGATCAATTCGTTAAAAAAATATTTGAACTTTTACTATGGTATGGATTTATTGGATTAAACATTAATGGTGAGACTAAATATATTTATGACTTTAACTACAGCATGCAGTTGATGGCTGGAATAATTAAGAAGAAAGGAAATATTGAATACCAGATAAATCCTGCATTTTGGCCAGCACTAATGATTGAAGACAAATAATCGGGTGACCGAAGGTATCTACAGAGCACAAGACACTAACGCACTTTTGTACAAAAGTGCGCTGTTTATATTTCTTCATTTCTAGCTACCCATGATCATTTTTTGGAAAGATAAAAATAGCAGAGCCCTCCATCGCTGAATGTTAACGCGAGTCTTTTGGATTTGCATATTACGCTAATACTCGAAAGGTGAGCCATGGTGATTGGCGAGACGACCGTCCGCCCCATGGACGGGGCGGTCGAGCATCCAAGGATGGACTGGCTGCGCGTCGGTGAGTAAATACCATGGCAAGCCTATATGCGGGGATATCAGCCAACACTAAAATCCTACTTAATCTATCCCCAATAGTCACAGTCATATGTCCGCTACATGAAGTACGAAAGCCAAAACCATAAGGCGGAATAGCAGATAAGATAAATCCACTCCCCCTCTTAAATACAAAAAGAGGAGTGGTACTTTTATCCAATTGATATCAATCAAGCCAATTTAAAGGCTTTTATTTTGGGGAGATGTGCGGCGAGTTGGGGGAATTTGTGGGGCTGAACGTCATCCCAATCAATCGAATAATAGGCGCTTAATTCACTGGCGAGTTGCTGATTATCAAACATCTCATCATTAACCGAAAATATGCACATGGCCTTGTGAGTATTCTTTTCACGAAATTGCGACACACACTTATTGGCGATATCTGCATATTCTTCTGAGCGGTCAATCTTGCCCTGCATATTATCTTCTGGGTGCAAATTAGGGTTAATCAGTACAGATTTAAGCCCATTTAAAAAGCCAATTCGCTCGGCCCAATAAGCGCCGAGTCCTACGCCGACCATTAACGGCGCGGGATCGTCGCTATGCTTCATTTGCTTGGCGACTTCCTTGAGCAAGTGTTGCATGTCGTGCTTAGGGTGCAAGGTGCTGTAACTGACCAAACGTACGTCAGGGTCGATAAATTGCAACTGACGCATTTTTTCGTGATTACCTGGGCTAGTCGCATCAAATCCATGAAGATAGAAAATCATATCAAGGCCTTTTAATCATTTTTGATTACAGTGAATTAACTAACCCTAGCAAAAGAGTGATCTCACACCTTGCGCTACATCAAACTTTCGCCTGTTGGGCCAAACAAATTTGCTCCGCAAGCTGTTTCGCTTTTTCCCATCGGGCGGTATTATCGAGCGCTGCAGCAGTTTGCGCAGCATTAGGCTTTAGTAGACTTGCAGGATACTGCGGCGCACTCGCTGGCCAAGTAAAGCCATCGAGTAGCGACATCACGCCCGCATTGTCATTGCACACCAAAATCATATCGCAACCGGCGGCTAAGGCGGCGCTGGCCCTTGCACGGTAATCGCCCGCAAATCCTGCGCCTTGCATGCCGAGATCGTCGGAGAAAATCACCCCGTTAAAGCCAAGCTCTTTGCGCAGCACTTGTTTTAGCCAGTATTCTGAAAAACCCGCAGAGTTCGGGTCGACTTTGGGATAAACCACGTGCGCGGGCATAACGCCTAATAACTTTTCTTTTGCGATCAAGTCTTTAAACGGCAGGATATCCTTTGCAAAAATCGCCTCGGCATCGCGCTCATCAATGGGTTTCTCGTAGTGCGAATCCGCCACCACACTGCCGTGTCCGGGGAAATGTTTACCCACAGCGCCCATGCCTGCGGCGGCCATACCCGCAATAAAGCTTTCGGCCAGTGTAATCACCTCGGCAGGTTCTGGGCTAAAGCTGCGTTTACCGATGACTTGACTCACGCCGTTTAAGTCCAATACGGGCGCGAAACTTAAGTCGATATCGCAGGCCAGTAGTTCAATCGCCATCAAGAAACCGAGCTCACAGGCCCAGCGTTTGGCTAACGCTATATCACCCTTTGCCGCAGGTAAAATGTCGCCCATGGCGGGAATAACGGTAAAGCCATCGCGGAAGCGTTGTACTCGACCGCCCTCATGATCGACGGCAATTAATAGTTCAGGGCGGATTTGGCGTATCTGTTGTACCAGACGGATCAACTGATCACGGCTTGAAAAATTGCGGGAAAATAGAATTAAACCACCCACCTGTGGATGGCGTAGCATCTCAGATTCTGCCTCACTGACGTCCAACGACAGTAGGTCCAACATTAAATAGCTCATACTTCTCCCTAAAAATTTTCATTAATACTCAAAAAATAACCACTCAAGCCATAAGTAGTCCGCGCTCACAAAAATGCTCAAAAAAGCGAACCATCTGCCCTTGTAGCGCTTTTAAAGCCTGTATTCTTGGCCATAAAATGGCCAGCAAAAAAGTCCCAATTAAGTTCAGCTTATCCGAACTATATCGAATTAAAAAAACTAATGTGAATTGTCACACTAATCTATGGGATACTGAGGTTAGAGTATCACACAAGCAGATTTCGCATGAAAGAGCGCCGCCATTGACCAGAGTTCACGTTGAAGATTAGCGTGCTTCAATCTGCAGAGCGAGCAATCCCATGCACTCAGACTAAAATAATAAACAAGACACAACAGGACTTCTATCATGATTAGCGTATTTGACATGTTCAAGATCGGCATAGGTCCATCGAGTTCACATACTGTCGGCCCAATGAAAGCGGGCAAAATTTTTATGCAAAACCTGACAGACTCAGGACTCGTGACCCAGATTGATGAATTAAGAGCCGAGCTCTTTGGCTCCCTCGGCCAAACAGGCAAAGGCCACGGCACGGGCAAAGCAGTGATTTTAGGCTTAATGGGTGAAGATCCAGAAACCGTAGACACTGACAGTATCGACGGCATTTTAGAACACGTCTCCAAGGACGAAACCTTAACCCTGCACTGTGGCAAAGTGGTTAAATTTACCCGCGAGCAAGGCATTACCTACCACAGACGCAAAACCTTGCCAGCACACGCCAACGCCATGACCTTATACGCTTATTGTAAAGATGAGTGTATTTTCGAGCGCACTTATTATTCTGTCGGCGGCGGCTTTATCTTAGATGAAGACGAAATCAGCCAACGTAATGCATCACCTGCATCACCAATTGAAGCGGCCCCTTTTGATTTTGGCAGTGCAGCGCAATTATTAGAATTGTGTGGCGAGCAAGGTCTGAGCATTTCTTCTTTGATGATGGCGAACGAACTGAGTTTAGCCACAGAAGATGAAGTCAAAGCCAAGCTGTGGAACATTTGGCAGACGATGAAAACCTGTATCGAACGCGGTTATCAAAAAGAAGGCATTTTACCTGGTGGCTTAAAACTGCGTCGCCGCGCCCCTGCCCTGTATCGTCGTTTGAAAGCCGAAGGCCGTAACAACGTCGATCCATTAACCGCAATGGATTGGGTTGATTTATTCGCCCTGTCAGTAAACGAGCAAAATGCGGCCGGCGCTCGCGTCGTAACTGCGCCAACAAACGGCGCCGCGGGAATTATCCCTGCAGTATTATGCTATTACGATACCTTCGTACAAGAAGTCGATATCGATGTCTGCGCCCGTTACCTATTAACCGCCGCCGCGATTGGTATTTTGTACAAGAAGAATGCCTCAATTTCTGGCGCCGAAGTGGGTTGCCAAGGTGAAGTTGGCGTAGCCTGTTCTATGGCTGCTGGCGCACTGACTGAAATCATGGGCGGCACGATTGAGCACGTTGAAAACGCAGCTGAAATCGGCATGGAACATAACTTAGGTTTAACCTGCGATCCTGTGGGCGGCCTAGTGCAAGTGCCTTGTATCGAACGTAATGCCATGGGCGCGATCAAAGCGATCAACGCCTCTCGTATGGCCCTACGCGGTGACGGTCACCATAAGGTTTCACTGGATAAAGTGATCAAAACCATGATGGATACCGGCAGAGATATGCGCAGCAAATACAAAGAAACCGCCAAAGGCGGCCTAGCGGTCAACATTGTTGAGTGCTGAGTGTTAGTTCACTCCCACTAATCGCTTAAACTGCATCATAAAAAATGCCGCAACTCACTGAGTTGCGGCATTTTTGTTTGAGCCCATCGGCGTGACTACTGAATCGACGATTCAAGGCTTAAAGTACAAGCTATGGAACTTAAGGTGTTCTTCAATAAAACTCGCGATGAAGTAGTAGCTGTGATCGTACCCCGCTTGCATCCGCACATCTAAGGGATAGCCCTTAGCATTGGCAATGTCCACCAGCGATTGTGGCATCAATTGACTGTCTAAAAAGCTATCAGCTTCACCTTGATCAATCATAACTGGCACCTCGGCAATGGCGAGCTTGAGCAATTCGCAGGCATCGTACTGGCGCCAATGTTCACGATTCTCACCTAAGTACTCACTGAAGGCTTTAATGCCCCAAGGCGCATTACTTGGATTCGAAATCGGACTAAAGGCCGAAATGGAGCTGTATCTGTGCGGATTACTCAGGCCAATCACCAAAGCACCATGGCCGCCCATCGAATGGCCAGAGATGGCGCGCTGGGTAGTCACCGGAAAATGCGCTTCAATCAACGCGGGCAACTCGTGGACTATGTAATCGTACATTTTGTAATGACGATTCCACGGTGCTTTGGTCGCATTGAGGTAGAACCCAGCGCCTAAGCCTAAATCGTAGGCTTTGTCCGCTGCATCGGGCACATCATCACCGCGAGGACTGGTATCAGGGGCAACAATCGCCATCCCAAGCTCAGCCGCCATGCGCTGGGCGCCTGCCTTCTGCATAAAGTTTTCATCGGTGCAGGTTAAGCCTGAGAGCCAATACAGCACAGGCACAGGTTTATTCACCGCTTCAGGTGGCAGATAAATCGCAAAGCGCATCTCGCAGTTTAACGACTGAGATTGATGGCGATATTGCTTATGCCAACCGCCGAAACTCTTGTTACAACTGATATTTTCTATGGTCATACAAGTCCTTTTAAGCTCAATCTTTTAGCGCTTGTCTTAGCGTTAGTCATGTCATTTGTCTTAGCGTTTGTCATCTGCTCAGTGCAACACAGCAGACAGATTGTCACCTGTCTGCCGGTTTGTCACATCAAAGTGAAGCATCAAGTTAGCGTACAAAATCGCTTATTTATCAAAATGGATCACACTACGGATGCTCTTACCTTCGTGCATCAGCTCGAACGCTTCATTGATTTGCTCAAGCCCCATAGTGTGAGTGATAAAGTCATCGAGCTTAAACTCACCCGCCATGTAACGCTCAACAATGTGTGGCAGTTCAGAACGCCCTTTCACGCCGCCAAAGGCAGAACCGCGCCATACTCGGCCAGTCACTAATTGGAATGGACGGGTTGAAATCTCTTGCCCTGCACCGGCAACACCTATGATCACCGACTCGCCCCAACCCTTATGACAACACTCTAAAGCGCTGCGCATCACGTTGACGTTGCCGATACACTCAAATGAGTAATCTACCCCGCCGTCGGTCATCTCAACGATCACCTCTTGGATGGGCTTATCGAGTAATTTAGGGTTGATGCAATCGGTCGCGCCGAGTTTTTTGGCTAACTCGAACTTAGACTCGTTGATATCAATGGCGATAATGCGGCTGGCTTTTGCCATAGTCGCACCAATGATCGCCGATAAACCAATACCGCCGAGGCCGAAAATCGCCACGGTTGCGCCTTCTTCCACTTTGGCCGTGTTCATCACAGCGCCCATACCTGTGGTTACGCCGCAACCTAACAGACAAATTTCTTCTAATGGTGCGCTCTTATTGACTTTCGCCAATGAGATTTCAGGCAACACGGTATATTCAGAGAAGGTTGAGCAGCCCATGTAATGGAAAATAGGTTTGCCATCGAGATAAAAACGCGTGGTGCCATCGGGCATTAAGCCTTTACCTTGGGTCGCACGAATTTTTTGGCACAGGTTAGTCTTGCCCGATAGGCAGAACTTACACTCGCCGCACTCTGGGGTATAAAGTGGGATCACATGATCGCCCACTTGCACGCTGGTCACGCCCTCGCCCACTTGCTCAACGATACCGCCACCTTCGTGGCCTAGAATCGCCGGGAATACCCCTTCAGGATCGTCACCGCTCAAGGTAAAGGCATCCGTGTGACACACGCCTGTGGCCACAATGCGCACTAAGACTTCGCCCGCTTTTGGTAACATCACATCCACTTCTTCAATTTTCAGTGGTTGTCCTGGTCCCCAAGCAACAGCGGCCTTTGATTTAATAAACTTCGGTTTTTCGTTCGACATTGTTACCGTCCCTTGATAGGTAATAAGAGAAAATTATTGTTGTAATCGATTCTACTTAAGCTAAAGCATCTTGGTTCAAACATATTGGCTCAAACATACCGACTCAGCATACGCTGATACCGATTGCACTGATGCTACTGCACTGATGCTAATGAATAGTAAGATTGTATTTGTTTCTCAACGAGAGACAATCTAGTATTCAAGCAATTCATTTTTACTGAGCAACAACAATGTATCTCTGGGATGGCATTTCTGAGTTTGTCGCAGTGGCCGAAGCCGAAAGTTTTACCTTAGCGGCGCAGCGACTGAATATCTCCACTGCCCACGTGAGCCGCCAAGTCAGCGCCTTAGAGAATCGCCTTGGCACTAAGCTGTTTTACCGCACTACTCGCAAAGTGTCGCTAACCGAAGAAGGCACCATTTACTATCGCCATTGCCGCCAATTACAAACGGGGTTAGAAGAAGCCGAGCGCGCCATCTCAAACCTAAAGGACTCACCCCAAGGCCTAGTCAAGCTCACGGCGCCCGTGGCCTATGGCGAGAAATTTATCATGCCGTTACTCAATGATTTTATGGTGCAATATCCCAGTGTTGAGTTTAGTGTCGACCTCACTAATCGCACCTTGGACTTGATTGAAGGTGGTTACGATCTGGCCATTCGCCTCGGCAAACTCGCCGACTCGAGTTTAATGGCCAAACCCTTAAGCAGCCGTACTCACTATGTGGCCGCCTCACCGAGTTATGTGGAAAAATACGGCCAGCCCCATACGCTATCAGAGCTTAGCCAGCACAATTGCTTGATTGGTAATCACAATTACTGGCGCTTTGTGGAGAATGGCCGCGAGCGCAATATCAAAGTGCGCGGCAATCTCAATTGTAACAGCGGCTACGCCTTAAGGGATGCTGCGCTAAAGGGAATTGGTATAGTACAACTGCCTGATTATTATATTGAAGAAGATATTCAAGCTGGACGTTTACTGTCCTTACTCGACGGTCACCGCGAAGCCAAAGAAGGCATTTGGGCGCTCTATCCACAAAATCGACACCTGTCGGCCAAGATCCGCGTATTAGTCGATTACCTCGCCGAAAAACTCATCGAACAGGACTAATCTTTTTCTGAACAGCCGGTTGTTGAGCAGTATTTTGTGGAGCCGTCTGTTGCTAAAAAATCTATTGCTGAGAGGTTTATTGTGGAGCCGTCTGTTGTTGAGCGGATTACTCAGTTCGAACAAACGAAGCGATAACAGACAAGACGCCGCAAACTAGCGCCAGTTTTCCCGTAAAGTGTAATACAACATGCCTAACGCCAGCGCTTGATTGCCGAACCATTCATTTAACGGAATACGGATATGGCGCATGCCGGCAAACAAATCAAATTCACGCAATTGTCCGTCCATCGCATTGGCCATGATCTCAGCCATAATGTGTGATGTCGCCACCCCATGCCCAGAATATCCTTGGCAATAGAATACATTAGGCGATACTTTGCCGAGCTGCGGGATACGGTTAATCACAATTCCAGCCATTCCCGCCCAGGCAAATTCGATATCAACGCCCTTTAATTGTGGAAACGTACGCTCAATTGCAGGCCGTAATTCCGCCGCCACATTTTTAGGATCGCGGCCGCTGTAATTAGTGCCGCCGCCGAACATCAACCGTTTATCTGCGGTCAGGCGATAGTAATCCAGCACAAAGCGACAATCGTACACGGCTAAATCCTGCGGATTAATCTGCAAAGCGATCTCATCAGGCAAAATTGCAGTAGCACAATTGCCTAAGGACGCAGGAAATAACATGCCACGCAATTGAGGGCGCGCAAGTTTATGGTAGGCATTCCCCGCGATCAGCACGCTATTGGTGCGAACTTTTCCCTTGGCGGTGACAACGGTGGCAAGATCGCCCTCCTCAATATCGAGCACGGGCGAGTTTTCAAAGATCAACGCCCCAAGACCTGCTGCGGCGCGGGCCTCACCCAGGCATAAATTGACTGAGTGTAAATGCATGTTGCGCCGATTAACTAAGCCGCCGTGATACAAGGGCGAGCCTAAATAGGCGGGCATTTCAACGGCTGATACCAGCGTCATAAATTCCCCCATGCCGCGACGCTGCGCTTCATCATGCATCGCCCTAAGCTCGTGCATGTGATTTGGCTGGTAAGCGGTTTGGATATGACCAAATTTTAAATCACAGTCTATGCCGTACTTGGCCACCCGATTTTTAATAATGTCATGGCCGCGCCAACGTAAATTCCACACATACTCTTCAGCTTCATTGCCAATCTGGCGGCGCAGTTGTTTTGTCATCGCTGCATCGCCAGACAAACTGCCCGTCACCTGCCCGCCGTTGCGTCCGGTTGCGCCCCACGCAATTTTATTAGCCTCAATAAGTGCCACCTTGTAGCCCTTCTCGGACAATTCCAGAGCCGTTGCTACACCGGTAAACCCGCCACCGACAATCGCCACATCGACGCGAATGTCACCTTCTAACTCAGGATAATTCGACTCTTGGTTTATGGTGGCATTGTAGTAGGAGGCGCAACGCTCTGCTGGCATAGTCATTCCTTGATGTTGAAAGTTAAGTGTTAAAAGTTAAATATTAAAAGTTGAGTGTTGAACGATAAGTACTAAAAGCTGTGTGCTGGTAATGGGTGTTGAGTCTTAGTTTATAGGCGCGAGTGTTAACACGTTCCCCCCGACGGTTGTTTTATATTTTTTACACGCGTTCAGAATTTGAGAGTATATCTGAGTTGAGATCGAGGTCAATAGTGGATTGAATTAACCGCTTGCTGGACATAACAAAGGGAGTTGGGCTGGCTCCTGCTTGACGAGCCTGAAATGGAAAAGCTTGAGATGAAAGTATCTGAAATGGCGGCCCCTGTGATTATGGAGCTAGAGATTAAGCAGCCAGAGATTAAGGAACCTGAGCTTAGGCGCCGAATATTAAGGCGTGGCTCATTTTATCTTTTAAGCCTTATGCTTTTTGCTGGTTTAAGATAGGCTTGTGCGGCGTCATCCTCTTTAATCTCAGCAACCTAGAGTCCATTATGCCACGATTGCCAATTGTCCAGCCACTTACCCAATTGCCGTTTTCACAAGCGTGCGAAAACAACAAAGCGCCGATTTTAGCCGTATTAACGCAGGCATTCTCACTCAACCAACATGTACTCGAAATCGGCAGTGGCACGGGCCAACATGCGGTGTATTTTGCAGCAAATCTTCCCCATTTAATCTGGCAAACCAGCGATCAAGCTGAGTATATTGGTGGCATTAGCGCAAGGTGTGAGCAAGAAGGCGGGCTATTTAATGCTGGGGCAAATCTAGCTTTACCGCTTATCCTTGATGTTACCGCGCCATGGCCGGTGGAGGGATTAACACCTGATATTGATGGCGTATTTACTGCGAACACTTTGCATATTATGAGCAAAAATATGGTTGAAGCGTTTTTTACTGGTCTTGGTCTGTATCTCCCCCAACTCAAGACTCTTTGCATTTACGGTCCCTTTAACTACCAAGGCGAATTTAGCAGTGACAGCAATCACCAATTCGATACCTTTTTAAAACAGCGCGATCCCGCCAGCGGCATTCGCGATATCGAATGGATTTGCAGTTTAGCCAGCAAGCAAGGCTTAACACTCGAGCAAGATGTGGCTATGCCCGCAAATAATCGATTACTGCATTTTGTTAGAGGCTAGTTTCTTGTTAAAAGCTAGCTTTGGTTTAGTCCGTTTTGATCTCGGCGGTTCTATGTCCATAGCTCAACACTCGAGTGGCTTTCCATTGTTCGTCCTGTTTGCGCCACACAATGACAAAGTCGGCTAGACCATCACAGTTGCCCGTTTCAAAGCTGCAAAAACGGTGAACGCCTTGCTCTATTGCGCCAAACTCTTTCACCGGAAACACTTTCATCGTGCCCGCAACTAACTCGCGGCGGTAATGACCACAGGCGTATTTTTCGGTATTGGCGATCATGTCCTTGCGGTTCCACGTTACGCCGCCCGTGTCGTGGTAAAACTCCACATTTTCAGTGAAAAACGCCGCGTGTTTCTTGAGTTCAGCGGGGGCTGCGCACTTATTGAAACTGTCGAACACGGCAAAATCCACCGCTGCAATTTGAGTCGCTAACGTATCAGCTAACGCAGTCGCGGGTTGCGAAATGCCTGCATGTGAAGCCTCAGCGGTTTTATCCGATGCGGCTTTAGCTAGTGTAGGCGCATCTGTGGCAACAGCCGGTTCGGTAGTGGCGAGTGACAAAGTTAAAACGGCGACTGTGGCTAGGCTATAAAATGCTGGATTCATATTCTCTCCGTGAATGTTGGCAGTAATTTTTTATGGCGACGATTCACATCACAAACCTGCATAGCGCCACAAATCTGAAGCAGAAGTGTCAGCAAAGCGTATGCCAATTAAATTATCCTTTTAAATCAGAACAATATAATTAAAACTTGAATTTCCCTGCTGCATCTGCCGACAATTTATGGCTAGTTTCACTATCTTTGCGCGATTTACCCCACCCCAGCGTTTCGCTTTTTCGTATTCGCTTCTCATATTTGCTTCTCAGCAATATCAGTTTCGTGGTGAACGCTTCGATCCACAACTGCATACCCGCTATCATACTGTTACTAAAGAGTAAAATTTACATAGTCTTTACACAAAAGCGCGATCTTAGATCTTGAAGCGCTATTTAAGAATAATTATCATTCGCCGAAATTATCCAAGGAAGAATGATATGTCCCGCTTTATCTGCCGTACTCGCAAAACAAGTCATACATCCGGTGCAGCTCTGTCTCCTACACTGAGCCTGCTATCGCGCGCCATTGGCTTAAGCCTGTTGTTACCCGCTGCATGGGCAACTGCCGCAGCTCCCCAAGATGCCACGCCAGAAATGGAACGTATGGTGATCACAGCTACGCAAACTCAGCATTCGGAACTGTCGGCGCCCGCTTCTGTGTCAGTAATTAATCGCAGTGAACTCGAAGCGCTAGTGATCGACGATCTGGCCAGTGCAGTGCGTTATTTACAGGGCGTGAACATCAGCGAAGGCACGCCCTATGGTCGCAATGAAATTAGCCTGCGCGGACTGGATTCGGACTACACGCTGATCTTAATCAACGGCCGCCGAGTCAACTCCCGCGAAGCACTAACCTCCGGTTATGGCAACGATTTTGACTTATCATCCATTCCCATGTCTGCGATTGAGCGAATCGAAGTCGTGCGCGGGCCTATGTCATCCCTCTATGGCTCCGAAGCCTTAGGTGGCGTGGTTAACGTGATTTTGCGCCAACCCACTGACGACTGGCAGACCAGTGTCGGCGTGCAATACGATACGCCCACCAGCGGCAAAGGCGGCGACAGCACTAAGTACAATTTCTACACCAGCGGCGCGCTGATCAAAGATAAACTGCTGGCAAACTTAATCGTCGACAGCAATCAACGCGATGCCTGGCGCTCAGATTTAAAACCCACAATCGATGCGTTAGAAGACAGAGATGAAATCAGCGCCCTCGCTAACCTGCAATGGTTGATTGATAGCCAGCAAGATCTGCAATTTGATTTAAGTTACGCCAACGACGAACGCGAATCGGATTGGAATAACTACGGCACAATTCTCACCAATAACCAACGAGCCGAGCGGATAAGCTCAGGTCTAACCCACAATGGCCACTGGAACTGGGGCGATACTCGCCTGCGCTATTACTATGAAAATGTTGAGGTGACTGACAACTCCGCGCTGATCGCCGAGATTGGGCATATCACCCAAACCAACCACAATCTCGACGGCCAAACCACAGTCTTACTGGGGGATCACATGTTAACCAGCGGCGCGGAATACCGTTGGACTCAGCTTGAAAACAGCCGCAATATTTTGGGTGATGGCACCTTAGACGACAGCCAGTCGGCCTTGTATCTGCAAGATGAATTTAGCTTAGGCGAACTCAATATCACCTTAGGCGGGCGTGTCGATCACCACGATGTGTACGGCACCGAATTTAGCCCACGCGTGTATTTGGTGTATAACTTAAGCTCTGAATGGGTGATCAAAGGTGGCGGTGGTAAGGCATTTAAAGCGCCGAATATGTCGCAATCCCAAGCCGATTATATTATCCCCGCTTGTCGCGGCGCCTGTACCGTCGCGGGCAATCCAGATTTACAAGCCGAAACCTCAGTGAATTACGAGTTATCGACCCAATATCAAACCACTGATTTTGGCGGCTCAATCACCTACTTCCACAATGATGTAGAAAATAAAATCATCACAGAAACCTGGGATAGAACGCCAGGCGCAGTGTTAACTTACCAAAACGTGAACGAAGCCAAGATCACCGGTTGGGAACTACAGACTTGGTACGATGTAACCGACACGGTCAGCTTTAGCGGTAATTACAGTAAAACCGATGCTGAAGATAAGCAAAATGGTGCGCCTTTTACCCTAACGCCGGATGACAGCTACAACCTTAAACTGCAATGGCAGGCATTGGAGGGCTTATCCACCTTTATCGCCTACCACTATACTGGCGATCAGTATTTGCGCACCAATGTAAAATCAGAAGGTTATGGTTCACTCGACCTAGGCGCGAATTACCAAATCAATCCTATGTTCAGAGTCAAACTCGGCGTCACTAACCTAACGGATGCTGAGCGCGACCAAGTGGCTACCGATCTTGATTACATCCAAAAAAGTCGCAGTATTTATGCGGGCGTAACGGCAAGTTTCTAATCAGCAATCTGCCACACATGGGTTTATCTAGGTGAAAACGGGCTTGCGAAACTATAAGCCCGTTTTTTATGAATTCGTTGAATGCTTTCGAACTTTTAGAACACTTCCCCAAGCGAGCTGCCTTAAGGGATTTGTTTTAAGTGATCGGCTTTAAGGGATCTGCCTTAAAAATTCCAGCGCTTTATCTAGGTCACGGGTGCGCGCCATTGGCGGCAGTGAGTTTAAAAAGGCTTGGCCGTAGTAGCGATTAACGATGCGATTATCGCAAAGGATCAGCACACCGCGATCTTTTTCATCGCGAATAAGGCGGCCAACACCTTGTTTCAGCGAAATAATCGCCTGCGGTAACGAGACTTCGGTAAAAGGATCGAGTCCTTGACGACTCACATTATCGGCTCGGGCACGATACAGGGGCTCATCGGGCGACACGAAAGGTAATTTGTCGATAATCACGCAGCTTAACAATTTGCCGCGCACATCCACCCCTTCCCAAAAACTACTGGTGCCGAGCAACACCGCATTGCCGAGTTGGCGAAACTTCGTCAGCAGACTCTGTTTACCCGCTTGGCCTTGTACCAGCAGCGGATAATGAGTGCGAGTTCGCAGTGCCAGCGCCGCTTGTTCGAGCATTTTATGGCTGGTAAAAAGAATAAAAGTCCGTCCCTGCGCTGCGTCTATCGCTTGCACGCACACCTCCACCAGCTGTTTTAATGCTTGCTGTTGATTGGTCACGCTGCCGAGTTGTCTCGGCACACAAAATACCGCTTGGCGGGGATAATCAAAGGGACTGTCGAGAATGCTTTGCTGCGCATCGACGATACCCATTTCTCGGGCGAAATGGGCGAGACTACGGTTAACCTGCAAAGTTGCCGAGGTAAATATCCAGCTGGTTTCAGGCACAAATAACTGCTGGCACTCACGGGCAATATTGATGGGTGAAATTCGTAGCACCACAAAACGACTACCAAATTCAATGCTGTAGGCCGCCAGATTATTATCGCAGTTAAAAAACACACTGAGCTTATTATTCAGCTCTGCCAACTTGATGGCGATATCATCTAACAATTCACTGCGGCCAATATGGGCCATTAATAAATTTTGTAGCGCAGTTAATTCCGCTAATAAATCCCACGACGCCCCGGCGAGCGCTTTATTGCCCAGCACTAAACGCCAGTCGGATTCGCCGCAGGAATATAACTGATTATGCCAGTCACTTAATTTGGTGAGGCAACGCTGGCAAAATTGCGCGAGTTGCCCCGTATCACTGAGTTCGGTTTGATAAATGGCGAGTAGCTTTTGAATAAAATCATCGATAGTACGACTCGAACATTGCTGGCCAAAATAGTTAACGCAAATATCGGGTAATAAATGCGCTTCATCGAAAATAACCACATCAGGATCGGGTAATAACTCGGCAAAGCCCGTGTCTTTTAGTACGCTATCGGCGAAAAATAAATGGTGGTTAACCACGATTATTTTGGCATCCATAGCACGGCTGCGCGCCTTACGGGTAAAGCAGGCATCGTAAAAGTCGCAGCGCTTACCAATACAGCTTTCTTTGGTACTGACCACGAGCGGCAGCGCCGAGGAATTCTCAGGCACTGAGGTTAAACCGCCAATATCACCATCTTTACAAGTGCTCGCCCACTGATTGATTTTCAACAAATCATCTAATAAACGCGCATCGATATGTGTCGCCTCGCTCATTTGCTTATCGAGTCGCCACTGGCACAGATAATTATTGCGCCCCTTAAGCAGCGCCAGTTTGGGCTCAATCCCCAACATGGCGACCAGTGCGGGTAAGTCTTTAAAAAACAACTGCTCTTGCAGATTTTTACTGCCCGTACTGACGATAACTTGCTTGCCGCTCAATATCGCGGGGATCAAATATGCAAAGGTTTTACCCACCCCTGTGCCCGCCTCAATCACCACATTACTCTTAGACGCTATCGCCTCACTCACTTGCTGCGCCATTTGCATTTGGCTTGTGCGCGCACTAAAGCCTTGAATGTGCTTAGACAATACTCCATCGGGCAAAAATGCGCGTTGCACTTCGCCCGCGAGTCGGCTCACCGCAGCAGCGCCTTTTAAGGCAGCAGGCTTAGCCACTGTTTCTTTAGAGGAAGCATGCTTTGAGTTAGGTTGGCGGGAGCGAGTCAAAGGGAGAATCAATCCTTTATCAAGGTGTTAGGAAACGTTATAAAACAATGTAGTCAGGCCACACTATAAGCTGCTGCAGGCTGCTGAGCGAGTGCATTGTGATGACTTTACTTAACCACAAACACTGGTTAGTACCGCAAGCCGCAGCCGTAAACAATAGCGTTAAACTTAACAGCTCGAAGCATTATGCTGATTTGAGATAAGACTACAAGTTAGCAAGGATAATTTCGCAGGTTCTTTCCCTCGCGCCATACATGAAGTACGCGCAGCATTAATTACCATTGTTTCCCCAGTGACTCGCCATAAACTCGTCGCTGAAGGCTCGACGGCGGCATATATGGATATATTCACGGCGTGTTACTGGAATGACTGTGCTTAATGATTACATACACATTGACTTCACGACTTTCTCGGTCATTGGAACAGATTACGCTGATGCTAGTTCGGCACGACTTACCAACACATTTCGGCCCACTTTCAACATTCCGCCAACAAATAGACTCAATCGCTTTATTTAGCGATAACCCTCTGCCTTTCACAAAAACGCATAAATATTCTCGTTTAATTCAAAATTGCTGTTGCAAAGGCTCATAAAAGCGGTTAGTTTAAATCCACTTATACGGATAGACGTCCGTAACAACGCATTCAACGCTTCACTGTATTTCGAGCAGCTGAGCCAATAAAGTTAAATACCGAGAGAGTAAAATGAGCCCACTACTGAACGCTATCCACCACCATCACCACCATATGCGGTAGCCTTCGGACGCTCACTGCCGGAGGACTATATCCTTCTGGCGGACTGATTCAAGATGATCATAAACCCCTGGAAGGAATTCCGGGGGTTTTTTGCATTTAGGCGTTAATTTTGGTTTTAATTTTGATTTTAATTTTAATTTTAATTTTAGATATTTTATAAATTATCAATACGTTAGCTAGAGCTCTTAGCAAGATTACTTAGCTAGAGGCCATTGAACGGCAAGACGTATTAAACCGATTAAACAACACACTTTTGAATCTTTTAATTTTGATACTTTGAGCGAGATAATACTATGACTGAATCGAACCGTTTACGCATCGCCATCCAAAAATCTGGCCGTCTTTCTACTGACTCTCAGCAACTGCTAAAAAGCTGTGGTGTTAAATTTTCCATTAATGAACAACGCCTTATTGCTCACGCCGACAATATGCCTATCGATTTACTGCGCGTTCGTGATGACGATATCCCAGGATTGGTGATGGACGGCGTAGTTGATATGGGGATCATAGGGGAAAACGTGCTCGAAGAAGAACAAATCGAGCGTCAAACCCTGAACAAGCCCGCAGACTGCCTCAAACTGCGTCAGTTAGATTTCGGTTCATGTCGCCTCTCGTTAGCCGTACCAACAGAATTCAGTTACGCCGATGCCTCCTCTTTAGAAGGATTACGCATCGCCACTTCTTACCCGAACCTGCTGCGCCGTTTTATGCAACAAAAAGGCATAACTTATCGCGACTGTATGTTAAAAGGCTCGGTTGAAGTAGCCCCACGTGCCGGCCTTGCCGATGGTATTTGTGATCTGGTGTCGACAGGCGCCACCTTAGAAGCCAACGGTTTATACGAAACTGAAGTGATTTACCGCTCTATGGCCTGCATCATTCAATCGACCCAAACCCAAACACCGACTAAACAAGCACTCATCGACAAAATTCTGTCCCGCGTCAATGGCGTTATCCGCGCCCGTGAGAGCAAATACATCCTGCTGCACGCGCCAACCGAAACCTTAGATCAAATCGTCGCCCTGCTGCCCGGTGCGGAAAATCCAACCGTATTGCCATTAAATGATGATACTAACCGCGTTGCTATCCACGCCGTCAGTACTGAAGATTTGTTCTGGGATACCATGGAACAGCTGACTGCGCTCGGTGCCAGCTCAATTCTGGTGATGCCAATCGAAAAAATGATGGGGTAATGTATGGAAATCCTAACTTGGTCAACCTTATCAACCGCCGAGCAGAAAACGGCGCTGAAACGCTCGCCCTTAATTGGTGACAGTGGCTTAGAGCAAAGTGTTCGCGCCATTCTCGATGCGGTGGCGACGCGGGGTGATGCCGCCATTCAAGAATTTAATCAAAAATTTGATGGCTTCAATAGCGCGAAGATTGGCGAGCTGCGCATGGTCGAAGCCGAAATAGCTGCGGCAAGCACACGGGTATCGCCAGAGCTGAAAGCAGCGATATCCAAAGCCATGGCGAACATAGATGTGTTTCACAGCGCCCAGCAATTTCGCCCAATTGATATGGCAACCGAGGCGGGAGTACGCTGCGAGTTACGTAGCGAACCAATTGAAAAAGTCGGTTTATATATCCCCGGTGGTAGCGCGCCATTAATTTCTACCGTGATGATGCTTGCCCTGCCCGCCAAGATCGCCGGCTGCGAACAAAGAGTATTGGTCAGCCCACCGCCCATCAACGATGCCATTATCTATGCCGCCAATGCCTGCGGGATCACTGAAATCTATCAAGTGGGCGGCGCGCAGGCGATTGCAGCACTGGCCTTTGGCACGGAAACGATTCCGGCGGTTGATAAGATTTTTGGCCCAGGTAACCGCTATGTGACTGAAGCTAAACGCTTAGTGTCACAGGATGGTCGCTGCACTGTGTGTATCGATATGCCCGCCGGCCCTTCTGAGGTGTTAGTGATTGCCGATAGCGACGCAAATTGCGAATTTATCGCCGCCGATTTGCTTTCGCAAGCTGAGCACGGCCCTGATTCACAAGTGATTTTAGTAACAGATTCGCAAGCTATCGCGGATGGTGTGAATGATGCGCTGACGAGACAACTTGCCGTCCTGCCACGTCAAGATATCGCGGCAACGGCGCTACTGAGCAGTCGCACTTTTGTTGTTGACGATATGCTGCAAGCCGCGCAGGTTTCCAATCAATATGGGCCTGAGCACTTAATCATTCAAACGCGCTTTCCCCGTGAGGTGCTGAAAAACATTCGCGCCGCTGGCTCAGTGTTTTTAGGCGCTTATACGCCTGAATCTGTTGGCGATTATGCCAGTGGCACCAACCACGTGCTGCCGACTTACGGTTACAGCCGCGCCGTGTCGAGCCTGTCATTAGCAGACTTTAGCCGCCGCTTTACCGTGCAGGAACTCAGCGCTAAGGGCTTAATCGGATTGGGGCAAGCGGTCATGACGTTAGCCAGTAACGAATTGCTCGATGCGCACAAAAATGCCGTCGCAGTGCGTTTAGCTAGCCTAGAGAAATGATCCGCTTAATGAGATGTGAGTGAAGAAAATGAGCCAAGTGAGCAGCATGGAAAAAACAGCAGAACCCGCAGCATTAGCATCGATGTTAGCACCATCAACGTTAGCGCAATCGGCGTCGCTAAATTTAGCCGAGCGCCTAGCACGGCCTGAATTACTGGATTTAACGCCCTACCAGAGTGCCCGCAGACTGGGCGGTCGTGGTGATATTTGGATCAATGCCAACGAATCCCCCTTCAATAATGTCGATACGGCAGCGCTCGATTTATCAAAATTGAATCGTTACCCAGAATGCCAACCGCCGCAGCTTATCAATGCCTACAGCGAATACTGCGGCGTGAGCACCAGCAAGATAGTCGCCAGCCGCGGCGCAGATGAAGCGATTGAACTGTTAATTCGCGCCTTTTGTATTCCAGGCGTCGACAGCATTGCCTGCTTTGGCCCGACGTACGGCATGTATGCCATCAGCGCGAACACCTTTAATGTGGGCGTTAAAGCGTTAAATCTCAGTGCAGAATATGGCTTGCCGACAAGCTATGCCGAGGACGTTCGCGGCGCAAAACTGGTGTTTATCTGCAATCCCAATAATCCGACCGGGACTGTGATCGACAAAGCCATTATCGAGCAAGCAATCAAAGCCCTGCCCGATTCGCTTGTGGTGATCGATGAGGCCTATATTGAGTTTTGCCCTGAATACAGTGTGGCGGATTTACTGGAAAGCTATCCGAATCTAGTGGTACTGCGCACCCTATCAAAAGCTTTTGCACTCGCCGGCGCACGCTGTGGTTTTATGCTAGCAAACGAGGCTGTAGTCGAAATTATTATGCGCGTGATTGCGCCCTATCCTGTGCCGCTGCCAGTGAGTGAGGTCGCCACACAGGCGCTATCAAGCGCTGGCGTTGCGCGGATGAAAGTGCAAGTCGCAGAATTAAATGAGCAAGGCGCCAGACTCACAGCGGCGATCAGCGCTTATTGTTCAAAATCGAATAGCTCAGATTCGCGCGCCCGCGTGCTTAAGCCTAACGGCAATTATGTGCTGGCTGAATTTGATGATGTCGCCAAGGTCACGGCGTTACTGCAAGGCAGCGGTGTTGTCGCCCGCGCCTACAAAGATCCAAGGCTTGCCAAGGCTATCCGCTTTAGCTTCAGTTCAAAGGCGGATACCGATGTGTTAGTGAATTTATTTGAATCGCAACGCACTGAGCAATCACCAGAAACGAATAATAAGTAACTGAACATAAAAACTAATAAAACCAATAAAAAGCGAATGCAGCACTGAAGGTAAATCAGGTTAAGCATTAGCTAAACGAATTGAATTTGAAGGTAGAGCCATGAACCCACAATTTATCCCGAACGTTGCACAAAAAATTCTGTTTATCGACCGCGATGGCACCTTGATTGAAGAACCCGTCACCGACAAACAGGTCGATAGTCTGGCTAAATTAGTGTTTGAGCCACAGGTGATCCCCGCTTTGCTACGTCTGCAAAAGGCGGGATTTCGTTTAGTCATGGTCAGCAATCAAGACGGCCTTGGCACACCGTCTTTCCCGCAGGAAGATTTCGACGCGCCCCACAATATGATGATGCAAATCCTCAAAAGCCAAGGGGTTAACTTCGAAGATGTGGTGATTTGCCCACACTTTAATGATGAAAATTGCAGTTGCCGTAAACCTAAGCTTGGGCTAGTAAAAGACTATCTCACCCAAGGCTGCATCGATTTCACTCAATCGGCGGTGATTGGCGATCGCGAAACCGATGTGGAACTCGGCAATGCCATGGGCATTAAAAGCCTGAAATATCAACGCGACACTTTGGGCTGGAACGCCATAGCCGATGCGCTGCTCAATAAAGGCCGTACCGCGACGGTCGTTCGTACCACCAAAGAAACGGACATTCGTGTGACTGTGGATCTCGACAGTTCAGTCAAAGGTAAAATCGACACTGGCATTGGCTTTTTCGACCACATGCTCGATCAAATTGCCACCCACGGTAATTTTAGAATGGATGTGAAAGTCGATGGCGATTTAGAAATCGACGATCACCACAGCGTCGAAGACACTGCGTTGGCCATAGGTGATGCCCTGCGCCAAGCGCTCGGTGACAAACGCGGCATTGCCCGTTTCGGCTTTAGCCTGCCGATGGACGAAGCCAAGGGCGAATGCCTGCTGGATATCTCTGGCCGTCCTTTTATCAAATTCTCAGCCGATTTTGAGCGTGAGCACGTAGGCGAAATGGCCACAGAAATGGTGCCACACTTCTTCCGCTCCTTTGCCGATGGCTTGCGCTGTACGCTGCATGTGTCGACCGAAGGTGATAACGATCACCACAAGGTTGAAGCCCTGTTTAAAGTGCTCGGCCGCGCGCTACGCCAAGCGGTTAAAGTCGAAGGCGATATTCTGCCATCGAGCAAAGGCGTACTTTAAGGCATCAGCATAAATCGTTTAAGAGGTTAGGATGCAACAAGACACTCTATTAACAGCTGGTCGGCAATTAACAGCTAGCCAGCAATTAACAGCAAATGAATCATCAGATGCTGAAACCGTCATCATAGATACGGGCTGCGCCAATTTAAACTCAGTACGTTTCGCCTTCGAGCGTTTAGGCGCTAAGGTGTTGGTCACAGACGATAAAGCTAAAATCAAAGCAGCAAAACGTGTGGTGCTGCCGGGTGTGGGTACGGCAGGAGCCGCCATGGCGTCCTTGCATGAAAAAGGCTTAGTCGAACTCATCCAAGGCCTGACTCAACCTGTGCTGGGCGTGTGCCTTGGCATGCAAATGTTGGCGACGATTTCTAAGGAGCGCGGCGGAAAAGGTCAAGACTGCGAGTGCTTAGGCATAATCCCAACCGACATTTGTGAACTGGATACCCAGTTACTTAAAGCTGAAAGCTTACCTTTGCCACACATGGGTTGGAACCAACTTAAGCTCACGACAAACTCACAAGGCGCCAACAGCCCTAACGTTCACCCGCTGTTTGCGGGTATTGAAGATGGCAGTTATGTGTATTTCGTCCACAGTTATCGCGCGCCGTTGAGTGAATTTACCTTAGCCGAATGTACTTATGGTGAAGGTTTTAGCGCCGCCATCGGCAAAGGCAACTTTATGGGCGTGCAGTTCCACCCCGAAAAAAGTGCCGCCGTGGGCGCGCAAATTCTGCGTAACTTTTTACTGATGGACGAGTTGCAAATGAACGAAGCTCTGATGAACGAAGCGCTGCAAAGCAACTCTGCTGATGGCCAAGCGGGTGTAAAGAAGGCTGGCCAATGAATAAATTACTCATTAAAAAACCAGTTATTAATAAATCACTTATAAAAAAATCAATCAAGGATCTAAGCTTATGATTATTCCTGCAATTGATTTAATTGATGGCAATGTCGTCCGCCTCTATCAAGGTGATTACGGCCAGCAGACCACCTTTGATTTAAGTCCTTTGGCGCAGCTGCAATCCTACGAGGCTCAAGGCGCGAAGTGGTTGCATATCGTTGATTTAACAGGCGCGAAAGATCCCGCTAAACGCCAAACTCTCCTTATCAGTCAACTCGTGGCGGGACTAAACGCTAATATTCAAGTTGGCGGTGGCATTCGCACGGAAGAACAAATCACTGAATTATTAAATATCGGCGTAAAACGTGTGGTAATTGGCTCGCTGGCAGTGAAAGAACCAGAGTTAGTTAAACAATGGTTTATCAAGTACGGCAGCGAGGCAATTTGCCTCGCTCTCGATGTCAATATCAACCAGAGCGGCGAGAAAATTGTCGCCGTATCCGGTTGGCAAAGTGGCGGCGGTAAGAGTTTAGAATCCCTTGTAGAAACCTTTAGCGCGGTCGGCTTAAAGCATGCGCTAGTGACTGATATTAGCCGTGACGGCACCCTAACGGGCGCGAATACCGCGCTTTATCAAGAAATTGCCGCGAGCTATCCCGATATCGCTTGGCAAGCCTCCGGCGGTATTGCGACTCTTGAAGATGTTGCCGCCGTGCGTGACTGCGGCGCTGCGGGCATCATTATCGGTAAAGCCTTGCTTATCAATCAGTTTAACGTGGTGGAGGCAATCCAATGCTGGCCAAACGACTAGTCCCCTGTTTAGATGTGAAAGACGGTAAAGTAGTGAAAGGCGTGCAGTTTCGTAACCACGAAATTGTCGGTGATATCGTGCCCTTAGCCGCGCGTTATGCCGAAGAAGGCGCCGATGAGCTGGTGTTTTATGACATTACCGCCAGCGCCCACGAACGTGTGGTTGATAAATCTTGGGTGAGCCGCGTGGCCGAGCAGATTGATATTCCCTTCTGCGTGGCAGGTGGCATTAAAACCATTAGCCAAGCCCGTGAATTATTAGCCTTTGGGGCGGATAAGATTTCGATTAACTCGCCCGCCTTAACCGATCCGAGTTTGATCTCACGACTGCAGGACGAGTTTGGCCGCCAGTGTATCGTGATTGGCATCGACTCCTTTTTCGATGCCACCAGCAACAGCTATAAGGTAAAGCAATTTACCGGCGATGAAACGGCAACTAAGGATACGCAGTGGTTTACCCAAGACTGGGTTGAAGAAGTGCAAAAACGAGGTTGTGGTGAAATCGTGCTCAATGTAATGAACCAAGACGGCGTGCGCGGCGGCTACGATATCAAGCAGTTAAGTCTTGTTCGCGCCATCTGCGACGTGCCTTTAATTGCCTCGGGCGGCGCTGGGACTATGGCGCATTTCCGCGATGTATTTATTGAAGCCAAGGTCGATGCGGCGCTGGCAGCGAGCGTATTCCACAAGGCGATTATCAACATAGGTGAGTTAAAAGCCTACTTAGCGGCCGAAGGCATTGCGATTAGGCGCTAGCTATTGCAATTAGCCGCTCGCGGTTAATCGTGAATAGCGAGCTAATGCCATCTCTCGATACCGCGACAGTAAGAGCATGAGCAAGCAACCTGAATATGTCGCTAAAAAGCATCAACAAATTAAGAGTGAACACTATGTCAACGCAAACAAACACTAAAGCGGATTTTAGCGAGCTGGATTGGGACAAACAGGATGGGCTTATTCCTGCCGTGATCCAAAACCATTTATCGGGCAAGGTATTAATGCTCGGTTATATGGATAAAGCCGCGCTGGAAAAAACCTTAAGCACAGGTGATGTGACCTTTTTCAGCCGCTCAAAACAGCGCTTATGGACTAAGGGGGAAACCTCGGGCAATACGCTAAAGTTGGTGGCTATCGATAAGGACTGCGATAACGACAGCCTGTTAGTGCAAGTGATCCCCAACGGCCCAACCTGCCACAAAGGCACCGAAAGTTGCTGGTTAGATGACAATGCGCACCCATTTTTGAACAATCTCGCCAGCTTAATCACCTCGCGTAAAGGGCAAAGTGCCGATTCCAGCTACACGGCGTCTTTGTTTGCGCGCGGCACTAAACGTATCGCCCAAAAGGTCGGGGAAGAAGGCCTTGAAACCGCCCTTGCCGCTGCGACCCACGATAAAGAAGAGCTGGTTAACGAAGCCTCTGATCTTATCTATCACTTGCTGGTATTGCTTGAAGATCAAGACTTAAGCCTCAGTGACATCACAGCAAATTTGCTGGCAAGACATGAAAAGGCACTGCAGAGCAAAGCATAAACGGCTCACTGGCTCTGATATCACGCGTATCAGTTTTACCACTAGAAATGCCAAATGCCGCAAACTTGAGCCAAGTCTGTGGCATTTTTTATTGTGCTATACACGTAGCTAACTTCCCTTTCCGCCCCCTAATTGACCATAAACTCAGTGCAAGTTAGGCATGTCTTGCAGCTTAACTACATGACAAAAAACAAGCAAAATACTGTTGTAATGGTTGACAAGTACACCTCAACTCCCTATGGTAGCCTCCGTTGCTGTTAGGTTATTAAGGCAAGGCATGAAAACACTTCTCCGTTTTTACTCAACACACGCTAAGGCAAGTTTTATGTGTTTCACAGCATTTTATACTCCCTATCTGTAGCCGCAATGGGTATACCCAAGCTACCTGAAGAGTCGAGTTTCAGCATCTTCAGATTGTTTGTGCATAGATAGGCTCCCTCGCCTGACCTTCCATTGTGGCCATATCCTTTCGGATCCGCTGAGCGCCACTGTCTCATTTGCTTAAATCATTTTGTGCTTGAATCGTTTCACATTGAATCGCAGCAAAATATTTTAAGACAGTTGCTTTCGGATCAAATCTTTAGCTCTTTTTCATCCGACACGCTTTTGAGATTATGTTATGACACAGAATAAAATTTTCGGCAGTTTGCTGCTTATCGCAGGCACCACAATCGGCGCGGGTATGCTGGCTTTGCCTATCGCATCGGCGGGACTTGGTTTTGGCACGTCCTCCGCCATCATGTTGATCCTGTGGGCGCTAATGGCCTACACGGCACTGCTTATGGTGGAAATCCATCAATTCGCCCCCAGCGATGCCAGCCTTAATTACTTGGCGCAACGCTTATTGGGTCGTAAGGGCCAGTTGATCGCCAATAGCGCCTTGATGTTTTTACTTTACGCCCTTTGCGCCGCCTACATTGCCGGTGGCGGTGAGCAAGTGAACCAAAAGCTGAGCACTTGGCTAGGGCTAAGTTTGCCACCACAGGCTGGCGCCATCCTGTTTACCCTGCTGATTGGGGCGATTGTGGGCATGGGAACTCACTGTGTGGACCTTATCAACCGCGGTTTGTTTGCCCTTAAGCTATTGGCATTACTGCTTATGTTGGCCTTGTTACTGCCGCAGGTAGAAAGCCCACATTTGCTCGAACTCCCACTCAACCAAGGTTTAATTATCACGGCTATTCCGGTGATTTTTACTTCCTTTGGTTTCCACGGTTCGATTCCCTCAGTGGTGCGCTACTTAGGGGTTGAGGTCAAAGCCCTGCGCAGGATCATGCTACTCGGCTCAGCTTTACCACTGGTCATTTATCTTTTGTGGCAAGTAGGTAGCCAAGGTGTACTGAGCCAAAGCCAATTGCTCGAAAATCAGAGCTTATCGAGCTTTATCAATCAACTGGCGAGCGTACTACACAGCGAATACTTAAGCAGTGCGATCAGTTTGTTTGCCGATCTCGCCCTTGCGACTTCGTTTTTAGGGGTGAGTTTAGGCTTGTTTGATTTTATGGCCTCAACCTTAAGACGTGAGGATAATTTTTCTGGTCGTAGTTTGACCGCTGCCATCACCTTTTTACCGCCCTTAGGTTTTGCCCTCTTCTACCCCCAAGGTTTTATCACAGCCCTGGGTAATGCGGCGATTGCGCTGGTGATCCTCGCCATCTTTTTACCTGTAGCCATGGTGTGGACACAGCGCCAGACGCGAGATGCGGCCAATATGCCGACGGGATATCGGGTCGCGGGCGGTAAGTTTGCCTTAATGCTCGCCACACTTTGCGGAATAGTGGTTATCGCCGCGCAGATGTTTAGCTAGTCGCAATTCACTCACCAAGAGTTATTTAATCAAAAGTTAGCTAACCCAAAGTTAGCTAGCCCCAATTCACTAGCCCTATTCGCTAGCTCGAATAACAGATTAGGTACAAGAGCCTGTAAAGCTTCAACTATTGACAGCAGGCTCTTGTCTATTCGATGATCCTTTCACATTAGTCAGCTAAGCCCTTGAGTGTTAAACTGCCTCTGATGCTTGTGCACGCTGCTACAGCGGCTAAGAAGACGGCTCCTAGAGTCAGTGACTAAAGACGGTTACTAATGTCAGTTACTAAAGACGGTTGCTAAAAAGTACCTCAGCAAAAATGCCGATGTAAAGCACGTGTGAATGTATTTGTGCACCGCTAAGGCACGAGTTTGATCAGGGCTCAGTGAATAAGGAAAGAAGTCGAACCCAATGCCAATCCACAACAAGCCAAGCCGTAGCAGTGCCTCCGATAGCAAGGCACCTCAACACGAGGCAACGGAGACATCCGCTGGCCCTCGCAGTGGTGCTGCAGGTTCTGGAACGGATGCCACTGTAGCAACACAAAGCCGCCGTAAATTCCCCCTAAAAAAGACCTTATTGGCGACCAGCTTAACGGGCATCTTGGCGGGCGTGGCGTTAACTGTGTGGATTGTGAATACTCAAGCTGAAAAACTGATTATGCAGGCGGCAAACTTTGCCCTCGTAGGCATGGACAGCGAACTGATTGACATTGAATTAGGGAAAAGTCAGTTAGAACATTGGCGCATTACTTCTGCCAATCTTAGGGTGCATGACAGCCATATCACGCTTAATGATGTGAGTATCCAGCTAAAACTTGACTGGCCGCAGAGCTTTGCCGAGCTGAAACAGTTCAGCCAAATTGCTTACCTCACTCAAAAAATCACCCAAATCTCCACAGGTGATATTGAAGTCGAGTTAGGGCAATCGCTATTTTTACCCAATCGAAATGCCATCGATGAACAAGGCCCCGCCTTGGCCTTAGATATCAAATCGTTACCCCTCATCGATATCGGTAAGACCAGCCTTATTCTCAAAGCTCACCATCTCGACACCCAAAATGATTTACCCGCCTATCGTTTGGTGATGGACAAGTTGAGCCTTAACGGCGCGGGGGAAATCAACAGCGAGTTTAGCCACGCAGGTGAAAGCATCGCCAAACTCAAAGCCACACTCACAGCCCAACAATGGCAACTGGCAAGTCAAATTACACTCGCGCCGCTGCTTGCGAGCTTGCATCAAATCAGCCTGAGGCAAGCGCAAGACAGTGTGCTGAGTCCGTTAACGGAACTTGATCAAGAGTGGCAAGCGTTAGCGATTGATCTACAAGGCCAATTAGTGTCCGACAGCCGTATTACACTAACCTCGGGCGAGCTTATCAGCCAGCACCAGTTAATTGATCCTAAGCTGACCTTTAATCAGTTGGCGGCGCTAGAACTTGCGCCAAAACCCGAGCTTGTGTCAAAACCTAAGTTAGCATTTAAGATTGCCGGACATTTAGCCGAACTTGACCTAAGCCTTGAGCCCTTTACCTTAGCCTTGACGCCAAATGCCGCGCAGCAACAGCGATTGATGCAGCTGCTCGATGAGACGCTGGCTAAACCTTTAACTCAGTCTCCATCCAAATCAGCAGCCAAGCCCGCTTCGGAGCAAGTGCCGGAACAAGTTGCAAGTCAAACAGCGAGTCAAATCGCTAAGCTGCTGTCAGGGCTCAAAAGCACTGATGCACCAGTGGGGATCGTGCTGACATTAACTGAAGCCCTGCATTATCCGCTGACTCAAATCCAGCAAGATGCACAGAGTCAACCGCTTAAGAATGAGCCGCTTGAAAGTAAGCCGCTTAGCTTCAAGCTTCCCCGAATTCAACTAAAAACCTTAGGCAGTAAACTCGATACCCAAATCGATTTGGCCAATGTTGAAGTGGTCAAGTCCGCCGAAGCGCTGTCCTTCCAAACAGATTGGCGCCTTAACGCTAAACAAACGAGCTCACTGCAATTATCTGAATTGTGGGCGAATACGCCCCAAGATCTCAGCTGGAATAGCAGCCAGTTAACCACTGCGGGCAGATTGAGCTTTAATCGGACACCAAGCTCAACCGACTGGCAATTCATTACCACGCCTATCGGCGCTGCCACCCAAACACAGCAAAATGCCGGCGACACGCTGCAGTTCACTGTGAGCGAGCTTAAACAGCTCCGCGCTCAAGATAACAATGCAGCTAAACATGCCGATGTGAGCCTTGGCAGTATCACAATAAATGCCCTTGCACCGCTTACCGTCAGCTCGCAGCGCAACTCAAATACCAGCTCAAATATCAGCTCAGCACAAACTTCAGTGCCCGCGTCCGATACTGCAAACCAATTAACACTAGCCTTACCGCCTTTGACCTTGGCACTGGAGCAGCTGCATTTTTCGCAAACCACACAGACGGTTGTTACTGAAACGGCTGTTGTTGAAACAAAAAAGGCTGAAACGACTACTGTTGAAACGAAAGTGACAGAAGCTAGCGCTGAAAAAAGTGCAGATAAAAGTTCTGATAAAAATCAGAACACGAGCATCATAACTAAAACCGATATTAACGCGGGCAGTTTCTCGATTGCATTACAAAAAGCCATGTCATTTGAGTTTAAACCCGAGGTCGAAGCTCCACTCGACTCGTTGCTCGCAGCCACTTGGCAGAATCAGCTTGAATGGCAAGCCAATCAGCTCAATATCGAAAAGCAACTCAGCAGCAAAGGTCGCAGCCGCAAAGAAACCGTACTTAAGCTAGACAAGTTAACACTGGCACAAAGCTTAGATTGGAAAAATAATACGCTCTTTGGTAATGAACACTGGCAAGTGGGCACTGTTGAGCTGCAAAGCCAACACAAGCTGAACCTTGCCACCACGAGCAAACCTCTAGTGCTGACGGGGCAATGGGTTGTCGACACTAGCATGACCGAGGCGCTGTCCTTGCTCAATCAAACCCAGCCCTTGCCTGCTGAGCTTAATGTCACGGGTCATAACCAATTACAGGCACAGTTTAATTTAACCCAACAGCGCGATCAGACCCAATTTGCCATGCAAATTACCCAGTCGATGACCGAACTTGAAGGTTTTTATAAGGACACCACCTTTGAGGGGGGAAAACTGCAGGCGCAATGTGAGTTTACTTGGGGCCAATCTCATAAAAAACAGCAGGATAAAGGCTATTTTAGCAGTCTCAGTAAGCTCAATTGTCCGCAGACACTGATGACCTTTAACCTGTTTGATCCTGGCTTTCCACTGACAGATATCGAAGTGGAAGCCGATATCGCCCTTGGTAAAGATGCCGAGAAACTGCCCGACAATTGGATACAGCAACTCACAGGCTTAAGTGACACCGATGTTTCCATGACCGCCAAAGGCAAAGTACTCAGCGGCCAGTTCCTGCTACCAGAATTTAATCTGAAATTACAGGATAAATCCCATGCGTATCTGCTGCTGCAGGCCATGAGTCTGGAAGAGGTTCTGCGCATTCAACCGCAAATTGGCGTCTATGCCGATGGCATATTCGATGGCGTATTACCCGTCGATTTAATCAACGGCAAAGTCTCAATCACAGGCGGTCAATTAGCGGCCCGTGCCCCCGGTGGCTTAATCGCCATTTCGGGTAATCCGGCGGTTGAACAGATGCGCCAATCTCAGCCATACCTAGATTTTGTCTTTTCGACGCTAGAACACTTACAATACAGTCAATTATCGAGCAGCTTTGACATGGACCAAGCCGGTGATGCTAAGCTACTCGTCGAAGTGAAAGGCCGCAGCCAAGGGGTTGAACGTCCTATTCACTTGAATTACTCTCATGAAGAGAACATGCTGCAATTATTTAGAAGTCTGCAAATTGGTAATGACTTGCAGGACAGAATCGAAAAATCAGTGAAGTAACAAGGAAACCTCAGTGAAGATAATTCAATTACAGCAAGTTAGCCTAGGTGCCCGAAGCGCGCTTGTCGCATTGTTCGCACTCGCCGCATTGCAGGGCTGTGCGCCCACAGTAAAAATAGAACCGCCGGATAAACCTATCGTTATCAATCTCAATGTGAAAATTGAACATGAGATACGGATCAAAGTGGATAAGGAATTAGATCAACTCCTGTCAGACGATAAGCTGTTCTAATTGATTAAGAATTGAGGAATCACCATGAAATCAATCCGACTAAAAACAAAGTTATTATTGCTATTAACCCTCAGCGTCTTAAGCCTCAGTGCTTTTGCCATGTCACTTCAAGACGCTAAATCACAGGGCTATTTAGGCGAACAAGCCAACGGCTACTTGGGATTAGTGCAAGCCAATCCCGAAGCCAAAGCCGTGATGGATGACGTGAATAACAAACGTCGCGCCCACTACGAAACCATCGCCAAGAAGAACAAACTCTCCCCCGCCGACGTCGCTAAACTCGCCGGTGAAAAAGCCATAGCCGCCACAGATAAAGGCAACTATGTGCAAGATGCCAAAGGCAAATGGATTAAAAAGTAGTCCGCTTTTTAAGCGCTCTAGCGCATAAAAGCAAAACGAATAGACATAAACAAAACGCCTGCAATAGCAGGCGTTTTTGTTGATGGAGTTTGATTAAGCACACTCATTCCAGTGACACGCCGTCCTATTACCTAGCAAGAAGTATCCCAATAGGCTCGACCGTGACATCCATGTCACGAACGGTCACTTCCATGACTGTGCTTAATCTCATCGACCCCGACGTATACTGGGTAACCAAATTTAACAATGGGTGTCTTATTAAATTCTCTCATTAAATTCTATAAAGAGAGTCACACACTATATTGATGACTTTTAAATCTAGGGTGGTTTCTTCAATTTGCATTCGTGCAGCATACAACTAGATAATCTTTTCTAGGTCAAAACAGTCCTCTAGCAGATTTGTTGCGGATTAATAAAGCTTTAGTATTGATATTCAGAAATCTAAAGCATTTTTGACATATTTGAGAGCATTGTTTTTTGAGTAAATCGTGTAAAATATCGATATCACGCATAGTGTTGAATCTAGTATTCTTTGGCGAAATTGAGTTGACCACTACATATACCTCTAATCAAATTCAATACAACTGAATAGAATGCAAAATAAGTAGAATCACAAATATTGAGATTTAGGAAAAGAACTATCTAAATCATTAATACGAATAAAACAACAGCGAAATATAGAGCTTTATCAATGAGTACTAAAGTAGAAAAATTTATTTTTAACAACACTAGAACTAGCCACAAACGATGGGAATCGATAGTGATGTATGCGCTTCACTATACACTTAGAGATGTAAAATTTTTATCACAGTATCCTGTTAACCAATATTACATTGATGGATACTTTCCTGAATTAAAAATTGCTGTAGAAATTGATGAACCATATCACGAGCGTACAAAAGAAGAAGATGCTATTCGTGAAGCTCATATCAAGTCTGAACTTAACTGTGAGTTTGTTCGAATTAATGTTAATGAGCCGGTATATGAGCAAGTTGATAGATTAGCTGAAAAAATTAGAGCCTTGAAACCTCAAAAGTGGGAAATTAAAGAGAGAACTATACGAATTAGTAGTGGCGAGTTCTCAAAGGAAAAAATTAATAATCTGACTGCGGCAAATGCATTTGAGTTTTTAGATAACATTCAAGAAGAGGTCGAACAGTTAGGTGTATGTTTAGATACAATAGAAACAAACCCAAATACACTACCAAGTAATGGCATGGTAAGCTTTAATGCTGTTTTTGGTGAACTAATGTTAACCGTATTTACCCGCTGTTCATGCAAACCTAAAATCATAATTGGTAAATATGATTCGTCAACTCTACAAAAGTTAGGAATCTGCTGCTCAGAACCTTCAAAAACAAAACCACCTTATTGGAAGATTGTAGATTTAGACAAACAGCTTACAAGAGAAGAATGTGTATCTTACTTATCAAACTTAGCACGAAAGTTCAGTCAACAATGATTAATTGCCCAAGGGATGCGTGATCACTCATCGGTATCTATAGCTTCCTGATAAGGAACAAACACTTTAAGGGATGCTGATTGGACTTCAATTGTGAGAACTTATAGTTCAAAAATTGAACCATCTATCAAAGAAAAATGCGGACACACAACTCTTTTTAGTTTTGAAATATCCACAAGTAACACTAGAAAATATAGTTCCGCTCATTATTAGCTGCAAACTCTCACCTTTGGACCTACCACAACGCAAATGCTAAAAGGTGCGCCATGGTGATTGGCGAGACGACCGTCCGCCCCATGGACGGGGCGGTCGAGCATCCACGGATGGACTCGCTGCGAGTCGACGAGTGAATACCATGGCAAACCAGACTATGTAGTAAGTTTGATAGCAAAAGCCGAGTTGAGAGTAGTAAGACCTCACGAATTATCATTGGGTAGCATTAAATAGGAAGGTGTTGAAGATCCACGTGACTAATTTTAGGAAAAGGCTTTCTTAGCAGAAAAGAGTACGTATAGTGCACTAACGCCATTAGGATTTGAGCGAATTATCAGCAAGTGGTTAATATCAAAAGCAATCGTGATGTATGGCTAATGGTAGAGATTAAAAACCAATGATGACTATTGATCTACAACCACATTATGCCGCAACCACATGGCGCTGCGCACGTAGTGGATGTAAGCGATTATGCATCACTTTAATGGTTTCAAACTGCACCATGGTTTTCGCGCCCGACAAAACACATTCAGGTGACAATAACATCACTAGCGCAGACTGCAGGGTATTTTCAACCACGAGGGCGAGCACTCTTTGCTTTTGGCATTTTAGCTCAAAGACTTTACCTACATCGCTATATACACAGACATCACTGGTATCAAAAAACCATGATTTTGGCATTTGCGGTGTCAGCATAAAATGGGCTGCGGTGGCATTGAGGGCAATTTGAACAATTGCAGCATCGGACAAAGATAGGGTTTTAGGTAATCTATCGAGTAAGCTCATATAGAATTTGGCGTGCGCAATATTAAATTCCATGCTTGATAAGGCATCTGGAATGAGTAATTTTGCTTTATAAGACGTCAGAAATTCAATCTCGGAACCTAACGATACGCCTAAAACACCATACGAATCGTTATATTTCCATTGCCAATCTTTTTGTGGCATTAATAACATAACGGTGACCCAATATTTGAACACTGGGACATAATAGTAGATATTTTATCCAATATCAAAATAAAAATAATAAAATACAAATTATTTAACAGTTACTTAGTCGATCTAATATAGGATCTTAACAGCGATCTAAGGATCCTTTTAGATCGCTGTTAAAGAATAAGATCTTATTTTAGATCGTTACATTGATCTTAAGATCATTATTTTAAGCGGTATGCATTCACAATTTCTTTAATTAACTTCGGACCTTGATAAATAAAACCCGAATAAATCTGCACCATACTGGCGCCCGCATCAAATTTGGCTAAGGCATCTTCGGCACTATTGATGCCGCCCACGCCGATGATCGGGATCTGCCCTTTCAAGCATATCGCTAACTGCTTGATCACTTTGGTAGACAGTTCTGTCAACGGTTTGCCGCTTAAGCCGCCGCTTTCATTGGCGTTGGCAAGGCCGCTAACACCATCACGCGTTAAGGTGGTATTAGTTGCAATTGCGCCATCAAATTTGTTTTTAATCAAAGCTTGCGCAATATTTTCAATTTCTTCGATGGTTAAATCTGGGGCAATTTTAAGCGCGATGGGCACGTATTTTTTATGCTTTTCGGCCAGCTCAAGTTGCTTAGTCTTAATTGCGCTCAATAATTCATCTAATAGATCGCCATATTGTAGCGATCGCAATCCTGGGGTATTGGGTGATGAAATATTCACCGCAATATAAGCCGCATGGAGATAAACTTTATCCATGCAGATCAAATAATCGTCTTTACCTTGTTCTACTGGGGTGTCTTTATTTTTACCAATATTGACGCCAACCATAATGTTGGTCTTTTTAGCGATCAAATTTTTGACCAGATTATCGACACCTTTATTATTAAACCCCATGCGATTAATAATGCCTTTGGCAGGCTTTAATCTAAATAGACGGGGTAAATCATTACCAGGTTGTGGCCTTGGGGTCACAGTGCCCACTTCAACATGACCAAATCCCATCGCATGAAAGGCATCAATCGATTCGCCGTCCTTGTCCATACCGGCAGCGAGTCCCACTGGGTTAGGAAAAGTCAGTCCCATAACGCTCACGGGAGCCGGTGCAATCGTTTGTCCATACAGGCACGTTAACGGGCTATTGGCGGTCATTTTTAGACTGCCTATAGCAAGATGGTGAGCTCGCTCAGGATCCATCTGAAACATGACTTTCTGTGCGATTTTATAAAACATGTACTTTCCTCGACCTAAAAAAAGCCCCGGCGATCGCCAGGGCTTCTGATTGTTATAATAAGTTTACTTTTGGCCTTCGCAGTGAAGGATCAGAAGGTTAAGTTCACGTAGGGCGACAGAGAACTTAGCAAACTCATGGCTTTGCGACGTTTTGAAGTCAGCTAGCATGTGGAACCATCTTTCCAATAAGCCTTGATTGATCTCAATCCACTGAGAAATCACGCTTTCGGCATCACAGGTTGCACTGCAGGTTCTTAGTACCACTGAACTTAATGCACGTTGTTGCCAATCCAACTCTTCCCTAAAGGCGGCACGAGCCAGTGCTTGCCAATGGTTAGCCACAGGTTGAGCGCTGATCTGTTCTAAGAACCAGTGCAGCTCAACGCGGGCGCCGAGTTTGAAGTAAGTTTCAGCCACTAGCGCAACTGTCTTATCTTCTGTTTGGGCAATTTGGGCAATGTCTAAGGCAGAGAACAAGGTGCTCATGTTAGCCACAATGGTTGCCACAGCTTGTGGTACGTTTTCTTTGACCAAAGCATTGATCTCAGATTGGATACCCTTCGCTTCTTCTTCGACCAGATATAAATGAACGTTATCTTTAATTTGTTCAAATACGGGTTTGAAGAAGGCAACTGTCTGTTCGATGCTACCAGTGCGGTTACGGTGACGGAGGAACCAGCGGCTAGCACGACGCATATTGCGGCGTAACTGATGCAGCATTTCACCTTGAACCACAGCAGGAACTATGCCGTTTAAGTCAGTGATCGATTTAGTTAATTCAGCTAAACCAAATACTTCGCGGGCCATAGTGTAGCAAATTGCCGCGTCAGCAACTGAGGCACCAGTCTCATCTTGCATACGTTGAACAAAATTCAAACCCATGTCGTTAACGAGTTCATTGGCGAGTGAGGTCGCAATGATTTCGCCACGCAGTGGATGGGTTGCCATTTTGTCGCTGTATTTTTCCTGAAGTTTTTTCGGGAAATAGGCGATAAGCAGTTGGCTTAACAGCGTATCTTCAGTGATTTCTGGCGTCACTAATTGCTCTTTCAGCACCATCTTCGCATAGGCAACCAGTACTGATAGCTCAGGACGTGTTAACGCACGACCACTGGCTAAACGCTCAGCCAATTCGTCGTCAGACGGCAAGAACTCTAAGGCTCTGTCTAACTTGCCTTCTTTTTCCAGATACTGGATAAAGCGGATCTGCTCTTTTAACTGCTCAGCACCACGCACTTGAGTCACAGAGATAGTACGCGTTTGATCTTTACAGTCTTGCAGTACGATGTGGCCGACTTCTTCAGTCATTTCTTCCAGTAAACGGTTACGTTGTTTCAACGTCAGTTCACCTTCAGTTACCATAGCGTTCAGCAAAATCTTGATGTTCACTTCGTTATCTGAACAGTCCACACCACCGACGTTATCCACGAAGTCAGTGTTGATACGGCCGCCGTTAGACGCATATTCGATACGACCTAACTGAGTACAACCTAAGTTACCGCCCTCGCCGACTATCTTAGCGCGCAGTTCGCCACCGTTGACACGCAATGCATCGTTGGCACGATCGCCGACTTCAGCATGGGTTTCGCGTGCAGATTTCACATAGGTACCGATACCGCCGTTCCAGATCAAATCCACTGGCATTTTCAGCAGTTCTTTCATCAGCTCAGTTGGGGTCATAGAGGTTTTCTCTGTGGCCAACATTTGCTTAATTTCTGCCGATAACGGAATGGATTTAGATGAACGTAGGAAAATACCGCCACCTTTAGAAATCAACTTGCTGTTGTAGTCTTCCCAGCTTGAACGTGGCAGAGCGAATAAACGCGCCCGTTCATCATAACTTAATGCCGTATCCGGATTCGGATCGATAAAGATATGCATGTGGTTAAAGGCTGCAACCAGTTTAGTGTGCTTAGACAACAACATACCGTTACCGAATACGTCGCCCGCCATGTCACCTATACCTAAACAGGTAAAGTCTGTGGTTTGACAATCAATACCGACTTCGCGGAAATGACGTTTAACAGATTCCCAGCCGCCTTTGGCCGTGATACCCATTTTCTTATGGTCATAACCGTTACTGCCACCTGATGCGAATGCATCACCGAGCCAGAAGTTGTATTCAAGAGAAATCGAGTTCGCGATATCAGAGAATGTCGCAGTGCCTTTATCGGCTGCAACCACTAAATATGGGTCATCTTCATCGTGACGAACCACATCCAATGGGTGGACGATTTCACCGTTCAAAATGTTATCAGTAATATCGAGTAAAGCACGGATAAAGATGCGGTAGCATTCTTGACCTTCGGTGAAGAAAGCTTCACGGCCGCCTTCGGTTGGCAATTGTTTACAAACAAAGCCACCTTTAGCACCCACAGGCACGATCACAGTGTTTTTCACTTGCTGTGCTTTTACCAGACCTAATACTTCGGTACGGAAGTCTTCACGACGATCTGACCAACGCAGACCACCACGGGCCACTTTACCGTAACGTAAATGCACACCTTCAACCCGTGGCGAATAAACGAAGATCTCGAATTTCGGCAGTGGGCGTGGCATTTCAGGGATCAGTGAAGGCATGAATTTAAACGAGATATAACTCTTAGATTCGCCTTTAGCATCCTGTTGGTAGAAGTTGGTACGCAGAGTGGCGTTAATCAAGTCTAAATAACGACGAATAATACGGTCATCATCTAAGCTAGACACTTCGTCTAAACGTAAATTGATCTGTTCCATAAACTTGCCCAGAGTACGGGTTTTCAGTTTAGGGTTAAATTTACGGATGAACATCTTCACCAACAAATCAGCGATTTGTGGGTAACGACCGAAGGTTTCTTCGATATAAGACTGACTGAACGTCGCATCGATTTGACGCATGTATTTGGCATACGCGCGCAATACCGAGACTTCACGGCCCGTTAAGCCAGACGCCAGAATAATACGGTTGAAACCGTCATCTTCTAACTTCTTTTGCCACACTTGTGACAGTGCAGTTTGGAATCTGTCTTGGCTATCGGCGATGTTGTCTGTGTTGACGACTTTAACTGTCATCAAGAAGTCTAAGATCCAGAAGGTAGAACCGTCTGAGGTAGTGACTTCATATGGACGCTCGTTGATCACGCGCAGACCAAAGTTTTCCAGCATTGGCAGCACGTCAGAAAGATGAATTGGCTCATCTTTATGGAATAGCTTTAAACGCACTTTGTTGTCGTTCAGCGCCGCTTCCTGCGGTTGATAGAACAACATGCCGAGCTTGTGTTCGTCATCCAGTGCTTCGAGCTGTTGCATGTCAACGACGGCAGAGCTTGGCAATACATCTTCTTTATAGCTTTGCTCAAACGCATTGAAATAACGCTTTGTCAGATGAGTGCCGGCTTCTTCACCGAGTGCACTGTTAAGCGCAGTGCTTAACTTATCTTCCCACGAACGTGCCGCTTCTATTAAGTTGTTCTCTATGGCAGCCACATCTACATCCATATTATTGTTATCAACTTTGACTATGTAGTGAGTGCGGGCTAGCGTCGACTCGGAGAAATAAGTCGTAAACTCTACATCTTCTTTGCTGTTAAAATGCTGGGCCAAAATACGTTGAGTATCTTGGCGGAGTTTAGTGTTGTAACGATCCTTAGAAACGTACACTAAACAGGATAAGAAACGGCCAAAGCCATCTTTGCGTACAAAGAGTTTCAGCTTGTCTCTGTCTTGCATTTCTAACACGCCATGGGCCATGTGCGATAAATCATCAACATTGGCTTGAATTAGCTCGTCACGAGGTAAATTCTCAAGAATGTTTAGCAGGGCTTTATAGTCGTGTGAACGTGGGGTTAAGCCTGAACGATCTAACACACGCTGCACTTTTTCGTTCAGCAGTGGGATTTCACGTGGGCTGCGGTTATACAGGTTTGACGCATATAAACCGATAAATCTATCTTCACCAACCACATTGCCTTTCTTATCGAAACGCTTGATACCGATATAATCGACATACGCTGGGCGATGTACACGGCTCTTGGCACTGCTCTTAGTGAGGATCAACAAGCTGTGATCTAAGGCTTCTTTGCGGGCGCTATCTGAGAAGCTAGATAGCAACAAACCTTGCTCAGGTTGCGCTTTAGTGTGCTTGTTCATCAAACCTAAACTAGAGGCGATATTAGGCACTAACTCAACGTCACCTTCGACACGATTCAAATCGTATTGGCGGTAACCTAACAGCGTAAAATGATGATTATTCAAGTAAGTCAGGAAGTTAATCGCTTCTTCTAACTCTTGCTTATCGCCAGGGAACGGACGTTTTGGCAATTCCTTGATCATCTCACCCAACTTGGCAGACATGGCTTCCCAGTCATTGACTGATGAAGCGACATCGGCAAGCACAGACTGAATTTCGCGCTCTAATGCTTTGATATCGACAGTGCTGCTTTGGCGGTCAATTTCAATCAAGAATACGGCGACATGTTCAGTGCTTTCTGGACTCTGATTAAGATAAGTGACATTGGTCACACCGCTATCTGAACGCTCGATAGCCAGCGGAGTGTGTAACATCATGTGAGCAGTAATACCCATACGATTCAATGCCATACCAACTGAATCTACCAAGAATGGCATGTCAGGTTGGATAACTTCAATGATCGAGTGGGTAGATTGCCAGCCGTGTTTGGCCTGGCTAGGGTTGAACACTCGTAGGTGAGTGTTACCTTTTGGCGTTTTGTTCAGGGCGTTCCATAAACTGAGAACCGCACCGTATAAATCACTGTCATTACGCGCATTGAGATCGTCTTTCGACATGTGGGCATAAAGGCAGGTGGCGAACTGTTCAACTTGCTTGGCTTGTGAATTAGGGACTTTAGCGTGAATTAAACTGACTACATTTTCAAGTAGTACTGAAGGCATTGCATCTTTCAAGGCCATGTTGCTGTTTCCTTAAGCGTCTATGGCAGCGCTTTTTTCATTATTTGGATGCTTCGGCTTAACGATCTCAGATAAATTAATGTGATCTGGATCATCGCGCGAAGTTTATTACTAAAACCGCTGTATTTCGAGGAAAATTTTAGTGGTACATCCTCTTGAAATCCAGTATTGGCGTAAACAATGAATGACAAATGACCAAACAATCGATAAAGCAGACTAAGTATTCAAAAACAAATGGGGAGCTAAGCTCCCCATTTGTAGACCCTACTTAGGTTGGCGCCAGAAAACGGCGGCCAATGCAGGAAGGATAATTATGGCACCGAGCATATTTACCACAAACATGAATGTTAACAATATTCCCATGTCCATTTGAAATTTAAGTGCCGAGAAGAACCAAGTACTGACACCAATCGCCAATGTGAGGCCTGTAAAGATCACTGCACTACCCCGTTCGACCAACGCCTCATAGTAAGCCTGTTGCACCGGCATACCATTCGAGAGCTTAGACGACATGGTCGAGAGGATATAAATACCGTAATCCACACCGATACCGACACCCAGCGCAATAACAGGTAAGGTACTGACTGCTAAGCCAATATCCAGTTGCGTCATCAAGGCTTGCGCCAATGTCGACACTACATACAGCGGGATAATTACCGCCACAGTCGCTTTTAAGGATTTAAAGCTGATTAAACAGAGTACAAACACGGCACCATAGACGTATAACATCATAGGTAATTGCGCTTCGGCTACGGCTTCGTTGGTCGCGGCCATCACGCCCACCGGACCAGATGCCAGTTTAAACTGCAGCTTGTCGTTATCCATTTTCGCGGCGACGGCTTTCACCTTAGCGACCACAGTTTCTATGGTTTCTGCCTTATGATCTTTCATAAACAGATACACAGGCATGACAGAACAATCGCCATTTAACAAACCAGAGGTCGTCGGAATTTGGCCAATGGCCTGCACTAAACTCGCGGTCGTGCGCGGCAGCACTTCCCACCTTGGATTACCTTCGTTAAAGCCTGCGTTCACTTTTTTAGCAACCGACGCCAGACTCACAGTCGACTCGACCCCAGGCGTATTACGCACTAACCATTCAAACTCATCAATTTGAGTCAGCACATCGTGGTAAGTACAAGCCTCGGGCGCCGCCTCAACAATCACAGTCATCACGTCGGTAGTGATGGAGAAATGATCTGTGATGAAGAAGGTATCGAGGTTATAGCGCGAATCTTGGTGTAACGCTGGCGCCCCACCCTGTAAGTCACCAATCTTCATCTGATTGGCTTGTTGCAGACCGGCAAAATACAACACCACAGTGGCAATAATCACCACTACAGCGTATTTAGGCGTCGCGAAACGTGCTAGGAAACGCCAAATCGCTTCAGTGCGAACTTCTTCAGCCGTCGGCTCTGCGGTTTTATTGACTTTGATTTCAGTAAAAGAAATCACCAAAGGCAACAGGATAAGGTTAGTGAAAATGATCACGCCCACACCGAGTGATGCCGAAATCGCGAGCTCGCGAATAATCCCGATATCAATCGACAACAGGGTAATAAAACCAACAGTATCAGACAGTAAAGCCACACCACCCGGTACTAATAAACTGCGAAATGCCGAAGCCGCCGCCGCTTTGGTGGTTTGTCCGTCCATCACGCGGCGCCTTACCGCATTGATCATTTGCACCCCGTGACTGACCCCGATGGCGAATACCAAAAACGGCACCAGAATCGACATGGGATCGAGACCAAAACCTATCACAGTCAATAAACCGAGCTGCCAGACCACAGCGGTTAAACTGCAGACGAGGGGTAAAACAGTCAGAATGATTGATTTAGAGAAGAGGTAAACCATGACGGCGGTGATCAAAATCGCGATAACAAAGAACAGCAATACGCCCTTAGCACCATCGGCCACATCCCCGGCCATTTTGGCGAAACCTATGATGTGAATTTTAACCTTGTCAGTTTCAAACTTGCCCCTAAGCTCTTTTTCGAGCTGCGCCGCAAAGGCAATGGTATCTAAGGGTTTACCTGTTTGTGGGTCAAAGTCCATTAACTGCGCCGACACCATGGCCGCACTGTAATCGTTGGCAATTAATCGGCCAACGATGCCCGCTTTTTCAATATTATCGCGCACGGTTTCGAGCCCAGATACTGAGGTCGAAAAATCCGCAGGAATAACGGGCCCGCCAGCAAAACCATCTTCAACGACTTCGGTAAAACGAGTGGAAGGCGAAAAAATTGATTTCACCTGCGCGCGATCAACCCCAGGAATAAAAAACAGCTGATCGTGCACATTTTTTAAGGTATCAAAATAGTTCGCATTAAAAATATTGCCGCTGGTGTCTTCCACCGCCACCATGATGCTGTTGGCGCCACCAAAATCTTTTTGGTGTTTCAGGTAGGTCTGCATATAACTGTGATGCAGTGGAATGTTTTTGATGAAGGCCGCATCCATTTTGAGTTGACTGGCTTGAAAGCCTAAAAACAACGTCAAAAACACAAAAATGCCGACGACCCACGCACGATTGCGGAATAAAAATGACTCAAATCCGTTGACCAGTTTTTCTAACATCTTCTCGGCCCTGTTATTGTAGTTTTAAAATTTTATGGCTTAAGAATAAACAGCCCTTGGCTGCCGGATAACCACATATTCCCTTGATTATCCTTCGCAATAGAGACTAAGTTTTCCCCTTGGCGACGAGTGACAATACTGCTGGTATCATCCCCATTCAGCTTAATCACTATCCCTGCATTGCCCACGAGATAAACCGCATCGTCCGATACTGACATCGCCCCATTGATTGAAGATTGCACTGGCAGTTCGATTTCATTCCACTGGCTTAAACTCACGTCAGCTTTGAATATATGACCGCGAAGGCCCATCACATACACGGCATCTTTCGTTTCAATGGCATTAAACATAGAGCCATCGTAATCAAAACTGGTACGCGCAAAGGTTTTGCCTTGATCGCTTGAAACGGCCACTAGACCTAACTCGCCGACCAGTAATAAACGTCCGTCAGTCAAAGTTAAAATACGATTAAAGTGCGGCAATAATGAAGCGCGTGCGCTCACATAGGCTGATTGATCGCTGCCTTTCAACTCCGCTAAATAGGACACATCTTCTTCGGCTAACAGCTCTTCATGGAATTCGTCGCTCCAATGGGCGCCACCATCGTTGGTGCGATAAAACAAACCGTAAGCCCCAATGGCGATACCCATTTTTTCATCTAAAAAGACAACATCGAGGAATGGCTTTTCAATCTCGGGCGAATGCATCTGCTGCTGCCAAGTTTGGCCACCATCCTGAGTATGTAAAATGGTCGCATCATGGCCCACTGCCCAGCCGAGTTTGTCATTAAGGAAAAACACTTTGGTCAACTGCGAGCTCACGGGCGTCGCCACTTGATGCCAACTGCCGTCATACACCAGAATATGACCGCGTTCACCCACAGCCACTAACCCTTTGCCCACGTTGGCAATATCTAAAATCAAGGATGAAGCCGCAAGCGGTTGAATTTGAGAAAAAATCGGATCAGAGGTGGTTGCAGATAACGTAGAAGGGAAAAAAGCGCCACCGAAACTTAATGCAGCAACACACTGAAGGATGCGAAACGACATACAAACTTCCTTAAACTAATGAGGGGCGCAGAGCGCCCCTTTATTTGTGGCGTATTAACGGATACCTTCGCGACGCAATGCATCGGGGGTAAAGTTAGCTTCAGTCAGTTTGGCATCGAAGTTATACATACCACTTTGGTTGTCTAAACCCATGGCGAGATAACGACGGGATTGCAAATCATGGAAGACTTCCAGCGTGTCCCATTGAGTTGGCACTTCGTAGTAGTTCAAGCCATGTGCAACAGCCACACGATACAGCTGATCACGGTTATCGTAGAGATCGGCTATCGACACTTGCCATGAATCTTCGTCAAGGTACATATCGCGCACTTTGTAAATGTGGCGCATACCGTCTTTCAACGTCGCCTTCACTTGCCATACGCGGTGTTTTTCCCAACGAACATACTCAGGATTAACATGCCCAGGTTTTAAAATTTGGTCATATTTCAGCTTGTCTGAGTGCAGTTTGTAATCGTTGTACGGGATGTAAATTTCTTTCTTGCCAACCAGTTCCCAGTTATAACGCACTGGAGAGCCGTTAAACATGTCGAAATCATCCGTCGTACGCAGACCGTCAGACACTGTACCCGGTGTATCGAAAGCGACGTTTGGCGCTTTACGGACACGACGTTGTCCTGTGTTATAGGTCCAAGCTTGGCGTGGCAACGCCTCTTGATCCATGGTCTCTTTTACCAATAACGCAGTACCCGCTAAACGGGCTGGCTGAGTCACCACTTGCTTAAAGTAGAACAGTGTATTGCTGGCTTTAAGCAGATCTAAAGTCATTTCTGGACGAGAATATTCGAAGCGAATTTCCTCTGAGGTTTCCACTAAGCTATAGCTACCATCGGCCGTTGGTGCAGCTTGGCTACGGGAAGTCTCGATATCGACCCCGCGAAAACGCAAAATGTGGTTCCAAATCGCTTCTAAACCATTTGCTGGGATCGGGAATGGAATACCAATAGCAGCGCCAGAAATACCATTGCCCTGTGCAATCAATTCTGCACGTGTCGCGTTAGCTTTGGTCGCATCATAGACAAACTGCGGCACTGATGCGCTACGGCGAGTCTTATACACATTCATCTTGTAGGTATCAGGATAAAGTTCGAACAACTTCATCTGACCCGGCGTTAAATAGTCTTTATATTGCGCTTTGTTAGCATTGGTAATGGTGAATTCAATCTTATCCTCAGGGAAAGGATCTGGGTGATGCATCCCTTTGGTATAACCCGCCACAGGCTTAGTGATACCACCATCCCAAGCCGGAATAGAACCGTCAGCATTACCTGCTTTTTCAGCACCTAAAGGGGTGAGCTCATTGCCAAGTTTAGCCGCGTCAGCCTCTGATACCTTAGCCATAGCGACTGGCGCTACGAGTGCAAACATCACCGCACTCGCCAATATCGTCAGTTTCTTCATTGTTTGAGTCCTTTTAGATCGAATACTTGATATTGAATGAAACATAATCACGATCTGCCATCGCATTCGTCGTACCGACACCGCCAAAGAAATTGTTATAGGAGATATCTGCACCCCAACGGTTTTGATAGTCGAAGTTAACGCCTAGCGCGACAGACTTGCGTCCTTCCGTGAACAGGAACATAGGATCCGGAGTAATACCGTCAACGTCATGGGAGAAAATGACCCGTGGCGACATATTGACCCCAGCAAAGACGTTATTGAAATCCGCTTTTGCCACTAAACGGTAGCCCCAAGCAAAGTCAGTTGGGAACGGGTTAGTTTCAGGACCATTGTGCAAGGCTTGAATGATGCCTGGCATATCGGGATTGCCGCCAGAACGTGACGTACCTGGGCCATTGAGACGTAGCTCATCGAAACCTGGCATATCGTGGATCCACACACCACCCACTTCGGCCAACATAGTTAAGTTATCTAAACCTAAGGTTGGACCAAATAGATGGGTGAAAGTCACCTGCGCCTGTGTGGTATCCACGCGAATAAAACCATCCACGGTTTCACCCGGTTGAACGCCTTTAATCTGCGAAATACCATCGAGTTCAGGACTAATACCCGCATTGGCTAACTGTTGTGGCATACCGGCGAACAGCAACTCAACGTCATCAATTTGCAGTGGTTCATCTTGACGATGGGCAATTTCACCCGCGACAGACGTATCACCAATCAAAGTATTGAAGCTGAAACCGTAGAGTTTAATATCTTCTGGATAGACAATTTGCGCCTTAGAGAAACTCTTCAGGCTAAGCAGTAATTCACGGTTAATGTTGCCCGCGTTCTGGACTACAGTTGCCATATCTGACGAGATTGCACCCTTGCTAAAATCTGCGGCAGTACCACTGATAAGAGGACGACGGCTATGGTAATTCATGAAATAGAAACCAAATTCGGTTTCACCCAGCTCAGGCGCGTAATAACCCAGCTTGATACCGTATTGGCCATCATTGCTTGGTTCTTCTTCATCCTGCACTAGGGTCACTTTAGTTTGATAGGCGATTAATTGAGCAGATGTTAACGATTGTCCGCTAGCGAGCATGCCCGCTAGATGCTCATATTCTTGCATCACAAAATCTAAGTTGATGTCAGGGTTAGCGTTAAAACCAAGCTGAGCGTTTTGAGCATAACCACCAAAACCGGCAAAATCATTAGTAGCAAAAATCGAGCCCGGAGTTGGGACCCAAATAGGTTGCCAATCATATTGATAGAATGCTTCAACAGTTAACGAATCTGTCAGGCCAAGGGATGCCCACACCATACCTTGCGGTCTGAACGCTTCTTTTAACTCAGCACCAGGTGCGTTAAGAATGTTCAAATCAACGGCGTTAATTTCACTGATCCCATGGGCAATCAGTGTACTTTCACCCCATGACACCACTTGATTACCAACACGAATAGATAATGGATTCGCACCCTCATTCAAATCGAAGTTGGCATAGACAAACGCATCTAATAAACGGATATCTTTACATTGTACTTCTGAAGCGCGGCTATCTTCGCAAGGGTCAAATTCTTTACCCGTGATCGGATCGTTGTAGTCATAATTGCCATCGTTCAGTTTACGATCATAGAAATACATACCGCGGGCGAATAAACCGTAGTTTTTGTATTTCAACGATAATTCATGCAAACCTTTGACGATCTCAGACGTAGTATCGCCTTGAGAATAAAGTAAGTTACTTAAGTCATTGTTGCTGGAATACGACCCGGGCTGGGCCCAAATCTCAGCAGAAGTATATTTTTTATTGTCAAATGCGCTGTAATTAGACCAATCGAATTGGGGTTGATTCACCTTACCAATTTGACCTTCCCAATCGCGCGCGCCAACACGCCAGCTCGCACCAGCAGTCCAAGTTGAGTCAAATGTGCCCTCAACCTCTCCCCAATCAAAAGATATTGCATTAACGCTTGGGATCATTAACAAACTCAATGCCGACGCCACCCCCAAAGCAAGCGCCGATTTGTTAAAACTATTTTTAACAATTTTCATTTTAGCTCTCCGTACCCTGCTGGATTCTTTGTTTTAGGAATTACAACCAACATCTTGTTAGCTCACAGGTAACATCATTGTTACAGCAATTAATCCCCTTGGGCAAGGCGCAGTTAGAGAAAATTTTCTAAAGAATTAAGCATGTAGACACATTTGTGCCAGCAGTTGAAAAGGTGGGATTTAAATTAGAGAAAAGCGGGAGAGAAATGAAGCGGGAAAAGATATCAAAAAATCATATAATTCATTAACATATTTAAAAACTAAATATCACAAACCGAGCCTGATAATCAGCCGACCGTTTAAAGTAATTACTCTAAGCGTAAATAAACAAATTCAGACTAGACTCGATTTAATGAAACAAATTGTCCCTTGTCATCTAAAACCAATTTGAAATAGCCTTGAATGCCATTTTCGGTTAAAAAACGTCTGAAATGACGGCCATTAATCCACAAAATACGTCCTTGCGTTTCGCGGACCTCAATTTTATCAGCAAGCCCTTGATAGTAAGGTAAGAAATCTCGATAGCTGATCGTTAGTTTGAAATACAATTCCATAATATCAGGGCGGCATCGATTGCCGCCCTCCTCCTACAAACCGCTATTTTGCCAATGCCTTAGAGACTTTTTCGTACATATCCTTAGATAAGTCAGGTAAAGCCAAAAGTTGCCCTAAACAGGCTTTTATTAAGGTTTGACGGCCTAAGTCGAATTTATGGAACTGGATCAATGGCGTCACCATGCGTGCCGCGACCTGCGGATTGAGCTTATTAAGGGTAATTAAGTATTCGGTTAAGAAAGCATAACCCTTACCATCTTGACGGTGGAATTGGTAAATATTACCCGCCGCAAAACTGCCCACTAACGCGCGCACTCGGTTTGGATTACTCATACTAAAACGCTTGTGCTGCTGTAATTGACGCAGACGTTCAATCACATCTTCTGCATTACGAGTCGCTTGCAACATAAACCATTTATCCATTACCAATGGCGTGTCCTGCCAACGCAGCTCAAATGCGGTCATCAGCTCATCGCGACAAGGCAAATCGCCCACGTTCGCCGCAGTCAGTGCGCCGAGGGAATCTGTCATATTGCTGGCTTTATCAAACTGGGAAATCACTAACGCTTCTGCCTCATCCGACACCCGTGCTAACCACGTTAAACACTGATTTTTAAGCGCTCTTGCCTGCGTGCTATCGACTGGTACCAAAGAGCGATAGAGCGCGATCAATTCATCTTCAGAGTGTGAAGCAAGCTCTGTTAACACAAATTCACGGGCCAAGGCTAACGCATCGAGATCAACGCTCTCTGTTTGCTCAATCAAAGCAGATGCCGTAGGTATGGCTAAGATTTCGGCAATCAATGCTGGGTCAAGTTCAGTGTCTAACAACACGCCTTTAAAACTATCGCGCACGCGGGGATCGAGTGTCATGGCTTGTTGCTGCTGTAAACTCGCGACATTCTGCCAAATCGCTTGGCTCACTAAGGTCACTGAGGCTTCCCATCGCGCCACTTCGCTGCTGGCAAAACGCATCAAGTGAACCAGTTGATCCACATTGAATCGATATTGCAATTTAACGGGCGCGGAGAAGTTTTGTAGTAACGAAGCCACCGGTTTATGACTTAATCCCTCAAAACTAAACACTTGTTCAGCCTGAGTAAAGTCGAGAACTTCATTCACTAAAGAGTGGCCCTTGGCATCTAAGAGTTCGATGCTGAACGGGATATGCAAGGGTGATGCACAGTTCGCTAAACTTTGTTTAAGGGTTAATTGGTAAATGCCCGTTAGCGCATCGAAACTGTCCATCGCAGTCACAATCGGCGTGCCCGCTTGGCTATACCATAAACGGAATTGGGTTAAATCTACGCCGCTGGCATCTTCCATTGCCGCCACAAAATCATCGCAGGTGACCGCTTGGCCATCGTGGCGTTTAAAATACAGTTTCATCCCCGCTTGAAACTTTTCTTCGCCAAGCAAAGTGTGCATCATGCGGATCACTTCAGCGCCCTTGTTATACACAGTGACTGTATAGAAATTATTCATCTCAATCACAGATTCTGGACGAATGGGATGGGACATAGGGCCAGAATCTTCGGCAAATTGCTGATTCTTGATCACTTTGATTGCGTGAATTCGATTCACAGCGCGTGAGCCTAAATCGGAGCTGAATTCTTGATCGCGAAAAACCGTTAAGCCTTCTTTTAAACTTAGCTGGAACCAATCACGGCACGTCACGCGGTTTCCGGTCCAATTATGGAAATACTCATGGCCTACCACCGATTCAATACCGTGATAATCCTCGTCGGTAGCCGTTAACGTATCTGCAAGCACATATTTAGTGTTGAAGATATTTAAGCCTTTGTTTTCCATCGCTCCCATATTGAAAAAGTCGACGGCAACTATCATGTAAATATCTAAATCGTACTCGAGGTCAAAACGACTCTCATCCCATGCCATGGATTTTTTCAGCGATGCCATCGCATGGTGTGCTTTATGTAAATTACCTTTATCGACGAACACTTGCAGGATCACTTTACGGCGACTGCGGGTAATGAACTCATCTTGCAACAGATCAAAATCGCCAGCGACTAAGGCAAACAAGTAAGCCGGTTTTGGAAACGGATCTTGCCAGCAAACATAATGGCGACCGCCCTCTAATTCGCCTTGATCAATCAAATTCCCGTTACTCAGTAAAAACGGGAATGCGGCTCTATCGGCTTCGATGCGCACAGTATATTTGGCTAATACATCGGGACGGTCGAGGAAATAAGTGATCCGTCTAAAGCCCTCAGCCTCACATTGCGTGCAGTAGGCACCATCGGACATATATAGGCCTTCAAGGCTCGAATTGGCCTCGGGATCGAGCTTAGTGACGATGTTCAGCTCAAACTCATCAAGCGCCGTTTCTAAGACTAATTGACCCGCGCTAACATGATAAGGCACTGCTTCACCGTCAACCGTCAACGAGACCACAGTTAAGTCTTCGCCATCCAATACTAAAGCTTGGGCATGCTTAGAAGCGCGTTTTACCCGACTTATCGCCTCCACATGAGTCTCATTGCCCGCCAGATTAAAGGCTAAGTCGATCGTGTCTATCGTGAAGAGTGGCGCTTGATAATCTTTTAAGTATTTTGCTTGAGCTTGTGTCATTTCGATCCCTTTAACGCTGATCTAAATAAGAAAAAACGCGCCATAAGCGCGTTTTGATATTGGATAAATCGACTCGACTAGCGCCTACTTAGCACTAGTTTTAGCCAGTTTTTGCGCATCAGCCATATCTAAAGTGATATAAGCCGTTTCATCTAAAAATGCGTCTGGCAATTCGGCGTCGTCTTTAATGTCTTCCATGGATTTAACCGGTGCTAAACCATTGGCGACTCGGCGCTCGTTCGTTCTATCGAGGACTTTCTTCTCATCGGCTTCGCGGGAGGCAATGCGCTCACTTTCAACCAGAGAAACTGTCTTCTCTTTGTGGTGCTTTTTAAAGTCGGCAATATCTTGATTGATATAAGCAAACTCTACACTGCTTTTGATGCGGTTAAGGTGCTTGGCCTCAAGGCTAGTCACTAACTCAGGCGTCACATCATTGAGCGTGCCATATTGTGCCATTGGCACTTTATCCCAAGGCAAGGCATTTTTCTCTTCAGCTTCGCCGTACTCACCTGGCTCTAACGCACTTGGGTAAGCAATGTTTGGTGTCACACCTTTAAGCTGTGTGCTGCCGCCATTGATCCGATAGAACTTTTGAATCGTGTATTGCACATGGCCAATTGGCTTTTCATACATATCATAGATACGGCCTAAGCTCTTATGCTGCTGCACTGTACCTTTACCAAAGCTAGATTCACCGACAATTAGCGCGCGGTCGTAATCTTGTAGCGCAGCAGCAAAAATCTCAGAGGCTGAAGCACTGTAACGGTCAACCATCACAGTCAACGGGCCCGCATAACTGGTTTTGCCATCGTTATCACGGTGCGCAGACACACGGCCATCGGCATCACGAATTTGCACCACAGGACCCATATCGATAAAGAGTCCCGTCAGCAACACGGCTTCTGTTAATGCACCACCACCGTTACCTCTAAGGTCGATGACTATGCCTTCAACTTTGGCTTCGTTTAACTTCACTAGCTCTTTTTCAACGTCCTGTGACAGATTCATGTAGAAACCAGGAATATGGATCACACCGACTTTGCGATTAGCGTACTCGCCATCTTTAGGTTCAATCACCTTAGAGGTTGCCGCTCTGTCTTCAAGACGAATTTTATCGCGTACTAAGGTAACGTCGAATGGCTTAGCATTCGAACCGCCTTTCTTCGGTAAAATTTGCAGTACGACTTTACTGCCCTTAGGTCCTTTGATCAGATCAACCACGTCGTCTAAACGCCAGCCGATCACATCAACAATTTCACCGCCTTCTTGACCGACGCCGACAATCTTGTCTTCTGGCGACAGTTTTTCGCTGCCAGCCGCAGGGCCGCCAGCAATTAAGCTTTTAATCACAGTGTAATCGTCTTCAAGTTGCAGTTGAGCACCAATCCCTTCAAGGCTTAAATTCATTTCCATTTGGAAACGTTCAGCATTGCGTGGTGACAGGTAACTCGTATGCGGCTCAATGCTACGTGAGAAGGCATTCATCACGCCTTGGAACACGTCTTCACTGTTGGTTTGAGTCAAACGTTTGATGGCGTTGTTGTAACGCTTTTGCAAGATCTCAACAATCTCAGGCCATTTTTTACCTGTGAGTTTCAGATTTAGCGCATCGTATTTAACACGTTGACGCCATAACTCATTGATCTCGGCTTGATCTTTTGGCCATGCCGCATCGTCACGGTCGTACTCATAGGCATCGCCGGGGGCGGAGAAATCCATCTCTTTATCCAGTAGGGATAAAGCATAGACAAAGCCTTCATAACGACGCTTTTGGACGATATCAAACATTTTATAGGCAGGCTCAAGTTCACCAGAACTGAGCATGTCATCGAATTGGGTAGCATAAGGTTTAAAGCTATCGACATCCGCTTGGGTTAACACATTGCGGCGATAGTCTAACTGCTGCAGGTAACGGTCAAAAATTTGCGTAGAAAAGGCATCATCAAGATTAAATCTATGATAGTGCGAACGAGTGTATAAGTCCGTTACCCTTTTGCTCGCGACCTTATGTTGCGCTTCCTGCTTGAGAGTGGGTAACTCGCTGATTTGAATCGTGGGTGGTACGGCCCAAGCCGAGAATCCGACAAAAACAGTGGCGATCGAGGTAGCCAAAGTGAGTTTTCGCATCAACAAGTTACTCCGTTTTAAAAAATGATTACAGCAGGATATGTTCTGCTCTAACTTTAATCGTTAGGCCACTATCAAGCTGAACATGAATATCTTCCTTGTTAATATCAGTAATCACACCGGCTACGGGTGTCATACCTAACTTAACATTGACGCGTTGTTTTTTCGTTAAATCAGTCAATTGTGCTTGGACATAATTTACGACTGGCGCTGCTGCTTTAGGCGCAGGCTTAGCAGGACGCTCAGTTTTAGCACGTTGAGGAACAGCCACCTTTTTAGGTGCTTTCTTCGCCGCAGGCTTAGGTGCGAGTGCTGCACGTTTCGCTTTCGCTTTATCCTGACTTTCTTTCAACATGGCTTGAGCATGGTCAATGTGCTCTTGCTCTAACTCGCCGCAAGGTTCGCCATCCAGATTAACGCGTTGTGCGCCCGCTTTAACGCACTTTAAATAGCGCCAGCTGCTGGTGTAACGTCTTAAGGCAACTCTGAGCTGAGTTTTACTGACTTTAGAATCATCAGCCAACCTTTCAGCCAAATCTTGAAACAATCCGATTTTTAATGGCTTAGTTTCACCTTCAGCAATAAAGCACAAAGGAAATGTTTCATACAAATACGCCAAAATTGCATTGGTGTCGGTCAACTTTTCTGTTGATTCCATCATTACTTCCACAGTCAAAAAGGGACATCGATTCGAGGTGATATATATCAACTTCTTACGTGTCGTTTATCTTCGTTAAACTCAATATTGAGTCAACGTACAAATTAGCATCCTAGCCGCGTTTACTAAAGTTAAAAAAAATATACCTTAACAAATTTTTACAGCTCAAAACACTAAGCTTATTCATTGCATGCCAATCAAACCAGCTTAATGCGTGCAGGCGCATATTATAAGGCGCACGCCACCGATTGCGACTATGAATTATGCGTTATTGTACGCAAATTAATCAAATAGGCAGTTTTCAAAACTTTTAACCAGTAATTCCAGCCCCTTTTGGTCTTCTTCGTCGAAACGATCGAAGATTGGGCTGTCAATATCGAGCACGGCAACCACGTTACCTTGAGCACAAACTGGCACAACGATTTCAGAATTACTGGCAGAATCACAGGCAATATGGCCATCAAATTGATGAACATCGGCCACTCGCTGGGTTTGATTGGTGAATGCCGCCGTACCACACACGCCTTTTCCTAACGGAATACGTGTACAAGCCACTTTACCTTGAAATGGGCCTAATACGAGTTGTTCGCCACGCATAACGTAGAATCCCACCCAGTTCAGCTCAGTTAAATTATCATTGAGTAAGGCTGAAAAATTCGCCATTGCCGCAACAAGGTCGTCTTCCCCTTCCAACAAGGCCAAGGCTTGACGGTTAAGTGACTCATAAAATTTCGATTTCATTACATTTCCTAACAATTTTATTCTGCTGCTTCGGTCTTTTTAGCCGTTTTTTTCGCAACAGGTGGATTCGTTGGCGTACTATTAACCTGAACGACACCTTTAAGCAAGTTCGTCAGCTCATCTTTATTGTTAGCAAAATAGAATGCGAGCTTTTCGCCCACGCTTTCATCTATACCTAAATCAGCTTTTTGAATGAAGGGGATAAGGTTATCGGCGATATCGAGCATCTTATCGTAGGCATCAGCCTCCTTCTTAGATGTGAATGTCATCTTTTCAACCCCTTCTCTGACCACGACAAACTGTGTTATTACTGCCATGACTGCCCTCGCACTGTTTTTATATACAGTAACTAGAGTGACATAGATTGAACTTGTGATGCAAGTGTTCTGATTAATCTGATATTATTAGCGTACTTTCGTTGCCAAGATTATAAAGCGCTAGACTGTGCAGAACGGCTGATTAGCACTACACTTTGCACCGATCTCGCTGTTATTACTCCTATTTAGGCTAATATATATTTTTATATGCATGAAAACGCAGCAGAAAATTCAGTAATCCTTTGCCGTTCCTGCGATTTAGCAGTCCGCAAACGTGCCTTGCCAAGCGGTGTCAGAGCCCTTTGCCCCCGTTGCAGCACTGCACTTTATGACACTCCTTACTGCTCTGTAAATGGCATGCTCGCCCTATGTATCTCGGCACTAGTATTTTATTTTCCTGCCAATTTTTTACCCGTACTCGAAATTCACTTTTTCGGCAGCATTCGCACCACCACGGTTTTTCAGGGCGCGTTTGCGGTATTTGACCAAGGTTATTGGGTCGTTGGTTTAGCTGTGCTTGCCGCCGCTGTGATTGGTCCAGGCTTATTACTGTTGTCGATACTGACGCAGATTTTGATTGTGAAATGGGGACTGAGTCGTCTTTTTTGGCGTAACTCATTAAAGCAATTATTGAAGTTTCATGGCGTATTGTCGCAGCTCACTATGCTGGAAATTTATGTGATCAGCTTTTTGGTTTCATCGTTCCAGCTTTCTGATTTTTCGGATATTTATTTTGGTATGGGCACATTTTGCTTCACTATGTTGTTTCTCGTGACTTTATTTCTTCAACGAGAGTACGACTTAGAGCACATGTGGACTTTATTGGAAGGTCATCGCTGATATGAAGCAACAAGGTAAAGATATCGGCCTGTGTCTGTGTAAGGTCTGCCGCCAGCTCAATAGTAGTGACCTCACCCACTGCCAGCGCTGTGAAGCTGAGTTGCAGGTCAGGGACTATTCCAGCCTGCAAAAAAGTTGGGCTTTGTTGATTACCGCTGCCATCTTGCTGGTGCCTGCCAACATTTACCCTATCACTATGCTGACCAACCAAGGGCAAGTGCGGCACGACACCATTTTTTCGGGCATTTTGCATCTAGTGCATTCAGATATGTTGCCCATTGCCGTGATAGTTTTTACTGCCAGTATTTTAGTGCCATGGATTAAAATCATCGGCTTATCCATTTATCTGTGTGCGATCAGCTTTGATATTCCGATTTCAAAAAAGAAATTGATGGTGGGTTTTCACATCATCGAATGGATTGGTCGTTGGTCAATGCTCGATTTATTTGTCATCTCAATCACAGTGGCATTAGTGAATATGGGACAACTACTCGACGCTAAACCCGCGCCTGCAGCGACCGCATTTGCCTTGGTTATTCTGTTAACTCAGTTAGCCGCAAAAGTGTTAGACACTCGTTTACTCTGGGATCGATTGGAACCTCAAGATGACACAAATTGAATCGCCGAAAGTTGTAAAGAAAAAACTCTTTTCGCCCATTTGGCTGCTGCCTATTGTCGCGTTGGCATTGGGTGCGTGGCTGGGCATTAAGAGTATTAAAGAATCGGGCGTTGAAATTCAAATTCACTTTCCGAGTGCAACTGGGATTGATGTAGGTAAAACCTTAGTCAAATACCAAGGCTTGACTGTCGGTAAAGTCAAAGACATAGGAATAGATGAAGATCTCAAGGGCGTAAACGTTAAAGTCATGATGGACTACCGTGCTAAGCCTTTCTTAAATAAGGAAACTCTCTTCTGGCTGGTCACCCCTAAGGCCAGTATCACAGGTGTTGAAGGCTTAGATGCACTGTTCTCAGGTAACTACATTGCGATTCAACCGGGTAAAGGCAATGCGTCAACCTTCTTCGAGGCTGAGCGCCAACCGCCGCCGATGCAAATCGGCTCAGAAGGTGTGATGATCGAATTGACCTCAGACAAACTCGGTTCGCTCGATGTTGGCTCGCCAATATTTTTCCGCCAAATCCCCGTGGGCAGTGTGGTCAGCTATCGTTTAGATGGCAATCAAAGAGTCATCATCAGCGCTTTTATTCAAGAGCAATACGCGCGATTAGTGAAGAAAAACTCCTACTTTTGGAATGTCTCCGGCGTCAAAATTGATGCATCACTGACTGGGGTTAAAGTCAGCTCTGAGAGTTTGGCATCCATTCTGGCTGGCGGCGTGAGTTTTAGCTCTGATGATAAAGCAGATATTGCCAAAAACGGTGACATTTTTTCGCTTTATGATTCAGAAACCACAGCCCTTGGCGGCATAGAAATAAACCTGACCATGGCTGATGCTAACGGTGTCGACAAAGGCACTCGTATTGTTTATCGCGGCATCAATATCGGCAGCATTTTAAGCAAGCAACTCACCGCCAATGGCGTAATAGCTGTGGCTAAGTTTGAACCTCAATACGGTTCACTATTAACTAACGACGGGGTGTTTTGGCTTGAAGGTGCCGATATTTCCCTCTCAGGCATTAAAAATCCAGAGCGTTTACTAACGGGCAGCGTGATCAACTTCCTGCCGGGTATTAATACTAAAACGGCGATGCCAAGCAGTTTTGCCTTACAAGCCAAAGCACCTGATTTACTGCAATCGAAGAAGCGTTTCTTGACCTTAACCTCAGCCGAAAACATGGGCATTTCATCGGGCGCTGAAGTTCGCTTTAAGCAAATCCCCATTGGCTCAGTGCTTGCGGTTAAGTTAACCAAAGATTTATCGGCGGTGGAATACCAACTCGAGTTACAACCTGAGTTTGCTGGCCTAATTCGCAGCGACAGCTATTTTGTCCCTGAGTCAGCATTAACAGTAAAAGCATCACTAGAGGGCGTTTCAGTCAAAGCAAGGGACTTTACGACGCTCACTCAAGGTGCGGTTAGCTTGATCCAAGGCCACAGCGATACACCACTCGCCGCCAACAGTGCCCTCACCTTGTTTAGTTCTGTGGATGCCGCGACAGCCTTCTATGATCGTCAGCAACAAGTGCATCTGACCTTAATCAGTCAAGATGGCGCCGATGTCAGCCAAGGCTCACCGATTTACTATAAAAAGATGCAAATTGGCACAGTTGACTCAGTGAACTGGCAAAGTAAGACCGAAGACTTTGCTATCAAGCTCGCTATCGACAAACAGTTCCAGCCCTTGCTGAAAAAGCCGAATGTGTTCTGGCGTAACAGCGCCGTGGATATTAGCGCCAGTCTTGCTAGTATTGATGTTGCGGTCGCGCCGCTTCAAGGAGCATTAAAGGGCAGCATCAGCCTGGGATTGCTTGATAGCAATGGCAAAGCCAGCAATGCAGCTAACTTAAAACTCTATGAGAACAAGCAGTTGGCATTAACTCAGGCGCAGGCGATTCGTCTCACCTTACCCGCTTCAAGTAAACTGACGGCCAAAGCAGCGATTCGCTATCAAGGTCATCAAGTGGGTGAAGTGTCGCAGGTGAAGCTCAATGCCGATCTCAATACTCTCACTGCAACGGCCTATCTCTACGGCGAATACGCCGAACATTTCAGCCGCAGCGACTGTGAATATCATCTAGTGGATGCGCAAATTTCTCTAGCAGGAATTAAAGCACCAGAAACCTTGATCACTGGCCCTTATATCGGTGTACTGCCGGGTACAAGCAATCAGAAAGCGACCCAGTTTGTTGCCAACCTCGCTGCCAGCAGTTATGCCAACGTTGCCGAAGATGCGCTTAAATTCGTCTTAGAAGATAACAACTTAGGCTCGATGAAAGTCGGCACACCTATCTTCTTCCGAGGTATCAAAGTCGGTCAAATCGATGGTTATCACCTGTCGACACAGGGCAATAGCGTGCTGATGCAAGCCCATATTGAGCCGCAGTACAGTCACTTAGTGAATCAAAGCAGTCAGTTCTGGGATGCTTCAGGGATTAAAGTCGATGTTGGCCTATTCTCTGGTGCGCAAATTGAAGCGGGCTCGCTGGAAACTTTACTCGCTGGCGGCATTAATGTCGCGACTAAGGACACGACTCAAGAGAGTAATCGTTTAGCAGCAGGAACAGTATTAAGATTGCAACACAAAGCCGAAAACGAATGGCAGGAATGGGCACCCGCCCAGTAATTCTTTTCTTCAAAATACTTACACCAACGCACTAATATTAAAGCTCTTAAAAATAAATCAGGCGCATTATGCGCCTGATTTATTTTTAGCTTCCCTTGCAATTCTATTGAGACATTCTAGGTCGCTCAACACTCTAACCCCTTATCCATAAAACCAATAACAAACGGCAATCGCAGCGCTGATCCCTGCAAAATCCGCGGTTAACCCACAGGCTAAGGCGTGGCGGCCATGGCGAATACCCACAGAACCAAAATACACGGCGAGAACATAAAAAGTAGTTTCAGTGCTGCCCTGAAAAATCGCCGCTAATCGGCCAGCAAAAGAATCGACGCCGTGATGATCCATTGTCTCGAGCATCATGGCTCTGGCACCTGAACCACTAAAAGGCTTCATCAGCGCGGTCGGCATAGCATCGACAAAACGCGTATCAAAACCCAATATCCGCACGCCACTGGCAATCAAGTGCAACAGATAATCCAAGGCGCCGGATGCGCGCAGTAAACCAATCGCTAATAGCATGGCGAGCAAATAAGGGATCAGCTGGATAGATTGGGCAAACCCCGCCTTCGCCCCTTCAATAAACTCATCATAAACCGCCACCTTGCGGATGCCCGCAACGATCACAAAGGTAAAAACCAGTAACAGCAAGATACCGTTACCCATTGCCGTCGACACTGTGCCAATTGCTTCAGCACTTAAGGTCACCAGATAAAAACCACTCGCCACTAGGCCAGAGAGCATTAAGGCGCCATAACCGAGCACCACAGAGTTCAATAACGAAATCCGCTGCACTAACGCCACTACCAGTAAGCCCGCCAATGTCGAGGCCGAGGTTGCCAGTAAAATCGGTAGGAAAATATCCGCAGGCGCGGCTGCACCTTGCTGAGCACGGTAAAGGAATACCGTCACAGGCACTAAGGTCACAGAGGAAGTATTGAGCACTAAGAATAAGATTTGCGCATTGGTCGCCACGGTTTTTAGCGGATTTAAACTCTGCAAATCATGCATCGCCCTTAAACCAAGCGGCGTAGCGGCATTATCTAAACCAAAAATATTCGCCGTTAAATTCATCGTGATACTGCCAAAGGCGGGATGGCCCTTGGGCACTTCTGGCATCAAGCGGCGCAGTAAGGGCTCAAACACAAAGGCTATCGCGCTGACCACACCGGCCTTCTCGCCCACCTGCATCAATCCCATCCACAGGGAAAGTACGCCAATCAGCCCAAGGGAAATTTCGGCGGCAAGCTTAGCGCTAGCAAATAATGCGGCGACCGAAGCCGATAGGACTTCTATGTGCCCATTGAACAGTTGCACCGCTATTGCCAGCAATGCCGTGATAAAAAAAGCTAACCACACGCGATTCAGCACACCAATCCCCTTATTTTTATTTGTTTTTATTCTATTAGCTCATGGCTACTGAGTGCTAGCATTATGGCGACTCATTGCAATATTGCGGCAATCGTCTGTGCATAAACCTCAAATCACCATAACGGCTGAGGCACTTGGGATAAAATCTCAGACCCAATAAGGGATTATGATATACTCGCGCCAGTTGATACACAGTCTATTTTCCTATGGTTCAATGAAATCAATGGTTCAATTAAATCAAAATTTTATCGATACAATCACCCAAGAACTCCCCGCCCATTTATCCATGGACGAGTTTATTGCCGCCTGCGACAGGCCGCTTAGACGTTCAATTCGGGTCAATACCTTAAAAATCAGCAGCGACGACTTTAAGACTCTGATGCAACCTAAGGGCTGGACGTTTGATCCTATTCCTTGGTGTGAAGACGGATTTTGGATCAGCTACGATGAAGAAGAACAACTCGGCAATGCCTTAGAGCACATTCAGGGCTTATTCTACATTCAAGAAGCCAGCTCTATGTTGCCGCCAACCGCACTTTTTACGCCTAGTGCATTTACGACTAGTGCAAAGTGGCAGTGCGTACTCGATCTCGCCTCTGCGCCGGGTTCAAAAACCACGCAAATGGCCGCATTGATGCAAAACCAAGGTTTATTGGTGGCGAATGAGTATTCGGCGAGCCGCGTGAAAGTATTGCACGCCAATGTGCTGCGCATGGGCGCAAGTCACTGCGCTCTCACCCATTTCGATGGCCGTGTGTTTGGCGAATACCTATACGAAAGTTTCGATGCCGTGCTCATTGATGCGCCCTGTGGCGGCGAAGGCACAGTGCGTAAAGACGCCGATGCGTTAAAACATTGGAGTCTTGACGATGTGTTGGCGATTAGCGAAACCCAAAAAGCCTTAATCGAATCGGCGTTTCTCGCCCTGAAACCCGGCGGCAGTTTGGTCTACTCGACCTGCACCTTAAACCGTCTCGAAAACCAAGGCGTGTGCGAGTATTTAAAGCAAGTCTACGGCGATGCCGTGCAATTTGAATCCTTAAGCGATTTATTTGATGGCGCTGAGCGAGCCACGACTGCCGAAGGCTTCTTGCATGTCTGGCCGCAGATTTACGACAGTGAAGGTTTCTTTGTCGCTAAATTGACAAAAACTGCCTCTGTGCCGCGGTTACAGCCTGAGCCTAAACTGCAGAAAAACTTCCCCTTCACGACCGCATCAGCGAAACAAGCCCAAGGGATCAAAGACTATTTTCAGCAGGATTTAGGCATCAGCTTACCGGACGAACTCATCATGGTTCGCGATGATGAATTCTGGCTATTTCCCCATGAATTCAATGCTTTTATCGGCCGTATGCGCTTTCAGCGTATTGGCATTAAACTCGCCGATAACAGTAAGCACGGTTTTAAAGTCCGCCATGAAGCGATTATTGCTTTAGCGGGAAAACAACTTAGCCCAACGGCAAAAACGGTCGATGTGAGCGATGTTGAAGCCAAAGAGTATTTGATGGGGCGAGATATTCCCTTAGCTACCGCAGGCAAAGCCCAAGGTGAAGTGATCGTCTGTTATGGCGGCGCGCCGTTAGGCATGGCGAAACATTTAGGTAATAAGTTAAAAAACAATCTGCCCAGAGACTTAGTGAAAGATAAAGTGTTATTGCTACCAGAACAGACAAAATCGTTATAGTTCTGCTGTTTTTTAGCGATAAATAACCTAAAAAAGGGGAAGGTGAACGCGACTCTAGGGCAAAAGCTCGACTACACTGAGTCTATTGTAAAGCGCACTGCATGGCGCTTTCACCTGTAGCGCACGGCTCTTCAACGAGCCATTCCCCTAGGCCCAAACAGCTTTCATCGTTTTGGGCCTTTTTTTATGCCAATGTCTTTTTGCCTGAGCCTTTTTACATGAGCCTTTTTGCCTGAGCCTTTATGTCTCAGTATTGGCAATCGCGCAATCGCATAACATGGGTCAAAACACTTAAAGCTAACGGCCGACTAAACGCGCCGCATCTTTGAATAAATTAAAGAAGTTATTACTGGTGTACTCAGCAAGATCCTCGTAGCGCTCACCTCTAAGCTCGGCCACAAACTCTGCCACATCACGTACATAGGCGGGCTGGTTCTCTTGACCACGGTGTGGAATAGGCGCCAAATAAGGCGAATCCGTTTCAACCAGCAGGCGATCCTGTGGCACTTTACGGATAACAGTGCGAAGTTCACCGGCATTTTTAAAGGTGACTATGCCTGATACTGAAATGTAAAAGCCAAGGTCAATCGCCGCTTTCGCCATTTCCCAGTTCTCGGTAAAGCAATGCAGTACGCCGCCGACTTTATCCGCGTTGCCCTGCTTAAGCATAGTGATCGTGTCTTCACGTGCATCACGGGTATGGACAATCAAAGGTTTATTCACTTCGACCGCAAGGGCGATCTGCTGCTCAAAACATTGTTGTTGCAGCAATTTAGTTTCGTCGGCATAAAAATAATCTAGGCCAGTTTCACCAATCGCGACCACTTTAGGATCGGTGGCAAAGCGACGGATTTGCTCAACATCAAGCCCTTCTTTAACATCTAATGGATGCACGCCCGATGATAAAAATACCTGATCGAAGGCTGCAACTTTATCTCGCATCGATTCAAATCCCTGCTGGCGCACGTTGACGCATAGCATATAGTCCACGCCACGGGCTTTCGCGCTGGCCAGAATATGTTCTAGGGTTTGTTGATCAGGCGCCGCTTTAAGGCGATCGAGATGGCAGTGTGAATCAATAAGCACAGGGATTTCCAAGCTGAATAACAAAAGGACGACAAGGATACCCAGCCAAGGGATCGAGGTCAAATTCCGCGGAGGTGAAGAGTCAGTTTAGAGTGCGGGCCAATGTTAAAACTAGAACAGTTAAACGAGAGTAACGCTTAAAGCAGAGCGTTTAAACCTAAGTAACATTTAAACCTAAGTAACCTTCAAACCAGAGCAATAATGCGGGCCAACCTACATAGTGCAAGTTAGATCGCCGGAGGCAAGTTCGCGGGACAGTAATTTTTCGATGTGGTGTTTATGGCTATCGGGCTCAGAAACAATTTTAATGCCAATGCCTACAGGACGGCCGCCCGAAGCACCTAAGGGATTGATCCATACCACAACACCGCGAAATTCATTCGTTATGGTCGCTCCCGGTAAGCGATACGCAATCGTCAGCGGCTGGCCAAGGTAATGCCCTTCACTGGTGGCAATGAATAATCCTGCCGGCTTAATAAAAGGCATATAGGCACGATATAGCTGATGTAAGGTATCAAAATTAACGACGAGATCTACCATGGCATATTACTTATTTGTTATCTCTCTATATTCTAAGACATAACTTTGACACAAAGCCAGATAATTGACGCTCGGCATTGTACTTAAGCTATGACACATTCCCATGATCTTGGCCGCCAAGTTCCCGAGCTGCGCATGGATAAACGCATCTTGGTGGCTATTTTTTAGTAACACCTGTCGTATAAGCAGGTATAAAACCTTAAGAACATCAATTATTTGTTGTTCACTTATAGTTAACAAACTAGCACACAGATGACCAGACGACAAACTTTGGGCCCAATCTTTGCGAAACTGTAGCAAGGATTGATAACGGCTCTGTTGACCACCTTCAGACTGCAAGCTCTCTGCCAACTTTAGCGGTCCACCCACCACACTCAGGCACCAAGTGACATCCTCTTGGATATCACATTGCTGCGCTAACCAGTTTTTGATGGTCTCTCGGCTTGGTACAACGAAGGGAATGCGTTGGCAGCGGCTGCTGACCGTCGCCATTAGACGTGCAGGCGTATCCGACTGCAATATCAGTAAAGTGTCTTTACCTGGTTCCTCAAGGGTTTTAAGGAGTGCGTTGGCGGCAGCGGAGTTAAGCCGCTCGCTATGGTGAATAATCGCCACTCGCATACCGCTTTGCTGGGCTGTAGCAGTAAGACGCGTGCAAAGCTCACGAATTTGATCGACTTTAATTTGATTGCCATCGGCAGCAATATGGTAAAAATCGGGATGATTTCCCGCATCAAAGAGCTGACAAAACTTACAAAAACCGCAGGCCCCCGCCGGTGTTGGCTGCAAACACATGGCCGCACGCGCCATGAACACACTCAGCAGCTCACCACCATAGGCAGAATCAATGCCGACAAGCTGTGCATGGGGCATTTTTTGTCGCGTGAGTTGCGCTAAAAATGCCTGCCTTGGCCCTTCGAGCCAAGGCAATTGCGCAGCCGTAAACCCTGACTCGGCTACCATGCCATCGCCTGTAGCACGGCTAAGATATCTTTATGTACTTCGGCCATGGTTTGACTCGCATCGATAACCACTATGCTGTCATCTTCGCTGGCAAGTTTAAGGTAAGTCGCGCGAGCTCGTTCAAAGAAATCAATCGCTTGTTGCTCGATTCTATCAAGCTCACCGCGTTTAGCCGCGCGGGTTAGCCCAAGTTTAGGATCTAAATCTAAGTACAAGGTGAGATCGGGTTTAAAACCTTTAAGGGTGGCAGTGCTCACCGCCTCCACTAACGGCATTAAGCCCCTGCCACCACCTTGATAGGCCAGTGACGATAAATTGTGTCTGTCACCCAATACCCATAGACCCTGCGCAAGCGCGGGCTTAATGACATTGGCAACCAACTGGGCTCTGGCGGCATAGATGAGTAAACACTCGGCCTCGTCACACAGGGGATCGGTCGCATCGGCAATTTTGACTAAGTCACGGATACGTTCGGCCAGTGGCGTGCCACCCGGCTCGCGGGTGCAGATCGGCGCTTTACCCGTATGTTTTTCAATAAAGTCGCGAATAAGGTTAATCGCACTCGACTTACCCGCACCTTCTAAACCTTCAATAACGATAAATTTTGCAAAAACTGACATTGGATTTTCTTTCTCTGCATTTTTACTTTGGTGATTTTTCTGGCGTCGCCGGTTTTTTCTTACGCTGATACACATCTACAGCTTGGTTGTGTGCTTCAAGTGTGCTTGAAAACACATGGGTACCATCGTTGCGTGACACGAAATAGAGGTAACTCACACTAGCGGGTTTAGACACTGCCATCAGTGAGGCTTTACTCGGTGCTGCAATCGGCGTTGGCGGTAATCCGAAAATACGGTAAGTGTTAAAAGGTGTCTCTTCGACTAAATCTTTACGGGTGATATTGCCCTTATAGCGTTCGCCCATGCCATAAATAACCGTCGGGTCGGTTTGCAGACGCATGCCTTGATTAAGACGATTAACAAATACTCCGGCAATTTGGTCGCGCTCATGGGCTTGGCCGGTTTCCTTCTCGACTATCGATGCCAAGATCAGCATTTCATAGGGGGATTTTAACGGCAAATTCGGCGCCCGTTCTGCCCACGCTTTGGCAAGCTCTTGCTCCATCATCTTATAGCTTTGAGTCAGCAGGACTTTAACATCCGCCTCAGCAGTATAATGATAGGTGTCGGGGAAGAATTTACCCTCTGGCAAACCTGAATCATCGCCCTGCGCCATCAACACGGCGGCAAACACTTCTGGTGACATCTGTAAATGCGGCGCACTGGCAAGTTGTTGTTCCCATTCAACAATGGTTTTACCTTCAACTAAGGTCAAACTGAAGGTTTTCACTTTTCCGGCAATCAAATCATTCAGCAAATCGGTAATGGTTTGTGAAGGTGAGATTTCGTAAAGACCCGAGCGGATCTTAGCAAGCTCAGGGCGGAACTTAAGTAGCCACTTGAGTTTCCACGTGTCTTGAATCACGCCATCGTCGGCAAGTTGCTGTGCAAGCTGGTTGACGCTGGTACCGCGTTCAACGGTCAGCTCTTTAGGCTCGCTGAGACTCAGCGGCGTTTGACTGTATTCGATAACAGTTTGATAGCCCCAAAAGGCGCCCAAACAGACTAATGTCAGCAAGGTCAACAGGGTTGAACTGGCGATAAGAATGAGTTTTTTCATAGGGTGAGTGAAAGTGTCTGTCTAAGTTGCGCGGTAATCGGAGCACGGCTGAACTTGAGCGAGTCTATCGCCAGCACATCCACAATTCCTAAAACGCTGTTAGTGATAAACGCTGAGTCAAATTCAATTAAACGCTCGGCGCCAACGGGCAAACATTCGATATTCATGTTCTGTTCAAGCAAGGCTATCATAACCTGTTCGCGCATCACACCCGCCACGCCGCACTGGGCTAATGAAGGGGTTATAACGCGATTGCCTTTGATAAAAAACACATTCGCCATCGAAGATTCAATCACATTGTCCTCGATATCGTTAACTAACCAGTCATCAAACCCCTGAGGTAAAGGGTGGGATTTTATTAAGACTTGTTCGAGTCGATTTAAATGCTTCATCCCAGCCAACAAGGGCTGCAAACCCAATCGTATCGACGAGGTTTTAAGGCAAATGCCCGCTTGCTGCCACTTTGCATAATGGCTTGGGATAGCATGAACTGAGACGATTTCGGTAGGATTAACCATTTCTGGCGGTGTGTAACCACGGCCACCGACACCACGGGAAACGATTAACTTAATGCAATGATGTGGATATTCAATGGCTAAGGCATGAAGCTGCTGTTGCAGTGCTTCACTCATTTGCCATTGAAACCCAAGCCTTGCGGCGCCTGCGGTTAAACGAGCTTGATGGGCGTTGAAAAACAAAATCCCCTCAGCGCCTGTCCGCATAGTCGCAAACAAGCCATCACCGTAGGCAAGCCCTCGATCGGAAGGGTCGACACTCGCCTGCGATGCGCCATTCACCCAAAACACTTGTGTTAGTCCTGACTGATACGGCTGGCGACCGCTTCTTGCTGATCTTTATACTTGGCACTTTTACGGGTGTTATAAGGACGTGCAACCGCATGATTGAGGCGTTCAAAGTTAAGCGCACCTATGGTCATACGTGGACGCAGGGCCAAAGGTAACTTGCCGCTGTTATAGAACTCGAGCACGATTTTACCCTGCCAACCTGGATCGATACGGTGCGCCGTCACGTGCACCATCAGGCCTAAACGCGCCAATGATGAACGACCATCGAGCCAACCGACGATATCGGCGGGCAGCGTCACGCTCTCGTAAGTCACCGCCAAGGCCAATTCGCCAGGATGCAGGAAAAACGCTTCGCCATCAGGGATTTCGATAATTTCACTCATCACCCGATCAAGCGCAGCTTGCATCTCGACGCTTGGACCACTCAAGTCGATATAAGGCGCAGTATGATCTTTAAAGACGCGAAACTGTCCACCTAAGCGCACATCAACACTGACGCCTGAAATAGCTTCTATGCCTGGGCGAGGTTCTATTACGATAGTGCCGTTATCAAGGGCCTGTTCAATTTCGATATCGGTTAAGCGCATCTTGCCTATTACTCCTTGAGTTTTTATGTCGTTATTTTGCCAGTAAATGTTGGATACGAGTTTTTAAAATATCGGTCGCAATACGATTCTTACCGCCGCGGGGAACGATAATATCGGCGTATTGTTTCGACGGTTCGATAAACTGTAAGAACATAGGACGCACGGTTTTCTTGTACTGAGAAATCACAGATTCCATCGTACGGCCCCGTTCTGCCACATCACGGGTTAAGCGACGTAGGAAACAAATGTCCAGCGGTGTGTCCATAAACACACTCGCGTCCATCAGCGCACGTAATTTAGGATCGGTCAGCAGTAAGATACCTTCTAAAATGATCACTTTTTTCGGTGTCATCGTCAGGGTTTCTGCTATGCGAGTGTGTTCTGTGTAGCTATAACAAGGGATATCAACAGCTTCGCCAGACTTGAGCAACTGTAAATGGGTGCACAACAGTTGATGGTCCAACGCTTTTGGATGATCGTAATTCGTTAATACCCGTTCATCCATGGATAAATGACTCTGATCGCGATAGTACGCGTCTTCATTAATTACCCCTATTTGATCTGTGCCTAAATCGCGGCGTAATTCGTCAAAAATCGTTTTGGCAATTAAACTTTTGCCCGATGCTGACGCGCCAGCAATTGCAATAATGACACACTGCTGAGAATTCATACCCTTAAACCTTACTCGTCATCTGAAACACTAATAGAAACTGTTTTCTGGCTTTGCTTTAAAGCCAATTCTGCGCCCACTTTACGGGCAATTTCCCGATAAAGTGCGGCTACTTCACTGTCTGGATCGGCAACGACCGTCGGCGCACCATTATCCATGGCTTCACGGATATTGATGTGCAGTGGCAAAGCGCCTAACAGTGGAACTTGATAACGCTCGGCGATTTTACTGCCACCGTGTGTTCCAAATGGATGTTCTTTATGTCCACACTCGGGACATAAATGGAAACTCATGTTTTCGACGATACCCAGCACAGGAATGTTCACTTTCTGGAACATATTGATGCCCTTCTTGGCATCGGCCAGCGCGATATCCTGCGGCGTAGTCACTATAACAGCGCCACTCACTGGCACTTTTTGCGACAGGGTTAATTGGATATCACCCGTGCCCGGCGGCATATCGACGACTAAGTAATCCAGCTCTGGCCATTGGGTTTCATTGAGCAGTTGCGCTAAGGCGCCCGCTGCCATGGGGCCACGCCACACGGCGGCTTCATCGCCGCTGAGCATAAATCCAATCGATTGCGCTGCAATGCCATGGGCACTGGCGGCGGTCATATGTTTGCCATCGGGGGAAAGCGGTCTGAAATTAGGAATACCTAGCATCATAGGCACTGACGGGCCGTAAATATCCGCATCGAGAATACCCACCTGCGCGCCTTCAGCCGCTAAGGCCAAGGCTAAGTTCACCGCTGTGGTTGATTTACCCACACCGCCCTTACCTGAGGCAACGGCAATCACTTGCTTCACATTGGCAATAGGTGCGATAGAAGATAACGCTGAATAGGCTTTAGGTTGAAAATCGATTTCACACTCGACTTCATCGATAGCATCGAGCACGGCCAACTTGTTGGTCAACGCCATCACAGTGTCGCGATACTGGGTCATGCAAGGGTATGGATAGACTAAGCCAAGCTGCAAACGCTTACCTTCCAACGCCAGTTTATTTACGCATCCTGCGCTCACTAACCCTTTCGCGAGATACGGGTCAACAAATGAATCGAGAATAGCCAGAACTGGCCCGAGAAGATCGTCATTTAGACGATAATCAGTTTGAGTTGAAGACAAAAGAATTACCCCCACCAATAAATTTGCCCAAGTGTACCAGATAATGCAGAAAACATTAGCGCAGATTTAGCTCAATCGGCTCAGCTTTTGATGAAAATCATCCTGTAATCGGTTAGTATCTCTACCAATATTTTTGGCCCACCACGATATTTGAGACAAGATGGCAACTTCACAACGTAAAATTCTCGTGACCAGCGCACTTCCCTACGCAAACGGACCGATACATTTAGGTCACATGTTGGAATACATCCAGACAGATATCTGGTCGCGTTATCAAAAACTTCGTGGACATGAGTGCCACTATATTTGTGCCGATGACGCCCATGGCACGCCGATCATGCTTAAAGCGCAGCAATTAGGTATAGCGCCTGAAGATATGATCGCCCAAGTGAACAAAGAACATCAACAGGATTTTGCCGATTTTAATGTCGCTTTCGATAACTATCACAGCACCCACAGCGAAGAAAACCGTCTCATGGCGAGCGATATTTATCTCAAGCTACGGGACAACGGCTATATCAAGAGCAAGAGCATTTCTCAGTTATTCGATCCTGAAAAATCCATGTTCCTACCCGACCGCTTCGTAAAAGGTACTTGTCCTAAGTGTAAGTCGCCTGATCAATATGGCGATAACTGTGATTCTTGCGGCGCGACTTATAGTCCAACTGAACTGATCAATCCAAAATCAGCGGTATCGGGTGCAACGCCAGTGATGAAAGACACTGAGCACTTTTTCTTCGACCTGCCCGCCTTCGAAGGCATGCTAAAAGAGTGGACTCGCTCTGGCGCCCTACAAGTCGAAATGGCCAATAAACTCGACGAATGGTTTGAGCAAGGTCTGCAGCAATGGGATATCACCCGTGATGCACCGTATTTTGGTTTTGAAATTCCCGATGCACCGGGCAAGTATTTCTATGTTTGGTTAGATGCGCCTATCGGCTATATGGGTTCATTCAAAAACCTGTGTGCAAAACGTCCTGAGTTGAGCTTCGATGAATTCTGGGGCAAAGATTCAACTGCTGAGGTTTATCACTTCATCGGTAAAGACATCGTTTACTTCCACAGCTTGTTCTGGCCAGCCATGCTGCACGGCTCAGGTTATCGTCAGCCAAACAGCGTTTATGCCCACGGTTATGTGACGGTCAACGGCGCGAAGATGTCTAAATCGAAAGGCACGTTCATTAAGGCGCGTACTTACTTAGATCATTTAGATCCTGAATATTTACGTTACTACTACGCCGCCAAACTCAGCAGCCGTATCGACGATTTAGATTTAAATCTGGAAGATTTCGCCCAGCGCGTGAACTCAGATTTAGTCGGTAAGCTAGTGAACTTAGCCTCGCGCACCGCAGGTTTTATCACTAAACGTTTCGATGGCAAGCTCGCGAAAATTAACGACACCCCCCTGACTGAGGCGTTTTTAGCCAAGCAAGACGTGATTGCAGACTTTTACGAGTCGCGCGAATACGGCAAAGCGATGCGCGAAATCATGGCGCTGGCAGATATTGCCAACGGGTTTGTAGCCGATGCAGCACCTTGGCAAATGGTAAAACATGACGATCAGCAAGAAGCGGCCCATCAAGTGTGTTCAAACGCCTTGAATCTGTTCCGTATTCTCGTGACGTATCTAAAACCTGTATTGCCACGTTTAGCCCAAGATGTGGAAGCATTCTTCCAATTACCACTCACTTGGGATGCATTGAGCCAAGATTTAGCGGGTCATGAAATCGCCCCATTCAAGGCAATGATGCAACGTGTTGAGCTAGATAAAGTCAATGCCATGGTTGCTGATTCCAAGGATAACCTGCAAGTCACGGCCGATGCACCAAAGACGGGAGCGCCTGAAAAAACCGCTGAAGCTTCATCGGTTAGCAGTGAACCGCTGGTTGACGATCCGATCAGTGAGACCATCAACTTTGATGATTTTGCGAAAATCGACCTGCGTATCGCTCGCATCGTCAAAGCCGAGCATGTTGCTGACGCCGACAAGTTACTCAAGTTACAACTCGACATCGGTGGTGAAACGCGCCAAGTGTTTGCCGGGATTAAATCGGCTTATTCGCCAGAAGATCTCGAAGGCAAGTTGACTGTAATGGTGGCTAACTTAGCGCCACGTAAGATGCGTTTTGGCATGTCAGAAGGCATGGTGTTAGCCGCAGGCCCTGGTGGCAGCGACCTGTGGATTTTAGAACCCCATGAAGGCGCACAGCCTGGCATGCGGGTTAAGTAATCTGCGCTAGATAACGCTTGAAAAATCAATAAGGCCGCATTTATGTGGCCTTATTTGTTGGTATCGATTGTTTGAGCCTATTTGTGGCTTCGAGTGTCACTCAGTCTTTTGAAAGACTCAGTTTACGCCACTAGGTTTCGCTGACAGGTTTAAGCGACTGCTTTAAGTGACAGGTTTCAGAGATCGAGTTAATGCTCGTATTTCTATCGACAAGGCATTTGCTGCAGTGTGATATTCATATCTGTGACAAGTCTAAAATCGACGCAGTGTTCAGTGAATCATTCGAGGAGTAGTTATGGGAAATATCGTTGAGCAGTTGCTGTTTTCTGCCTCGATTACGGGTCCAATCTGTTTGATGTTAGCGCTCGGTGTGATCCTAAAACGCACCCAAATCATTAATGAAAACTTTATTGATGTCGCATCAAAACTAGTCTTTAACGTGACGCTGCCAGCCTTGCTGTTCCTTAGCATTATTAGCTCCAATCACGATCTCGCCTCCAGTGCGCCCTTAATTGGCTATGGTTTAGCGGCCAATTTCCTGTTTTTTATACTCTCCACCTATGCAACTGGGCAGCTATTTCCCAAGCACAAAGACCAAGGAGTGATTATTCAAGGGGGATTCAGGGCCAATACCGCGATTATCGGCTTAGCTTATGTTTCCAACGCCTACGGCAGTTCTGGTGTTGCTTTAGCTGCGGTTTATGTCGCCTCAATGACGCTGCTCTACAATATTCAAGCGGTTATTTGCCTAAGCCCTAAAGGCGAAGAATCCAGCCAACGCGCATTTGGCGTGATTATTAAAACCATTACTAAAAACCCGCTGATCATTGCCATTATGGTCGGCATGTTGTTCTATTTACTTGCTATTCCAGTACCGAAAATGGTGCTCGATGCGGGCCAATACTTTGCCAATATGACCCTGCCACTAGCGTTACTGTGCACTGGCGGTTCGCTCGATATTGGTTCACTCAAACATGAAAAGCATTCGACTTGGTTCTCGACCGCATTGAAACTGATCTTTGCCCCGCTTTTTATCACGCTTGGGGCCTTGCTATTGGGCTATCGAGGGATTGAGTTAGCGCTGGTCTTTTTAATGAGTTCTGCTCCCACCGCAGCCGCAAGCTATGTGATGGCACGCGCCATGGGTGGCAATGCCCCCCTTGCGGCCAATATTATCGCGCTGACCACAGTCTGCTCGTTAATCACGTGCACCTTAGGCATCTTTGTATTGTCCACTTTGGAGCTAATCTAGTTTCAGTTAAAAGTTAAGAGCTGGTTGCTCAAACGCTAGAGGAACAAGTTTGAGTGCTGATAAGTCACCATAACTCACAGTAAAAAAGGCGAGCCATGCTCGCCTTTCGATTAGGGATAAAACGGCAATATGATCATCATAAGCCGCTTTAAGACAGGATTAGACCGGATTAGTGATATCCACAAAATGGTGCACGAGATCAAACTCGCGGGCGAGATGACGGCCTAAGGCTTGAATCCCAAAACGTTCGGTCGCATGGTGCCCCGCCGCAAAATAATGTATGCCCTGCTCCACCGCACTGTGGAACGTGCGTTCGGACACTTCACCACTGATAAACGCATCCACACCTAAACTCGCCGCAACATCGATATAGTCCTGCGCGCCGCCAGTACACCAAGCTAAATGTTGGATCTTGGCATCGCCATCACCAATGTGCAGTGGGGCTCTGCCTAACGCATCCTCAAGGGTGTGAGAAAATTCGCTAGCACTAACCGCAAGATCAAGTTTTCCACGCCACAGCAGCCCCTGAGCCACCTCTTCGATGGCTTCTGCGTCGACGATCCCAAGCTGCCTGCCCAACGTCGCGTTATTACCCAGCATTGGGTGGGCATCTAAGGGCAAATGATAGCCAAATAAATTAATTTCATGCTTGAGCAGTGCCTTAATCCGGCGTTGTTTCATGCCAGTGATCACTTCAGGCTCATTCTTCCAAAAAAAGCCGTGATGGACCAAAATCGCATCGGCGTTTAATCGAATCGCTTCATCGATCAAGGCCTGACACGCAGTCACGCCCGTCACTATGGTGCAGATTTCATCCTTGCCTTCTACCTGAAGCCCATTGGGCGCGTAATCTTTAAACGCCGATACATGTAAAAAATCGGCTAAATATTGAGTTAATTCTGTCCGTGTCATTGCATTACCGTCCTTTACTCGAGATGACCATTTACTGAAGATGACGACTTAATCAAGATAAGACAGTCGCTTACATCGCGACATCAACACGCACACCACCTTGTAGGTAGACGACACGTACTCTGTCACCCGCATTGAATACCATGCCAGTATCATAGTCTTGGATCACCATAACTTGGGTGCCATCTTCTTGATTGATCATCAATTCCACCAGCTTCAATGACTGCACGCTCGTGCCACTGCCATATCGATTACCGACACTGCCACCAATCAAGGCGCCTAAAATGGTCGCCACATCACGGCCAGAACCGCCACCAAACTGATTACCAATCACCCCACCTGCTAAGGCGCCACCAAAGGTTTTCCAACCTCGATTACGGTCTTCAATCAGCTGGGTTTCAGTGATATTACGTACCGAAGTGATATCGCCATAGAGCACTTTCTCGACAGGCACGGCTTGATTACGGTCATAACCCGCACTCGCGGGGCTGAGGATAAACGCAAAAATAAACATAAAGCTTGCTAGAGTAGGTTTCCACATATCTGAATTTCCGCTAACTTAATAATAAGGTCTATAACTAAATCATACTCAATTGTGAAGTCACTGTCTTTTCTGAATCACGAATTTGAAGCTTTTCCTTCACCCGAACTCGCCTTAACCGATCCTAATGGGTTATTGGCTATCGGCGGCGACTTACGTCCTGAACGCTTGCTCTCGGCTTACTACAACGGTATTTTTCCTTGGTTTAACTCAGATGATCCTATTTTGTGGTGGTCGCCCGATCCCCGCGCCGTGTTTATTCCCGGTGAAATACACATCAGCACAAGTTTGCGGAAATACTTAAAAAAACAACCTTGGCGGATCACAATCAATCACGCCTTCACCGATGTGATGGCGGGATGCGCGCAGCCAAGAGAAAAACAGAGCGGCACTTGGATCACCCAAGAAATTCAAATGGCCTATCGCGAACTGCATCACACAGGTCACGCCCATTCCATTGAAGTCTGGGAAGGTGAACGTTTAATCGGTGGGCTTTACGGCTTAGCAATCGGCCAAGTGTTTTGCGGCGAGTCCATGTTTCACCGTAAAACTAATGCGTCCAAGGCCGCTGTTGCAGCGCTGCAACAGCATTTACTCAAAATGGGATTCAAACTCATCGATGCACAAGTGATGAATCCTCACCTAGAAAGTTTGGGAGCCAAAGCCATTAAACGCATTGATTTTATAACGTTACTGAGCGAACTGAGAAACAATCCCGTGGACCCAGCGACTTGGACCACTAAAGAGGTCATCCTTGAACTCGAGTAAAGCATCGATCGCTATCGGTATCAGTCAAATATTTCCCTGCAGCTACCTCGATGGCCAGCAGGAGCAGCTACTTGTCATCCAAGAAGATACGCTCGATCCCATTTTATTTGAGCGTTTACTCGCGGTGGGTTTTCGCCGCAGTGGCGGCTCCATCTATAAACCCCGTTGCCCAAGGTGCAGCGCGTGCCAGCCTATTCGTGTGCCAGCGCAGGAATTTGTGCCATCGAAACGTCAAAAACGGACTTTAGCAAAAAACCAAGATCTGACCTGGCGAATTACATCGGAACAAACCGCCGAACAATATGCCCTGTATGAACATTACATTCGTGAGCGGCATTTTGACGGCCCTATGTTTCCCCCGAGTGAAGATCAATATAATCACTTTCTTTTTTGCCATTGGTTGCCGCCGACGTTTATCGAGGTCTATAACGGCGATAAATTATTAGCCGTCGCGGTCACAGATACCTTACCCAATAGTCTGTCGGCGATTTACAGCTATTTTGACCCCGACGAAGAACAGCGTTCCCTCGGCGCCCTGTTAATTTTAATTCAGTGCCGATTGGCAAAACTGATGGACAAAGAATTTGTTTATCTCGGATATCAAATAGATGAAAACCGTAAGATGTCCTACAAGCGTTTATATCGCCCATATCAAATTCTCACACCGACGGGCTGGGAGTATTCCCAAGTTTGCTAAGTACTTCCCCTTTACAGCAGGGTGAATTTGGGGCATGATACGCCCGTTTTTTATATTCGAAGGCTAATGGGATAATTAATTAATGGCGAAAGAAGACAACATTGAAATGCAAGGCACTATCCTTGAAACCTTGCCAAACACAATGTTTCGTGTAGAGCTTGAAAATGGTCATGTGGTGATAGCCCACATTTCAGGCAAAATGCGCAAAAACTACATCCGGATCCTTACTGGCGATAAAGTTACCGTCCAGCTGACTCCTTATGATCTGACCAAAGGTCGCATTGTCTTCCGCGCACGCTGATATAGCCTCTTAGATTTAAAAACCCGGCAAGGCCGGGTTTTTTTGTTTGCGAAAGATGAAAAAAATGGCTGCAATTGCAGCCATTTTTATGTCTAAAACTAATGGATAATCAAGCGTTAAGCTTTTGTTGTCGCTTTTTCGTGACGTTCGGTACGAATGACAAGCTCGCCCTCCTTCACATCCACATGCGCCACACCGCCTGACTCTAAGACACCAAATAAGATCTCGTCTGCCAATGGACGTTTGATCAATTCGGTCACGACCCGAGCCATTGGACGCGCGCCCATGTTCTTGTCGTAGCCTTTCTCGGCCAACAAGGTTCTGGCTTCGTCGCTGACTTCCAAAGTAACGTGTTTTGCATCCAATTGAGCCTGCAATTCCACCAAGAATTTATCGACCACTTTGGCGATAATCGTCATATCCAAATGGTTGAACCAAATGATGGAATCGAGACGATTTCGAAATTCTGGCGAAAATACCCGATTAATTTCAGATAACGCATCTTGAGTGTGATCTTGCTGGGTAAAGCCAATCGACTTACGAATAGTCTCCTGAACACCCGCGTTCGTCGTCATCACCAAAGTCACGTGTCTGAAGTCCGCCTTACGACCATTATTATCGGTCAAAGTACCGTGATCCATCACCTGCAACAGCAAGTTATAGACATCGCGGTGGGCCTTCTCGATTTCATCCAATAGCACCACACAGTGCGGATTTTTAATCACAGCATCGGTGAGCAAGCCACCTTGGTCATAACCCACATATCCAGGAGGCGCACCAATCAAGCGTGACACTGTGTGGCTTTCCATGTACTCAGACATGTCAAAGCGCACCAGTTTCATTCCTAAACAGTTGGCTAGTTGGTTAGTGACTTCGGTTTTACCCACACCGGTGGGACCCGCGAATAAGAAGCTACCCACAGGTTTCCTGTCTGTACCTAAGCCACTGCGCGATAAGCGAATGGCCGAACTCAGACTCTCAATGGCCTTGTCTTGGCCAAAGACCACCATCTTAAGGTTACGCTCAAGATTACGCAGTAAGTCCTTATCAGTGGCGGATACCGACTTCTCAGGGATACGCGCCATTTTCGCCACTATCGACTCAATCTCGGCTTGGCCTATAGTCTTTTTACGTTTGCTCATAGGCAACATCACCATACGTGCACCCGCTTCATCGATCACATCGATGGCTTTATCGGGTAAATGTCTGTCGTTGATGTGCTTGGCCGATAATACTGCAGCGCTGCTGATCGCAGCCTGTGTATAACGAACCCCATGATATTCTTCGTATTTAGACTTAAGCCCCATCAAAATCTTAGTGGTTTCTTCCACTGAAGGCTCATTGATATCCACCTTTTGGAAACGACGTGCAAGTGCGCGGTCTTTCTCAAAAATACTTTGATATTCTTGGAAAGTTGTCGAGCCCATGCAGCGCAAGTTACCGCTAGATAGCAAAGGTTTCAGCAGATTAGAGGCATCCATTACGCCGCCAGAGGCCGCGCCCGCACCGATAATGGTGTGGATCTCATCGATGAATAGGATGGCATGCTTATCAGCCGCCAGTTCTTTTAACAGGTTCTTAAAGCGCTTTTCAAAGTCGCCGCGATACTTAGTTCCCGCCAGCAGTGAACCTAAATCCAAGGAATACACTGTGGCTTCAAGCATCACATCTGGCACTTGTTTATTGACGATCCGATACGCCAGCCCTTCGGCAATCGCCGTTTTACCTACGCCCGCCTCACCCACTAACAGCGGATTATTTTTACGGCGACGGCACAGGGTTTGAATCGCGCGCTCAATTTCTTGATCACGACCAATCAGTGGGTCGATGATCCCTTGCTTAGCAAGTTGATTTAAGTTGGACGCAAATTGCGACAACATGCTGCGCTCTTCGCTGCTTTCGCCCTGATCTTCAACCCGTTCTTGATCTTGATGTGACTCAGCATCATCATTTTTGGCGAAACCATGGGAAATAAAATTCACAACGTCTAGGCGACTAATATCGCAGCGGCGCAGTAAATACACGGCTTGGGATTCTTGCTCACTGAAAATGGCGACTAACACGTTAGCGCCGTTCACTTCATTGCGACCCGATGACTGCACATGGAATACTGCACGTTGCAGCACTCGTTGGAACCCCAGCGTTGGCTGAGTTTCTTTGTCATCATCAATATCGGCAATGATTGGGGTTGTTTGTTGGATAAAGCTTGCCACTTCATCTCTGAGTTTATCTAGATTCGCTCCACAGGCGATTAACGCTTCTTGAGCCGCAGGATTGTCGATCAGAGCTAATAACAGATGTTCCACTGTCATATACTCGTGACGCGCGTCTCTGGCTTGCTGAAACGCCAGATTTAAGGTGACTTCCAGGTCTTTGTTCAGCATAAGCACCCCCAAAATTAACAACAGACTACAGAGTAAAGCGGTTTTATGCTTTCTCTAACGAACACAGTAACGGATGTTGGTTTTGTCTTGCAAATTGATTTACTTGTATCACCTTAGTTTCTGCAATCCCAAACGGGAAAATACCGCAAATACCTTTTCCTTGGTGATGGATCGTCAACATGATATCGGTCGCTTCCTGCTCGTTCTTGCGAAAGAAAACCTGCAAAACTTCAATCACAAAATCCATTGGGGTGTAATCATCATTATTGAGTACCACCTTATACATCGAAGGCGGCATTAACTCTGATTCGACACGTTCTTCAACGTGTTCAATATTTCCTATCTTTGCCATTTTTTAATACTAGCCTCTCGTGTTGGCCTCTTCCAATTGATCCGTTCAAATTAATCAGTTGTTACCCCTTTGTTAATTTTAGCTTGACTTCCGCATTTACTCCTTACATTCTGTTGTGCAGACGGTGAACGAATACCCGTCTATACAGGTTTTACTATCTTACTGGTAAGTAGACAACAGAAGGAAGTGGAAGTATGGCAAGCGGAACTGTTAAATGGTTCAACAACGCCAAAGGATTCGGGTTTATTTGCCCTGATCAAGGTGGTGAGGACGTTTTTGCACACTATTCTACCATTGAAATGGAAGGCTATCGAACTCTAAAAGCAGGCCAACCCGTTCAATTTGAAGTAGAAGCCGGTCCAAAAGGGATGCACGCTTCAGCCATTTCACCAACAAAATAACGTTTGGTGAGGCCAATGATCTAAAAGGCAGGGACTTGTCCCTGCCTTTTTATTGCTGCGTGTTTTATCAATCCTCACCACTTAATGCTCCATCGCTTGTCAGCATTACGCATGAATTTAATTCAAGATCAATCGCAGCCCCTCACCCATAGCATCCCCACAAAAAGATTTTATCACCAGTCTCGACAGTAAATTTAGGGCATAAAAAAGGGATCTGCCATGCAGATCCCTTTTCAAAATCAGTCTAATGACTTACAACTTTACATCAACTTTGATGGCCCACACTGACGCGCACGCCATCCAAAAACTAACACTCACGAGATTAAACAATCAACAGCTTGTTTAACGTCTCGCTTGGGCGCATGGCTTTTTCAGCCTTAGCCGCATCTAAACGGTAGTAACCGCCTAAATCGACTGGTGCACCTTGTGCCGTCGCTAATTCAGCCACAATCACTTGCTCATTTGCCGCCAACGCATGCGCTAACGGAATGAAGTGAGCTTGTAACTGCTCATCGCCCGTTTGCGCGGCTAAGGCTTGTGCCCAGTACATGGCTAAGTAGAAATGGCTGCCACGGTTATCTAACTCACCGACTCTTCTTGATGGCGATTTGTTGCTATCTAAGAATTGGCCAATGGCTTGATCTAAGGTATCAGCTAACACTTGGGCTTTTGGATTACCGACAGTTTGGCTTAAATGCTCAAGAGATGCCGCCAGAGCTAAGAATTCACCGAGTGAATCCCAACGTAAGTGACCTTCTTTCTCAACCTGTTGCACGTGCTTAGGCGCACTACCGCCCGCACCTGTTTCAAATAGACCGCCGCCGTTCATTAATGGAACGATTGACAGCATTTTGGCACTGGTGCCCAACTCTAGGATGGGGAACAAGTCAGTCAGGTAGTCACGTAGAACGTTACCCGTAACTGAAATGGTATCTTTGCCTTCTTTGATGCGAGCCAACGAGAAGCGAGTCGCTTCTTCTGGAGACATAATGCTGATCTCTAAGCCATCAGTATCATGTTCTGGCAGGTACTGCTGCACTTTTGCAATGATTTGCGCATCGTGGGCGCGTTTGCTATCTAACCAGAATACCGCAGGAGTATTGCTTAAACGGGCACGGCGCACGGCCAGTTTGACCCAATCACGGATAGGTGCGTCTTTAACTTGGCACATTCTCCAGATATCGCCCGCTTCCACATTGTGGCTCATCAATACCTTACCGCTGGCATCGACAACGTTGACCACACCGTCAGCAGGCATTTCAAAAGTCTTATCGTGGCTGCCGTACTCTTCGGCTTTTTGCGCCATCAAGCCCACGTTTGGCACGCTGCCCATGGTTTTAGGATCAAAAGCGCCGTGCTCTTTACAGAAGGCAATCGTTTCTTGGTAGATACCGGCATAGCAACGATCTGGGATCATAGCTTTAGTGTCATGCAGTTGACCATCTGGCCCCCACATTTGGCCAGATGAACGAATCGCAGCAGGCATAGACGCATCGATAATGATGTCGCTTGGCACGTGTAAGTTGGTGATACCTTTGTCAGAATCAACCATCGCCAATGCGGGACGTGCAGCGTAAACGGCGGCGATATCGGCTTCAACTTCGGCGCGGCTATCGGCAGGTAATGTCGCGATCTTGGCATAAACATCACCAAAACCATTGTTAACATCTACGCCTAATTCAGCGAAAAGCGCCGCATGTTTGTCAAATACTGGCTTGAAGAATACCTTCACAGCGTGACCAAACATAATAGGATCAGACACTTTCATCATAGTGGCTTTCAGATGCAGCGATAACAGCACATCTTCTGCTTTGGCGTTTTCGATTTCACGCTCATAGAAGCTCACTAAGGCTTTTTTACTCAATACCGCAGCATCGATAATTTCGCCAGCCAGCAGCTTAAGACCGGACTTGAGCACCACTTCTTGGCCATCTTTTTGCGTCAGCACGATATTCACGCTGCCCGCATCAGATAAAGTCACTGACTGCTCGCTGCCGTAGAAATCGCCGTCAGTCATGTGAGCAACGTGTGACTTAGAATCTGTAGCCCATTTACCCATTGAATGCGGGTTTTTCTTGGCGAAGTTTTTCACCGATAATGGGGCACGGCGATCTGAGTTACCTTCACGTAATACTGGGTTTACCGCACTGCCTTTAATCTTGTCGTAACGGGTTTTAATTGACTTTTCAGCGTCGGTTTTTGGCTCATCCGGATAGTGAGGGATGTCATAACCTTTTTGCTGGAGTTCAAGGATACAGGCTTTTAATTGTGGAATCGAAGCACTGATATTCGGTAACTTGATGATGTTCGCTTCTGGCTGATTCGCTAACTCGCCAAGCTCAGTCAGATGATCGCCAATCTTTTGTGCTTCGGTCAGTTGCTCAGGGAAACTGGCAATAATACGGCCCGATAACGAGATATCACGGGTTTCAACCGCAACGCCCGCGGCGTCGGTAAACGTTCTGATAATAGGTAAGAGTGAGAGGGTGGCCAGTGCTGGCGCTTCGTCTGTTTCAGTGTAAATAATTGTTGATGAGTTATCTTTCATGTTACATCCTACATTATTGTAAAATTTAATATTTTTTATAATAATTTTATAGCATGGCGAACAAATCTGAGCACAGTGAAAATATCAATCAAGGCAATCGAATCCGCCTTAACCTTTCACATTCTCAATGCCCTTCTGCCTTTGCACGCAAGCTAAAATTTGTTACAACGACTCATTAAAACCTAATAAACATTTAGGCACAGATCACATTTTCTGGCCGACATCATAGAGCATTCGCAATAATATTCAAATTCCACTAACGGCGAATGCCAAGTACACTATGACCACATTAACGACTCAATCAAGTCAGGTAAGCGTGTCTCAACCTCCTGTTAGCAAAAGTATGAACAAAAACAAGTTTCCACCTAAACGTGCCAATTCCAGCGCCAGTTCCCCAGCCAAGAGCACGATTAAACCCGCTAAGTCCGCGAGCAGAGGCCCTGTCAACCGCGCTACCGCCGTAGATAGCAAAGTGGCGCCAGCGCGTAATGCCAATGGCAGTTTAAAGAAAGAACCCTTTAAAAATCCTAATCGACGCGCAATTGCAGCGGCAAAACCGGTGCAGAGCCAAACGCTCGCACCGATTATCGTGCTGTTTAATAAGCCTTTTGATGTACTTTGCCAGTTTACCGATGAACAAGGTCGCAAAACCCTAAAAGACTATATCCCCATTGCTGACGTGTATGCCGCAGGCCGCTTAGACAGAGACAGTGAGGGCTTGTTACTGCTGACCAATGACGGTCAATTACAGGCAAGACTGACAGAACCGAAAAAGAAAACATTTAAAACCTATTGGGTGCAAGTAGAAGGCGTGCCGACGGAAGATGCACTGACGAAACTGCGCCAAGGTGTTGAATTAAATGATGGTATGACGCTGCCTGCTAAAGTCAAAATCATGGATTCACCCGATATTGGGCCACGTAATCCGCCAGTGAGAGAACGCAAAAATATCCCAACAACTTGGTTAGAAATCCAAATTCATGAAGGCCGCAACCGCCAAGTCAGACGCATGACAGCGCATATCGGTTTTCCGACCTTAAGATTAATCCGTTATAAAATAGGCCAATGGAGTCTAGATAATTTGCCATCGGGCGAGCATAAATGTATCCGCCTCGGTGATGAAGTCTAACTTTCAGCCAAGTTTCTACGCTCAACGCCACTAAAAAGTGGCACCATGTCCACTCAAAGGAGGCACTATGAGCCAAAGATATAAACCCAATGTGACCGTCGCTTGTATTATTCATGCGACTTCACAGGACAAATATCTGATGGTGGAAGAGTGGATTGATGGCGAGCAGCGCTTTAATCAGCCAGCGGGTCACTTAGAAGCAAATGAAAGCTTAATCCAAGCCTGTGAGCGCGAAGTATATGAGGAAACGGGGTTATCACTTAACCCCCAAGGACTCGTCGGCATCTATCAATTTAGCGCCAGTGAAGACTTAGCCTTTGTGCGCTTTACCTTCTTCGTGCAGTTAGATGATATGCCCTCACCTGCGCCGCAGGACAACGCTATCCACAGTGCGCACTGGCTGAGTTTTGCACAGATAGAAGCCAAGTCATCTTTACTGCGCAGCCCCTTAGTGCTCGATTGCCTAAAAGACTATCTTAATAACGCACAACAGGGCCAAACTTATCCCCTCTCCTTACTCAATAGTGACCGCCTCGCGATAGCCCAAGCGAGTTAGGCGTGATAGAATACCGCCCCGCATAAACTGCTTGTTAAACTTATGCATGTGCTAGTGCCTATCGGCCTCTACGTGGCTAAATAGTAGACTGTACAGTAGGCCGTAAATACGAGTTCTACTGACCGCTCGCACGACACCAAGATTTTGATTTTTAAGTTAGCTTTTAAGTTAGCTTGGATTTAAAGCTAGCCCATATTTTTTAAGCTAGGTTAGGCACTTTTGTTACGCGCTCAATGTCGCGGCTTAACTTCAACAACCTAGCCAACACACATACTCAATGGTTTTTAGGATCTATGACATCAATCGAACCCACTCATACAGGAAAAAAAGTCATTGTCGGCATGTCCGGCGGTGTAGATTCATCTGTTTCAGCCTATTTGCTTATGCAGCAAGGCTATCAGGTTGAAGGCCTTTTCATGAAGAACTGGGAAGAAGATGATAACAACGAGTACTGCGCTGCCGCAGAAGATTTAAAAGATGCCCAAGCCGTATGCGACAAGCTCGGGATCAAGCTACACACAGTCAACTTTGCTGCCGAATATTGGGACAATGTCTTTGAGTATTTCCTCGCTGAATACAAAGCGGGCCGCACGCCAAATCCCGATATCATGTGTAACAAAGAAATCAAATTTAAGGCATTTTTAGAATTTGCCGACGAAATCCTCGACGCCGATTACATCGCCATGGGCCACTATGTGCGCCGCCGCGATATTAGCGATGGCAGCACACAAATGCTCCGTGGCGTCGATGGCAATAAAGATCAAAGTTATTTCCTCTACACCCTTAGCCACGAGCAAGTGGCTCGAAGTCTGTTCCCTGTCGGTGAATTGGAAAAACATGAAGTACGTGAAATCGCAAAAGAAATGGGCCTAATCACCCATGATAAAAAAGACAGCACCGGCATCTGTTTTATCGGTGAGCGCAAGTTCACTGAATTCCTGGGCACTTATTTACCGGCGCAGCCTGGTAATATCGAAACCCCAGAAGGTGAAATCATAGGCACGCACCAAGGGCTGATGTACCACACCTTAGGCCAGCGTAAAGGCCTAGGCATTGGCGGTATGAAAAACAGCAATGACGATCCTTGGTATGTTGTCGATAAAGATCTTGAGCGTAACGTATTGATCGTAGGTCAAGGCGGACACCATCCTCGTTTGATGTCGACCGGCATGACAGTTAACCAACTGCATTGGGTGGATAGAACCGGACCTATCGATGGCTGTCATATCGCAGTGAAAACCCGTTATCGCCAACAAGATGTGCCTTGTACTCTTACCTACACAGATGAACACACCTTACGCGTGGTCTTCGATGAACCTGTTGCGGCGGTGACGCCAGGACAGTCTGCGGTATTTTATGATGGTGAAGTCTGCTTAGGTGGCGGCATCATAGATCAATTGATCCGAGGGTAAAGCGTGAACGAGCAATTAGTTAATCGGACCATGGCGTTTGCGGGCATACTGCAAGCCATTGCCCAAGTTCAACATTTAGCCCGCCATGGCGAATTAGATAATGCCGAGCTCGCGGCGAGCTTAAACACCATTCTCGTCACTAATCCTGACAATACGCCCGATGTCTACCAAGACAAAATCGTATTGCAAAAAGGCTACAAGCTGATCTTGAATCAGCTCGGTGACAGCAGTCAAAAAGATGTTGAAATCACCCGCTATTTAGTTGGCGTGTTGGCGTTAGAGCGAAAATTAGTTCGCTCTAACAGCGGTTTAGGCATGTTGGCCGAGCGCATTAATCAAGTGAATCGCCAGCTACATCATTTTGCGATCACAGATGAACAAGTGATTGCCAATCTTGCCAGCATTTACAGTGACATCATCAGTAATTTAGGGCCAAAAATCCAAATCTCTGGTAATCCAGTGTGCTTGCAACGCCCTATCGTACAACAAAAAATTCGCGCTCTGCTGCTTGCGGCCATGCGCAGCGCTGTACTGTGGCGCCAACTAGGCGGTAAGCGTCGACACTTAGTCTTCGCCCGCAAAGCCATAGTCGATACAGCCAAGAAAAGTCTTACCCTATAATAAAATTAGCGTTCATCAAGGAGCTTCACATGGATCTTTCCGCACTAACTGCTATCTCTCCGGTAGACGGTCGTTATGGTAGTAAAACCGCGTCATTGAGAGGGATTTTCAGCGAGTTCGGTCTTACCAAGTACCGTGTTCAGGTTGAAATCAATTGGCTAAAACTGTTAGCAGACTGCCCAGACATTAGCGAAGTGCCAACATTGAGCGCGTCAGCTATCGCTGTGCTCGATGGTATTAAAGACAATTTCAACGAACAAGATGCGCTGCGTGTTAAGGCTATCGAAAGCACCACTAACCACGATGTGAAAGCAGTTGAATACTTTATCAAAGAAAAAATCGCGGGTAATGCCGAGTTAGCAGCGGTTGGTGAGTTTGTTCACTTTGCCTGTACTTCCGAAGATATCAACAACTTAAGCCACGGTTTAATGTTGACTGAAGCCCGTGAGCAAGTATTACTGCCATACTGCAACGAGTTGCTGACTGCGATTAAAAAGCTGGCGATTGAATATCGCTCTGTGCCATTAATGTCACGCACCCATGGCCAACCTGCTTCACCTTCAACACTTGGTAAAGAGATGGCGAACGTCGCAGTGCGCCTTGAACGTCAAATCAAACAAATCGCCAATGTTGAAATCATGGGCAAACTGAACGGTGCCGTAGGTAACTACAATGCTCACCTGTCAGCCTATCCTGAAGTTAACTGGCATGAACTGTCTGAGCGTTTTGTGACTAGCCTTGGCCTGCACTGGAATGCCTACACAACGCAAATCGAACCACACGATTACATTGCTGAACTGTTTGATGCGGTTGCCCGTTTCAACACAGTGCTGATTGACTTTGATCGTGACATTTGGGGTTACATTGCCCTAGGTCACTTCAAACAACGCACTATCGCCGGTGAAATCGGTTCATCGACTATGCCACACAAAGTTAACCCAATTGATTTTGAAAACTCTGAGGGTAACTTAGGTATCGCTAACGCGCTGATGCAACATTTAGCGTCTAAGCTGCCGTTATCAAGATGGCAACGTGACTTAACTGACTCAACTGTGCTGCGTAACTTAGGCGTGGGTATTGCCCATGCGTTGATCGCGTATCAAGCGACCTTAAAAGGCATCAGCAAGTTAGAAGTTAACGAAGCGCATCTGCGTGATGAGTTAGATCACAACTGGGAAGTGTTAGCAGAACCCGTACAAACGGTAATGCGTCGTTATGGTATTGAAAAGCCATACGAAAAATTAAAAGAACTGACGCGCGGTAAACGTATCGACGCGCAACAACTGTCAGTGTTTATTGACGGACTTGAATTACCAGACTCAGTGAAAGCTGAACTGAAGAAAATGACGCCCGCCAATTACATTGGTCGCGCCGAAACGTTTGTCGACGAACTGAAGTAAGCTTTTAACTGAACTTAGTTTTTAACTGAAATTGGCGATGGACAATACTCTTTCATAAACAGAAATAAGGATTAAGGCGACTCACATCTGCGCGATGTGGTCGCCTTTTTTAACACTATGTATACACTCAATCTCGATATCGCCCAGTTTCTTAGTGAGTACTGGCAAAAGAAACCCCTACTGATCAAAAAAGCGTTTCCACAGTTTGAAGATCCGATCAGCGCCGATGAATTAGCAGGCCTCGCCTGTGAAGAAGAAATCTCTTCGCGTATCGTCGTTACTAAAGACGATAACTGGGAAGTGGTTCAAGGCCCGTTTGAAGATTACGACAGCTATGGCGAAACCCATTGGCAGTTGCTAGTGCAAGCGGTCAACCATTGGTATCCTGATTCGCAGCCATTAGTTGAAGCGCTACGCTTTTTACCTGACTGGCGTTTCGATGACTTGATGGCCTCATTTGCAACCCCAAGTGGCGGCGTAGGCCCGCACGTCGATAACTACGATGTGTTTATCATTCAAGGCGAAGGTGAGCGTCGCTGGACTGTGGGTGACAATACCCCGCAACAACGCCGTGGTGGCAATCCCAACTCGCCGCTGGTAGAAGACTTCACCCCAATTATCGATGTGGTGCTAGAAAAAGGCGACATGCTTTATATTCCACCTGGTTTCCCGCATTGCGGCGAAACCCTAACAGTGGCAATGAGTTACTCAATTGGTTTTCGTGCACCAAGCCAGCAAGAGCTGATCAGTGAAGTCGCCGATTACCTGCTCGACAATAACTTAGGTCAGCAGCGTTTCACGTCGCAAACTGAACCGAGTTCAGCGGGTATTGTCAGCCAAGATCATCAAGTGGGCATAATGTCACTCTTGAGTCAGCTGAGCCAAGATCCCAATAGCTACCAAATCGTGTTAGGTAAACTGCTCAGTCAAAACCGTTTCGAGCTTGATTTGTGTGAAGGCGAAGAAGCTTACAGCATTGAAGATTTGCAAGATGCCTTCGCCCAAGGTGCTGGCGTGAGCCGTATCGGCGGTTTGAAAGTATTGCGCCTTGAAAATGACGCCACGCCGCGATTATTCATCAATGGTGATGTGCACGAATTGCTAAATACACCGGTAGACGTTATCGCACAGTTGAGCGATAACGTGAGCTTAAGCGCCGATGAAGCGACTGAAATATGTCAGCATGAAGAAGTTCAAGCCTTACTATTGAAACTCATCAATCAAGGTTTCTTCTACTTAAGCGACAGCGAAGAATAAGCCCTATCGACTTTGCTCGATGACCTTGTTCTCAACATAGGAAATCTGCATAAAAGTCAGTATAAAAAAGGCACTCAATTGAGTGCCTTATTGTTATTTCAATTATCAGTATCAATCAACACAAGTGATTGTATTAACTCAATACTACCTCAATACAATCCTCAACTCATTTGAGCTTAGGCATTCCACAGCTTATCGTCATTGTGCATACGATATAAACTCTCAGCGCGCGATACCAGTAATTGCGCAAATTTGGCCTGCGTGGCATCACGGGTTGCACCTGAACGTACCAAGTTTTCCGCCTGCATTTGCCACATCATAGAGAAATGACGCACCGCATCACGGGCCGTTGCAGCCACTTTCACATCGACGAAATCCGATGGTAAATCGCCCGACATCACCCAATAGGTTTTGTTGCTGGGACGCTTTGATTCCATTTTCCAAATCGCCATGTAAGGCGCAAGATAACGACTTTCATCGGCCAAGACTTTACTTGGGATCACGCCTTTTTCAGCGAGGAAACGATTGGCTTTTTGAAATTGAGTTCTGACCCACTCTTGACGCAGCTTTTCCACTTCTTCAGCTGATAAATTCTGTTGAGTTTGGTCGACAGCTTGTTCAGTCATACTTCCGTCCTATCTTATTGTTATAACGCGAACCTAATTCTTGGGATCAGTACGCGATTCATTCTATTCGTTACATTAAATTCAGTACAATCCATTTTCAACCGCAAAGCTTACGTTTACGTAAAGTGGAAAGCTAAATTGCCACAAATAATGTATTTATTCGGTCATTATGCATGGTTGAGAGTATCGCTAAATGCTATGGTTCTGCAATAAATATAACAAGCAGTCGATGGGGACTCACCTCGTCGGCTTTTTCATTGTGTATAGCGGAGAAATTCACGTGGCTGTATTTAATCATGTATCCTTTGACGAACATGAACAGGTCGTATTCTGTCATGATAAAGAAAGTGGCTTAAAGGCCATTGTCGCCATCCATAACACCAACCTTGGCCCTGCCGTGGGTGGCTGCCGGATGTGGAATTACCAATCGGATGATGAAGCCCTGACTGACGTATTACGCCTCTCTCGTGGCATGACTTACAAAAATGCCCTTGCCGGTTTAACCATGGGCGGTGGCAAATCAGTGATCATCGCCGATCCAAAAAGACAAGACCGCGAAGCCCTATTCCGCGCTTTTGGCCGCTTCATCAATAGTCTTGGCGGCCGCTATTATTCAGCTGAAGACGTCGGTACTACTACAGCTGATATCATGATTGCCCATGAAGAAACCCCTTATATGGCAGGTCTTGAAGGCAAGAGTGGCGATCCATCACCGTTCACCGCCCTTGGCACTTATTTAGGCATCAAGGCTGCGGTTAAACATAGACTCGGTTTAGACAGCCTAAAAGGCCTTAAAATCGCCGTTCAAGGCGTGGGTCACGTTGGCTATTACCTGTGCAAACACTTGCATAACGAAGGCGCTGAACTGATTGTGACCGACATTCATCAAGCCTCGTTAGACAAAGTCGCTACCGACTTTGGTGCCATTGTTGTCGCGCCTCAAGAAATCTACGCGCAAGATGTGGATGTGTATGCTCCTTGCGCCCTTGGCGCAACTTTAAACGATGCGACCTTACCGCAACTGAAAGCCAAAATTGTTGCTGGCTGTGCCAACAACCAATTAGCTGAAGTACGCCACGGCGAACAGCTGAAAGAAATGGGCATACTGTACGCGCCAGACTATGTGATCAACGCAGGCGGCATTATCAATGTGTCATTCGAAAAAGATTACGACGCCGCAAGGTCTACCGCCAAAGTAGAAGAAATTTACAACACACTGCTGAAAATCTTCAGCCAAGCTGATGCACAGAACCGTACAACCGGCGCTGTAGCTGATGAAATGGCGAAAGCCATTATCGAAGCCGCAAAAAAGTAATTTTTCTGCCCGCGTAACATCCCCAAAAGCGACCTCTGGTCGCTTTTTTGTTATCTAAAATTTAATCTCGCGCTAAGCTCATGGTTTAGCCGCGCTTTTAATTTCGACACAGAATATTCATTAAATCACGCTGGAAAACGTCATATTTGTCTGCTTGAATTAGCCTCTCAGGTCCCAGCACAGGATAGCGCTATGATCCGTTTCAAGTATGATCTCAACCAAGATGTAGTTGAACTGCAAGCCAGTAATTGGAGCGGTTTAGAGCGGGTCTTTGTCAACGGCCAGATGGTGTCGCACAAGCTGAATTTTAAGCCTCAGAGCGAACATACCATCCAACTTAAAGACGGCGCACCTTGCAAGTTTGAACTGCTTATCGATCCCCAAACCGATGAGTTGATGTGCCGAATTTATAAGCAGCACACACTCGTCGCCAGCCTAAAACAAGGCAAAGAAAATTTGTTAGCCAGCCGCCGTTATTTGCAACACTCAGTCATAGCCGTCAGCCTACTCTGCGTCTTTGCACTTTACTTGAATTGATTGAGCCAGTTTAATCCCGTGAAGAGACAGATGAGTGATGGGATTAAACTGGGGAGCTCAACTTAGATAATTACATACAGATAGCCGTGAAAACGGCTAAACCGCAGTTTCCCTCCATACCGAATGAATCCGTATCATTAAGCCAAGCGATTGATTTTATTTAATAGTAAGACGAACTGCTGCTGCTCCTCATCACTGAGGTTAGACAGGAACTTTTCGTTGACCCGCTCAGCTTCGCAAATCAGATCTTGCTCTAACGCTTTGGCTTCATCGGTCAAAAAGATTTGAAAGGCGCGCCGATTATCGGCTTCTTGATGGCGGGTAATAAGACCTTGTACCTGCAACTGATCGAGTAAACGCGTCATAGTGTAATTTGCCACATCGCAACGCTTAGACAATTCAGTTTGGCTGATGCCCTCCTCTTGCCACAAAGCAAACAGCACAGGCCACAGTTTTATATCGAGTTGATATCGCTTAAGATGCAGATCAAGCTCATTTTGCAGCTCGATATTTAAGTGGGAAACAAGATAGCCTAAGCTTTCATGACGATTCAAACAGCACCTCCTACAACAAAGGTTTTAACGCGTTTTCACTTACCCTGTGCGCCATTATAAGAAGCCAGAGTCAGTTTTAATACTACCACTTAACCCGCAATAAACTAGCTAACACCACAGCTAATTATGCGATTAACCTACGAACTCACTGCTCATTTAGATCAGATAAATTGAATTCATTCACAAAATTATAGTAACAAGCACGGCCTAATTTTCCCCATAACCCGCGCTCAAGTGGCAAATAAACACTGTCATCGGTGAGCTTCATCTGCTTTATATCCACATTGTGGTGCAGAGTGTCAATACTGGTGCTCACATTGAGCAGAGAATGAGGTTGCGCTCGCTCGAAATCGACAATCAGCAGCGGCGCATCTTCAACCTGCACTCGTACCTTTTCCACTGGGGTAATTAAGAAATACTCATCATCGATGCAATGCAAAATACTGGCGAACAACTTAGCAAACTTTGCTGGCAGCGATGTACCCAAATACGTCCAATCACCCAAGGCGTTAATGTCAAACAATGGGACTTCACTGCACAATGGCGTTGTTGTCGTTAATGCGCTATCGGCGGCGAATTGTTTGAGTGTGTGTTGAATACTGTCAGTCATCTTTTCCATCTAGGCCTCCATCATCCATAAAAAAACCAGCATTGCGGCTGGCTTTAGTGTGACATTCAACACTGGGATATGCCAGTGAGGATAATAACAAGCTCACTGGCGAAGCTAAGTGATAAACACCACTAGATATTTGCTAACTCAAGCAAAGCCTCCAGTGGATGTTTTGGCTTGTAACCGGCAAAACGTTTCACTTGGGTACGGCAAGAATAGCCTGACACTAACACTTGCGGCTGTTCAATCTTAGCGAGAGTTTGCTGCCAAGACATCTCAAACAAAGCTTTAGAGCGCTCGAGGTTTTCCGCCTCATGGCCGTAGGTTCCGGCCATACCACAACAACCTAAATTGACTGCGGTTAACTTAGCACCAAAATGGGCAAAGATTTTAGTCCATTCATTGGCGGTATTTGGCTTGGCCGTCGATTCAGTGCAATGACTAAACCAGGTATATTGCTTACCTTGCGCAGCTTTTGCAGGTAAATCTTTGATGACATTAAGTAGCCATTCGTTGGCTAACTTGACCTCAAAATTACCGCGATTAGCGCCTAAGACTTCACGGTATTCGTCGCGATAACACAAGACTAAGGCTGGATCGATACCGACCATAGGCATGCCCAGTTTATGGACTTGGTTCAAAAAGTCCGCACTCGACTGCGCCGTTTTCGCGAACTTATCTAAAAATCCCTTGATATGCGTTGGCTTGCCATTGGGTTTATAAGGTAACAACACCGGTTTTAAACCGAGTTTTTCAATCAACTGGATAAAGCGCAGCACAAGGCCAGAGTCATAGAAACTGTTAAAGGGATCTTGCACCACCAGCACAAACTGCGAGCGCGCCTCTTCTGGAATTGCCTGTAGTGCAGCTAAGTCGTAACCACGGCTTGCATGACCATCGAGTCTTTGCTTTAAGGTCGGCACAGATAACGCAGGGGCATCCACATAACCAATCGCCTTTTTAATCACCCATTGGCTCAATGGATTTTGCGCGGCAAAGTTAGTAAGACGCGGTGCAGCGGCCATTAATGGCAAGCTATCTTCGATACCTGCGACGAGATAGTCCTTCGCCGGTCTTAAATAGCGTTGATAGTAGATATTAAAGAACTGCGCCCTAAATTTAGGCACATCCACTTTGACCGGACATTGCCCTGAGCAGGCTTTACAGGCCAAACAGCCCTTGAGCGATTCCATCACTTCGTGGGAATAATCATAATCGCGCTGGGCGTTCAGGGTATTTTGAACGCGCTGCAGTAAACCTAAGGGCTTTGCTTTGGCCAATGCGTTGACATCAACCCCTTCAGCCTCCAGCAGCCTGAGCCACTCTCTCATGAGCCCTGCGCGCCCCTTGGGCGATTGAACTCTGTCACCCGTCACCTTAAACGACGGACACATGGGCGAATAGCTGCTGTAGTTAAAACACAGGCCGTTGCCGTTACAGTTCATCACATCGGGGAATGCATCACGTACTTCGATGGGGATTTGTCGGTCAAACTTACCGCGCTTAGCACTGTCGATATCGTAATAGAGGGCGCCAGTATGTTTAGGTGCCACCAGCTTGCCGGGGTTTAATCGGTTGTCGGGATCGAACAAGCCTTTGATATCTTGTAGAACGCCGTATAGTTCATCACCAAAGACAGATGGACCGTATTCACCACGCACGCCTTTACCGTGTTCGCCCCACATCAGGCCACCGTATTTAAGCGTCAGTGCCGCGACTTGATCAGAAATCACCCGCAATAGTTTTTCATCTTCAACATCGCACATATCGAGTGCGGGCCGAACATGCAACACGCCCGCATCCACATGACCGAACATACCGTATTGCAGATTATGACCATCGAGTACTCCGCGAAACTCCATAATATAATCGGCGAGTTTTTCGGGCGGCACCGCGGTATCTTCCGCAAAGGCGATAGGTTTACGACGTCCTTTAGTGGCGCCCAATAAGCCAACGGCTTTTTTGCGCATGCCGTAGATTTTTTCAATGCTTGGCTTGTCTTGCGTCACTTGGTAACCCAATACGCCGCACTCGCCTTTGCTGATCTGCTCAGTCAAGACAGCTTCAAGACTCGCAAGCTTTTGCTCAACCTCTACTGTGTCACCAGCAAATTCGACCATATTGAGGCCGTCGATGACTTTACCCGGCACTTCTTGAATCAGATCAGATACCGAGTGCCAGACTATATCTTCGCGGGCTAAATTCAGCACTTTTGAATCGACGGTTTCGACCACAGTCGCCCGCGCGGCAACTAAGGATGGCGCATGACGCAATGCCGATTGGAACGAATCGTACTTAATGTTCACCATAGCGCGCTCAGTCGGCAGCGGGGTGAGATTGAGTTTAGCTTCGGTTATCACCGCAAGCGTGCCCTCTGAGCCTGTCAAAATCCGTGATAAATCGAATTGCGTCAGGTTGTCGTTCCACACATGTTTTAAGTCATAGCCAGTAAGGAAACGGTTGAGCTTAGGAAACTGGTTTTCAATCTGAGTGCGCTTTTCGCGGCATACCGCCGCCACAGCAGAAATCAGTTTCTGCCCCAACGGATTATCACTGACGTTATCGGGGTTGCACAGTAGTCCAGCGTCTAGGGGCTGCGTATCCAGCACACTGCCATCAATCAACACACTACGCAGCGCCAGCACGTGATCTGACGTCTTACCGTAAACCAGTGAGCCCGCACCCGAGGCATCGGTATTGATCATGCCGCCAATCGTGGCGCGGTTTGAGGTGGATAAATCGGGACTAAAAAAGAATCCATGGGGACGCAATGCATCGTTAAGTGCATCTTTAACGACGCCAGCTTCAACTCGTACCCAACCTTGCTCAGCATTCACTTCGAGCACGCGATTCATGTAACGCGACACATCCAAAATCAAACCATGGGTCAGGGATTGTCCGTTGGTACCGGTACCGCCGCCACGTGCACTGAAGGTCACGCTGCGAAATGCGTCCGTAGCAGCCAGTGTCAATGCAATTTGGATATCCTGCTGATTTTTAGGATATAACACAGCTTGAGGTAAGAATTGATATACAGAGTTGTCCGTTGCTTGCACTAAACGTGCGCTGTAACGTTTGTCTATATCACCGGAATACTCACTTTGCTCCAGTGCATCAAGGTATGCCAAATACACTGGCTCTAATGTTTGTTGATGTGATAGCAGGGGTAGCATAGATAGCTTCTGTCAATTATCGTTATGGCGCCATTATAAACAAAAAAAAGCCGCTAAAAAGCGGCTTTTTTAACAAGTTTATAAAATTACAATCTAGATCAACCGTGAGCTTCGGCTAAATACAACCAAGTATCAATCACAGTGTCTGGATTTAACGATACAGTATCTATGCCCTGCTCGACCAACCAAGCCGCAAAATCGGCGTGATCTGAAGGACCTTGACCACAAATACCTATGTAAGCACCCTTAGTTTTAGCCGCTTTAATGGCTAAAGAAAGTAGCATTTTAACGGCTTCATCACGCTCATCAAATAAGTGGCTGATGATACCTGAGTCACGGTCAAGACCGAGTGTTAGCTGAGTTAAATCGTTTGAGCCGATAGAGAAACCATCGAAATGCTCAAGGAATTGATCCGCTAACAGGGCGTTTGAAGGCACTTCACACATCATGATGACGCGTAAACCATCTTTACCGCGCTCTAAACCTTGCTCTTTCAGCAGGCCAATCACTTGTTCAGCTTCTTTAACTGTACGTACGAACGGGATCATGACTTCAACGTTTTTCAGACCCATGTCGTTACGAACACGTTTGATCGCTTCACACTCTAAGGCAAAACAGTCACGGAACGATTCAGAGATATAACGGCTTGCACCGCGGAAGCCCAACATTGGGTTCTCTTCTTCTGGTTCGTATCTGTCACCGCCAACCAAGTTTGCGTATTCGTTAGACTTAAAGTCTGACATACGCACGATCACTTTCTTCGGATAGAAAGCAGAACCGATAGTCGCAATACCTTCAACCAGACGGGCAATGTAGAACTCAACCGGTGATTCATAACCTGCGATCATCTCGTTGATTTCAGTTTGCAGTGCTGCATCCTGTTGATTGAACTCGAGCAGTGCCTTTGGATGAATACCAATCATACGGTTGATGATGAATTCTAAACGCGCTAGACCCACACCTTCGTTTGGTAAACGGGCGAAATCAAATGCACGATCAGGGTTACCCACGTTCATCATGATTTTCATTGGCAGTTCTGGCAAAGAGTCAACACGGTTTGAAATCACTTCAAACTCTTGTTTACCTTCGTAGATAAAGCCAGTGTCACCTTCAGCGCAAGAAACAGTCACGATTTGACCATTCTTGATACGGTCAGTCACGTCACCACAACCCACCACCGCTGGCACACCTAATTCACGGGCGATAATCGCCGCGTGACAAGTACGACCGCCACGGTTAGTGACGATGGCGCTCGCGCGTTTCATGATAGGTTCCCAATCTGGATCTGTCATGTCAGTCACTAACACGTCACCTGGTTGGATTTGATCCATATCGGCGATTGACGTTAATACTTTGGCTACGCCGGTTCCCACTTTATGACCGATAGCGCGACCTTCACAGATCACAGCGCCACGGCTCTTTAAGTGATAACGCTCAATCAATTGCACATCTTCACGGCTACGAACCGTTTCTGGACGCGCTTGAACGATATACAATTTGCCGTCGTTACCGTCTTTTGCCCACTCGATGTCCATTGGACGACCATAGTGTTGCTCGATAATCACAGCTTGTTTTGCCAACTCTTCAACTTCAGCGTCATTGATTGAGAATTGACGGCGTTGCTCGCTTGCAACATCTTCAATTTTGACTTGTTTGCCGTGAGCAGCATCATCTGAATACACCATTTGGATGAGCTTGCTACCGATATTACGGCGCACAACAGCCTTGTGACCTAAGGCTAAAATAGGTTTATGAACATAAAATTCATCAGGGTTTACCGCGCCTTGAACAACCATTTCACCCAGACCAAAAGATGAAGTGATAAACACGACATCGTTATTGCCAGATTCAGTGTCCATAGTGAACATCACACCTGAAGCCGCTTTGTCTGAACGAACCATGCGTTGCACGCCAGCAGACAAGGCAACACCGTGGTGTTCGTAACCTTGGTGAACACGGTAAGAAATCGCGCGGTCGTTAAAGAGTGAAGCGTAAACGTGCTTGATAGCCGTCAGTACAGATTCAAATCCTTTAACGTTTAAGAAAGTTTCTTGCTGACCCGCAAAAGACGCATCTGGCATATCTTCAGCTGTTGCAGAAGAACGTACCGCGAATGACGCTTCGCTAGTTTCAGCGGCAAGTTTATCGTAAGCTTCACGAATGGCTTGCTCTAATGCTGGTTGAAATGGGGTGTCGATAACCCACTGCCTGATCTGTGCACCAACTTTAGCCAGCGCATTGACATCATCTACATCCAGTGTGGCTAGAATGTCATAAATCTTCTGGTTAACTCCGCTTTGTTCAAGGAACTCGTTGAACGCATGGGAAGTTGTCGCAAATCCGCCAGGTACTTGAACACCGGCATTGGCCAGATTGCTGATCATCTCGCCTAGAGAAGCATTTTTACCGCCAACCAAGTTGACGTCACCCATGCCTAATTCTTGATACCAGAGTACGTATTGCTGCACAGTTCTATCTCCGCAAGTTTATTTCAGTGGCCCCTTCACACGAGGGCAGCGGCATTTTACACTCCTGTCGAACACGCGTAAATCTATAATTTTATTTGTAATTTTATTACTACAAGAGGTCAGTATGGCACCAAAAGTATTCTATATCTCCGACGGGACAGCGATCACAGCTGAAGTTTTTGGTCATGCGGTTCTCTCGCAATTTCCATTAGAATTTGAGTCACTTACAATTCCATTCGTCGAAACTTTGACGAAAGCGGAGCAAGTTAAGCGACAAATTAATGATTGTTTTATTACAACAGGTGAGCGGCCGTTAGTATTCCATTCGATCGTAAAAGCGGAGATCCGCGACATCATCTACTCAAGTGAAGGCTTAGATTATGATTTTTTGAATACTTTTGTGGCCCCACTCGAACAACATTTAGGGGTTTCAGCTTCGCCAGTGTTGCATCGCACCCATGGGAAAGCAAATCACGGCTATGAAGCGCGTATCGATGCGATTAATTTCGCCATGGATAATGATGACGGTCAGACCATGAAACACATGGATCAAGCCGATCTGGTTTTACTTGGGGTGTCTCGCTGTGGCAAAACGCCATCAAGCCTGTATTTGTCGATGCAGTTTGGCATCAAAGCCGCGAACTACCCTTTCACCGAAGATGATATGGATAACCTTAAATTACCCGACGCGCTGAAACGCAATAAGAAAAAACTGTTTGGCTTGACGATTGATCCTGTGCGTTTACATGAGATCCGCCAAAGCAGAATGGAAAACAGCCGCTACTCGTCACTCAAGCAGTGCCGCTTAGAAGTCAAAGAAGTGGAAATGCTATTTAAACGTGAACGCATTCCTTATATAGATACAACGAATCATTCAGTAGAAGAAATTGCCACCAAAATATTGGATGTCACGGGCCTAGAACGGCACATGTTCTAAGCTTGTAGAGCCAAAAGCAGCAAGATAAACCGAGTGAATTTAGGCTAAATCAATCTAAGTTAAATCAAATTCATTGCACAGTTGCCGACAATTAACACAATTGGCGCTGTGCAACTCGGTTCGATTCGTTATAATCCGAGGCAATCTGGCGAAAAGCGCCGCACGCAAGCTCGGTATTTTGAATGACCATAAAAACAGACGAACTACGCACTTCCTTATTAGCAAAAGTCATCTCACCTGCGCAACTGGCATCTGAGTTCCCATTAACTCAAGATGCGGCCGATTATCTGGTTCAGCAACGTCGTGAAGTCGAAGCCATTATTATGGGTGAAGATCAACGTCTATTGGTGATCATAGGCCCATGCTCAATACACGATACCAAAGCGGCATTAGATTATGCGCAGCGCTTAGCCGCGTTACATCAAGAATTGAAAGATGATTTGTGCATCTTAATGCGGGTCTATTTTGAGAAACCTCGCACGATTGTCGGCTGGAAAGGATTAATTTCTGATCCCGATCTTGATGGCAGTTTCGAGCCAAACAAAGGCTTACGTATTGCTCGCGAGTTGCTGCAACAAATCACTGAATTAAAATTACCTATCGCCACCGAATTCTTAGATATGGTGAACGGTCAGTACATCGCCGATCTCATTACTTGGGGCGCAATTGGCGCACGCACCACAGAAAGCCAAGTTCACCGTGAAATGGCCTCGGCACTGTCTTGTCCTGTTGGTTTCAAAAACGGTACCGATGGCAATATCAATATCGCCGTCGATGCAGTGCGGGCCGCACAAGTTCCGCATATTTTCTATTCACCGGATAAAGATGGCGCGATGGCGGTCTATCGCACCCACGGTAATCCGTTTGGTCATATCATTCTGCGCGGCGGCAAAACGCCGAATTACCACGCCGAAGATATTGAAAAGGCACGTCAACAACTTGCCTCTGTTGGGGTCACTCAACGTATGGTGGTTGATTTCAGCCACGGTAATAGTGAAAAGAACCACCTTAAGCAGCTTAACGTGGCCGATGAAATCATGGCGCAAATGCGGGCAGGCAGCACTGCCATCGCCGGTATTATGGCTGAAAGCTTCTTACAGGAAGGCAACCAGAAAGTCGTTGCAGACCAACCACTCTGTTATGGCCAAAGCATCACAGATGCCTGCTTACATTGGGATGACTCAGAAGTCCTGCTACGTAAACTAGCAGCTGCTTCCCGCGAGCGAAAAGCATTGTTAGCAAAATAAGCCTAACGCTTGAAAAATATGTCCGAAGCGATATACATTTTCCAATAAAAAAAACCGATCTTTGATCGGTTTTTTATTAACAGCGGTTTAATACCCATTGTATTTATAGCCGACAGCAACACACTACGACTGACGGCTTTGCACACTTTTATAGTGCATAAACAATGTTATAGATTACACACAAACGCCCAATCTGCAGAAGATCCAGGTGCCGCGTTGGTCCACCACTTAGCTTGGTAAACAGCGCTACTGTTTTTCATCCGATCGCCCGTTGCTGCATGACTTGGATTTCCCTGATAGTCCTTTTGCGGGAAATTTGGATAAGCAGGAATACCCGCAGTATCGACACTCGCCGCTTCACAACTATCCACCACAGGTACTTGGCATTCAGGTAAACTTGGATTTGCAGCACAATCCACAGGTGGAACAACGGAACTCGCCGCACCAAATCCATATCGAGTGCCATTAAAACTCACAGTAAAGTTTGATGGCATAGAGACAGGCAAATAGTACTTAATAGTGCCGTCAAACGTTGCCCCAGGTGCCAGACTTTTCCAAGTTGGCAAGATAAAGCGAACATGGTGGAAATCATTCTCCAACCCGCCCACGTTATTTCCTGCCACATTGGAACCATCCGTTACCACAGTTAACCCCGTACCCGATTGATCGGCAATTTCGGCTGAAGTTGAAGTTGAAATATCAAATTCAAACTCAGCACCGCCGGGTATAGTCACTTGGCTATTATTGGTGATGGTTAAGGTTGGCGTAATCGGATAGTTACTGTCGCCCACTTTATAGCCAGATAAACTTGCCGTTAAGGCTAATGTTTGTGATGGCATTACCTGATTGCTGGTGCGATTACCATACGGGGTTGCTTGCGCAAATCCGTTGTACGCAATGCTAGTCATAGTATCACCCACAAAGAACTCACCCTGACCATTGTTACGCTCTGGATGCCAGCCAAAGTCACCCGCTAATTCCCAGAACATGACGCCGCCAATGCCGTTATCGACCACATATTGCACTTTACGCGCCATAGCTTGCTCGTCTTCAGTAGACAGATACACCTTTTTGGTCGGGTTCCATAACCATGAAGATTCTGCCACAGCGTCGTAGTGGCGCTCATAGGTACCCGTCAGTCGATCGGCGACATTCGTTTGCGGATCTAATCCATAAAGGCTTAAATAACTGCCGCTGATACCGAGTTCCAAGTTTTTAGCATGCCACATAGGGTTAGAGCCTGCGAACATCTCATCGCCACGTACATCACTATCGTGCCAGAGGTTATCAATTCCTTGAGCACCGTAACCACAGTTTGACGCCCCATCACCCGTACCCACAGGACAAGCCGTTTGATCCGGATATGCCGCTAAGCCCCATAGACCGTTGGTGCCACCACTTACATTTTGCCAACCACGGGTGTAGTAAGGAATACCGATATTGATCCGCCCTGCCGGCATAGAACCACGGAAATAATGGTATGCCCAATCGGTATTGAGATAACCAATGCCGCCATATTGCGCCGCACTATAAACATCCCAATGCGCAAGTTCTGCATCTGTACCAGTGTCAAATAGCGCCGCATTGTGACCGACAAAATCATTCCACGCGCCGTGCAAGTCATAGCTCATAATATTGACGTAATCGAGATAACGGGTCATCTGATACGCCTCCATCCCACGTAACAAATAACCCGATGCTGGCGCTGCAACGGTCAACATGTAGTGCTTACCATCTTGCTTGCTGGCTGCATCGAGTTTTTCACGCAGGGTTTTCATCAGCTGTTCGTACTGTTTAAACAAGGTCGCACGCTTTGGCTCTGACATCGCAAAATCATCAGGATTACCGGATTTAGCCATTGATGTCGCGTACTCATAGTCGATATCCGCCCCATCAAAGCTGTAAGTGCGTAAGAAAGTCACCACAGAATCGGCAAAGATTTCAATCCCTTGCGTCGTCTGAGTCATCTCATAGAAACCACCACTGGCAACGCGATTGCCGTTATCATCAAAATAACCGCCCGTTTCAGCCCAACCACCAATCGAGATTAAAGTCTTAACGTTTGGATGGCGTTTTTTATACTTATTGAGCAAGTTAAAATGGCCTTTGTAATCAAACTCGGGATCCATCTCAGCGCCTGTAACGCCCGGCCACTCTAATCCTGTTGCCGCGTTCGTCGCACTATTGGGGTCGCCAATAGAGACCTTGTTATTCGAATCAATATGCGCAAATGCATAATTGATGTGGGTAATTTTATCCCACGGAATATCACTTGCGAGATAACTCGGCTGGCCATTTTTACCCGTGCGCCACGAAGTAAAGTAACCGATAACGCGGCGGGCGTGATCGCTACCCATTTTTTCGCGGCCCTGTTCATCGTACACATCGCAATATACTGAATCACCCACTAAACCTTCAGGACGGCAAGCCTCATTATCAGTTGGTGCTTGACCTACTCGGCCAATAACCGCGGTTGATAATGTTGTCAGGCCAAGATTATCAATCGCCTCAGCGGTGAAACGAATGTCACCGTTTTCAATGGCAGTCCATTGTGCACTGTATGGCGCGGTTGCATCTTCAGCAACGAGCACACCGTTAGCATAAAAGCGCACGCTGGCCACATCGCCATCACTGTCAGTCGCAGTTGCTGCGAGTGATAACACCGTGCCTAAATCTGTTTGAAAGTTGGACTGCGGCGCGGTTAATGTCACGCTCGGCGCTTGATTAGCTGCGACAACATTGAGTTTGATGATTGCCGACAAGCCGCTGGTATTGTGACTATCGTAGGCACGGGTTTGTAATTGATGCACACCGACTCCTGCAGCCTGCCATGTTGCCGAATAGGGTGCACTGTTATCAGTCGCAATCAATTGACTATCAAGATAAAACTCAACTTTAGTAATGCTATCGCCCGTATCAGGATCGCTCGCATTCGCGCTAATGGTTACTGAGTTGCCGACAATGACAGCGCTGTCATTGAGAGGTGACAAAATTTCTGTCGAAGGCGGTAAGTTTTCACTCGTAGCATTGATAACGGTTAGCACAACACTTTTCTCGGTCGTCGCACCTTTGTCATCGGTTGCTACCGCTTTAAGCTGGACACTGCCGATCGCATTAGTCGTCCAAGGGCTCGTTACCGCCTGACCATTTGCAAACCAATTTACGCTCGAAACGGTACCGTCAACATCAGATGCATTGGCCTGCAGCACGACAACATCCACTAAATTCACACTCACATTGTTTTGCGGCTGTAAGATGACCAGTGTAGGCGCTTGGTTTTGCGCACCATCACACACGCCTTTGTTTTCCCATACGCCCCACTGCCCTGTTTGGCTCGGGTTTTCATTCTGGGTCCACCACTTATTTTGATAGAGATAATTATCGTAGGTAACAGGCGTGACGGTTGCGTAGATTTGGCTACTGTTCCAAGCTGCTATATCTTGGCAACTCACTGCTCCAGCCGTTTGAGAATAACTGAAACCCGCCATAGCTGTGGCCATTAACCACGCGAATCGTTGTTGCTTCATTACCCAAGGTATATTACAGATCATGTTGAAATCCTCTTTTATTATAGTATGTTACCGAAATAGTCCTTTACACGAGCACATACAACGTCAGATGACAACAAAGGGGTTACTGCGGAATATTCAAGGTAGCTCAATGTAAGTAATTTGTTAACCTTTAAAGTGTTATATTAAATAACTAGATATGACAAAATATAAAAATTACATTACTTTTAATGACTTATACTTAAATAATGAGTTTAAAATATTATCTGCTATGCATAGCCGCCTAAAAGGTTAGTAGTAAAGAATCCGCCCTCTTAGAAGGCGGCTTTGACTTGCCCCTGGAAGGGGCTATTCCAAGAACCTACATCATCTGCAACGACAATTGAGCCTCATGTTCCTGATCTTGTTTATCTTGATGGCGCACATATCGTCTAATGATTTCTTCATTAACCCCTACTGTATCTACAAAATAACCTCTGGCCCAAAAGCTATTGCCCCATAGCTTTTTACGTACATGGGGGAATTTATTGAATAGCCTTATCGCACTTCTTCCTTTCAATACTCCCATCAGCGTTGATACTGACAGCTTCGGCGGGATTATGACTACCAAGTGAACGTGGTCTATCTGAACGTTTAATTCTAAAACCTCACAACCCTTCATATTGCAAAGGATATAAATTGACCTATATAACTCCTTACCAAGGTTTCCTTTTAAAATTTTAAAACGGTACTTCGGAGTCCAAACAATATGATATTTGCAACGCCAATAAACATGTGATGAACTTCTATAATCGCCCATGCTTTTCGTTTCCTCTTACTTGTGGTGAATAAGAAGTCTCTTTTAGCATGGGCGTAATTCAGGCTATAGCCTCAAGGAACAATCACCACCGCCAGAGGCGGTGGTTTTGGGATGACAATAAACCGACAATAAAATCTGCTAGAGGCTCAAAGTGAAGTGGTTTTCTATCTTTAAGAATTAAAAATCTCTATAATTCTGCCTTATTTGCTGCATTACCTTAGGTTGCTGTATGTCGCTTACGCCCATTTCTCCAAACACCGAAAATACCTCACGAACCGAAACCCCTGAAGCACAATTTCCTGAAGCGATTCAAACGCGAATCGACTCCTCTGAAGCGCGGGTAATCAAAGCGGTATTTCCATCCATCACCAACCATCACAATACGTTATTTGGTGGCGAAGCTTTAGCGTGGATGGATGAAACGGCCTTTATTGCTGCAACTCGTTTTTGCCGTAAAACCTTAGTAACAGTGAGTTCCGACAGAATCGATTTTAAAAAACCGATCCCCGCAGGCACATTAGCCGAACTGATCGCGCGGGTGATCCATGTAGGTAACACTTCATTGAAAGTTGAAGTGAACATCTATGTCGAAGACATGTATCAAGATCACCGAGAGCATGCTATACGCGGGGTGTTCACCTTTGTTGCGGTTGACGAACAACGAAATCCCACTCAAGTGTGGACATACGAGTAATTTTAGACGTTTTAAAGAGATAGAACGGCCCGTTATCTCGGGCTTTTCATTACTATCGTGCGATTCGAATCTATTTTGCAAAACACCGACCAAAGTCTAACAACCAGAAACATATCAAAATTTTGTCCTTATTCATGAATAAAGCAATAGGATCCTTGATTACTTTTCTGTTACATTGAGTTCAATCTTCACGCGCACCGAACATAATCATAAAAGCCATGAAGCTAGAAAACTTAAATATTATTATCGCAGACGATCACCCATTGTTCAGAAATGCACTACGTCAAGCACTGACCACAGCGTTTGAGCATGCACAATGGTTTGAAGCCGACAGTGCTGACGCACTGCAATCTGTGTTGGATGTCCGTAGCGTCGATTACGATCTTGTACTGTTAGATTTGCAGATGCCCGGTTCCCACGGCTACTCCACACTTATTCACCTACGCTCACATTATCCCGATTTACCCGTGGTAGTGATTTCTGCACACGAGGATATCAATACCATTAGCCGTGCGATTCATTATGGCAGCAGTGGTTTTATTCCTAAATCGGCCTCGATGGAAACCCTTAAAGATGCACTGAGTGCGGTGTTATTTGGTGATATTTGGCTACCTAAAGGCACTGAGATTATTTCTATCAATGACGATGCCGTTGATAAAATGGCCAGCAAATTATCCGATCTCACGCCGCAGCAATATAAAGTGTTGCAGATGTTTGCCGAAGGTTTGTTAAATAAGCAAATTGCCTACGATCTTGGCGTGTCTGAAGCGACCATAAAAGCGCACGCGACTGCCATTTTTAGAAAACTGGGCGTTCGTAACCGTACACAAGCCGTCATAGCACTTGCTCAGCTTGAGATGGATAAAGTCGATTTATCTTAACTGCATACATCTTAGGATGTGTGATGAGCTTGATGCATGTTTATGCTTTATGAATGCCACATGGCTATTGTTTTTATTACCTAAATTTAAGCACCTAGATTTAAGGGATTAGATTTAAGCACTAAGGTTTAATACCTTGATTTATAAATGAAGTTTCAGCTAAACATTATTCCATAAAAATGCCGCTTATATTAGCGGCATTTTTATGTCAGTAAATTATGGCCAATTAACGCATTGGAAGATTTTTATCGGCAAACATTTCATCAATAAGCTGTTGATCCCGTAAGGCGACAGCTTTCTCCACCACGTCACGGGTTAAATGCGGCGCAAAGTGCTGAATAAAATCATACATATAACTGCGCAAGAAGCTGCCCTTCCTGAAGCCAATTTTAGTCGTACTGTGGGCAAACAAATGGCCAGCATCAATCGCAACTAAATCTTTATCGACATTAGGGTCAATCGCCATAGAGGCGATGACGCCCACACCTAATCCTAAACGGACATAGGTTTTCAACACATCGGCACTGGTCGCACTAAAAACAACACGCGGCTCTAAGTTGGCGCGATTGAACGCTTTCTCAATTTCAGAGGCTCGGTCAAAACCAAAGACATAGGTCACTAAGGGGAAGCGCGCTAAATCTTCGATGCTAATCAAATTATTTGGGCTACGGGTCGCAAGGGGATGATCTTTAGGAACGACGATGGAGCGATTCCAATGATAACAAGGCAACATAATCAAGTCGGAATACAAATGCATTGCTTCAGTCGCAATGGCGAAATCCGCATCACCGCGAGCCGTCTGTTCGCTGATCTGCGACGGCGTCCCCTGATGCATATGCAAGTTCACTTTAGGGTAGCGATCAATAAACTGGCGAATGATCGTCGGCAATGCATAGCGCGCCTGAGTGTCTGTTGTGGAAATATTTAACTCGCCTTGATCGGGCTTAGTATATTCCTCAGAAACTTTTTTAATGCTCTCAACTTTACCCAAGATATCATTGGCAATGCTGATCACTTGCAAACCTGCAGGTGTGACATGGGTTAAGTGCTTACCGCTACGACCAAATATTTGGATCCCCAACTCATCTTCAAGCATGCGAACTTGTTTACTGATCCCAGGTTGAGAGGTATACAAGTTTTCAGCTGTCGCCGATACATTGAGGTTATGTTTTACGACCTCAGCAATATACCTGAGTTGTTGCAGTTTCATCTTATTTCCTTATCTCGAACACGCAAAATGCCATTAACAACTGAGCCCTCAAAGCACTCTCAGCTATAATCAATCGTTATAGTATATAGTAAAACTTAAAGCAAATAGGAATATAGAGCACAAGTCTGCAGATTCATACGACAGAAATGATAACCTAGGCTAAGATAACTATGCTAGTTTATTGATTTATTGTAGCATTAGCTCAATTGGATAAATAATGGAACATCTATGTCATTCACCTTGGTTCTGATCCTCATCGGTGCGCTTTTACTGCTTGTTATCGGAATTAACGTATTACAACAACAAAAAGAACGCGCAGAGGCTGAGCGGCGCATTGAATTTGCCCGTCAAAGAGCAATTATCGATGAAACCGAAGCTGTGTTATCAAACACAGGGATGATGCCTTGTAGCACGAATATTGTGTTGGTTTTGTATCGTCGCGTGCAAGATGCTTTGCAGGCTGCGACAGCAATTGGTAATAGTCAGCAACAGTCTGATTACCAGCGCCGCCTAGCCGACATTAACAATCAAGTAATAACCCTGCAGTCTAGTCAGCCTCAAACACCACCGATTGAGAATTTCAGACTACCCGATAACGACAAACAAATTTTAGCGCTAGTTCAAACCTTAAAAAAACTCAAGGCGATACTCAGAGCCGAACATAATAAAGGGAAAGTCGACCCGAGCATTTTTGCTCAGGAAGAAAGTCGTATCGACAGTTTACAGCTCAGGATCAATGTTGATTCCATGCTTTCCCGTGCAAGAGCGGCCAGTTTTATGAAGCAATATGGGTCATCAAAACAAATGGTGACCAAAGCACTATCGACATTGCACGCTATTAAAGCACAAACACCTAATGACCCTTTCATTGGTCGTAAAGTGGATGAGGCTAAACAATTACTTGATGAGATTATGGGCGCACAAAAACAATCTGAACCCAGTGCACCTAGACCTAAAAATGAAGAAGATGATATCGACATGCTGTTTCAACCGAAAAAGAAATGGTGATCAGTTACTATTTGCTTACTGCTTACCTTTAAGTTGAATTAGCGGCACGTCTTCCACTCGTTCTTCAGCGTTATTGGGCGTGGTGAGTGAGTGCGAGTAAAGCGAGCAACATTTTTGGCTCATTATCTGCCGCAAAAAATCAGTCTCTAAAGAAAATCGAGACAAAAAAGCCAAGTCATCATTGACTTGGCTTTTTTGTTATTCTCTTGGCGTTAAGCTAGCTTAATCCACCGCTATGCGCTTTTCTTGGCTTTCTTGGTAGTCTCACTCACCCACTTACCATTAACGTAATGCGCTGACCAACCAGTGGCTTTACCGTCAACTTCAGTCGCAACGTATTGCTCTTTCGTCTTACGACTAAACTTCACCGCAGCCTTATTGCCTTCGTCATCAGTGACGGGCGCATCGGCTAAATATTGATACTTAGGCCACAGCAGCTCGCGGTATTGAACCAGTTCCTCAACCAGAGGTGCACGGGTTTCCCTTGATTTAGGGAAGGTACTGGCCGCTAAGAAGATCCCTGCTGCACCATCACGTAATACGAAATGGGCATCCGATTTGCTGCATTTCAGATCAGGCAAATAGATAGGATCTTCTTTTGGTGGCGCAGCCTCACCGTTCTTGAGTAATTTACGCGTATTTTTACATTCGCTATTGGTACAACCAAAATACTTACCAAAACGGCCGTTTTTCAGTTCCATGTCGTGGCCACAGCGATCACACTCAATCAGCGGACCTTCATAGCCTTTGATCTTGAATTGGCCTTCTTCGACTTCATAGCCTTCACAAATCGGGTTGTTACCACAGACGTGTAGCTTACGCTTCTCATCAATTAGGTAACTGTCCATCGCTGTGCCGCAAATACTACAGCGGTGCTTCGCACGCAGTGCATCAGTCTCGGCATCTTCACTGTTTTCGCTAATCGCCTCAACGCCAGGCGTAAGGTTCATCGTTGTCTTACAGCGCTCTTTGGGAGGTAATTCGTAACCAGAGCAACCCAGGAAAACACCGGTTGTTCCCGTACGAATACCCATAGGGCGACCACAGGTTGGGCACTTGATATCCGTCATCACCATTTGGTTAAGACGCATGCCACCTTCTTCGGGATCCAACTCCGCTTTTTCTAATTGCTTAGTAAAGTCAGCATAGAAGCCATCGAGCACTTTTTTCCAATCTAATTCGCCGCGAGCCACATCGTCTAATGTTTGCTCCATACTGGCGGTAAAGTCATAGCTCATTAAATCAGCAAAACTGCCGACTAATCGCTCGCTGACAATTTCGCCCATTTTTTCGGCATAAAAACGACGATTCTCAACTTTTACATAACCCCGATCTTGAATCGTTGAAATAATAGTTGCATAGGTCGATGGGCGGCCAATACCGCGTTTTTCTAATTCTTTAACTAAAGAAGCTTCGCTATATCGTGCAGGCGGTTTAGTAAAGTGTTGTTTAGGTTGCAACTCTTTTAACGCTAATACATCACCTTGTGCCACAAATGGCAACGTATTGTCTTCTTCGTTTTTCTTCTTGAGTGCTGTTTGTACGCGAGTCCAACCATCAAAACGTAAAGTACGTCCCGTTGCTTTGAGCTCATAGTCACCCGCTTTTACGGTCAACTTAGTGGCATCATATTGGGCTGGCGTCATCTGACACGAGACAAACTGACGCCAAATCAGCTCATATAGGCGCTGAGCATCACGCTCCATGTCCGATAAGGTCGCCGCTTGGACATGAACGTTCGATGGACGAATCGCTTCGTGAGCCTCTTGTGCGCCTTCCTTAGAACCATAACGAATGGGTTCAGCGGGTAGATATTTATCACCAAACTCTTTGGCAATCATATCACGCAAGTTTTCAACGGCTTCTTGACTCAAATTGGTCGAGTCGGTACGCATATAAGTGATATGACCAGCTTCATAAAGTCGCTGAGCCATCATCATGGTCTTCTTCACACCGAAACCTAAGCGCGTACTCGCCGCCTGTTGTAATGTCGACGTAATAAAGGGCGCAGAAGGTTTGCTTTGAGTCGCTTTGTCTTCGCGGGCCAGCACGGTAAAACTCGCCGCCGATAACGCTTGAACCGCCGCCATCGCTTGCTGTTCATTAATGGGATTAAAGGCCGCATCTAAATGCTTAACCACTTCCATCCGCAAGGCTTCTTGGGCTGGCGTACTCAGCTCTGCATGTACATCCCAAAACTCTTCCGGTACAAAGGCTTTAATTTCGCTTTCACGTTCAACCACTAAGCGAACAGCAACCGACTGCACTCGGCCAGCGGATAAACCGCGAGCGACTTTTTTCCACAGCAGTGGCGACACCATAAAACCGACAACTCTGTCTAAGAAGCGACGGGCTTGCTGGGCATTAACCATGTTAGTGTCGAGCGTTGAAGGCTTGCTAAAAGCATCTTGAATCGCAGACTTAGTAATTTCGTTGAAAACTACACGTTGATACCGTGAAGGATCACCGCCAATCACCTCTTGCAAATGCCAGGCGATAGCTTCTCCCTCACGGTCTAAGTCGGTTGCGAGATAGATTTGGTCGGCAGAATCGGCAAGTGCCTGTAGCTCTTTAACGACCTTTTCTTTGCCCGGCAAAATTTGATACTTAGCCGCCCAGCCCTTTTCAGGGTTTACGCCCATGCGAGACACCAGCGCTTGCTGATCTTTCACCTTTTTATATTGAGCTTTTTCTTCTGGCGACATTTTCTTAACTTCGGCAGCGGATTTAACCTTTTCATTGCCTTCTGAAGTCGATGATGTCGGCAGATCACGGATGTGACCTACGCTCGATTTAACGATGAATTCTTTGCCAAGATATTTATTAATAGTCTTAGCTTTGGCCGGTGATTCGACAATAACTAGCGATTTACCCATAGTTTAATTTGCGCCAAAAAATCTCAAGAAGGTGGAAATTGGCACCATATATAGAGGGTTGTACTGATAGTTTCAAGTTAATCCCTCTTTTATATGTACCAGCGAGTCACTTTTTAATCAAAGTTGAAAAAATGTAAAAATATAATATGCGTAATTAAAAACTAATATTTCATTATTTGCCAGCAAGCAAGAAATAGTTATGCATTTATCGTGAAAAAGTCGCTTTGAGCACAAAACCGTCCGCTTGTGCACTCGAAAAGCTTCAGTATACTGGGTTCCCTCAGGGACCATATGAACAAATAATAACTTTCCCTATCACAAGGATAAGCAATGAAGCACTTTGAAGCGAATTTTGATGGACTCGTTGGACCAACACACAATTACGCAGGGTTGTCTTTTGGCAATGTCGCCTCGCTCAGCAATGCCGCCTTAGTTTCCAACCCCAAAGCTGCTGCGAAACAAGGACTCCAAAAAGCCAAAGCACTTGCCGATATGGGCATGGTTCAAGGTATGTTAGCCCCTCAAGAGCGCCCAGACCTCTATACATTGCGCCGAATTGGATTTTCCGGCTCTGACGCCAATGTATTAAAACAGGCTGTGAAAGAAGCGCCTATGCTGCTTAATGCCTGCTGCAGTGCGTCCAGTATGTGGACTGCCAATGCCGCAACTGTCTCACCAAGTGCAGATACGCGTGACGGCAAACTGCATTTCACCCCAGCAAATTTAGTCGATAAACTGCATCGCAGCATCGAGCCCCTCACAACGGGGCGCATATTAACAGCAACTTTCAGTGATCCCCACTATTTTCATCACCATAGTCACTTACCTGAGCATAATAGCTTCGGTGATGAAGGTGCGGCGAACCACACTCGGCTATGCAACGAGTACGGCCATGCAGGTGTAGAATTGTTCGTTTATGGACAAGAAGCCACCAATCCCAATGCGCCTAAACCGCAAAAGTATCCAGCAAGACAAACCTTAGAGGCATCGATGGCAGTGGCACGCTTACATCAGCTTGAAGAGGATAATTGCGTCTTCATCCAGCAGAATCCTGATGTCATTGATCAAGGTGTATTCCATAACGATGTTATCGCAGTCGGTAACCAGAATGTGCTGTTCTATCATGAACAAGCCTTCTTAAATACCCAACATAAAATTGATGAAATTAAACGTAAGCTCGATACCGAACTGTATTTCATTGAAGTGCCTACCGCTAAAGTGGCAATTAACGACGCAGTCAAAAGCTATTTATTCAATACCCAAATTATTACGCTTCCCTCTGGTGAAATGGCCATTATTGCCCCAACCGATTGCCAAGAAAATCCCGCAGTATTTACCTATTTAAATGAACTACTGACACTAAACACCCCCATTAAGCAAGTGCTTTACTTCGACGTAAAACAAAGCATGCAAAACGGCGGCGGTCCCGCCTGCCTGCGTTTACGTGTTGCGATGAATGAGATGGAAGTCGCGGCAGTAAATCAACACACATTAATGAATGATGCCTTATTTGCGCGTTTAAACCTTTGGGTAGACAAACATTACCGTGACAGATTAACCACCCAAGATCTTGCTGACCCTCAGCTAATCATCGAATCACGTACAGCATTAGATGAGCTAACGCAAATCATGAAACTAGGAAGTGCATATCAGTTCCAGCGATAGATTCAGTTTTACATGAAAAAATAAGGTGCTATTAGCACCTTATTTTTTATTTAGAATACTGAGTACAGTTTAAATTTATTTTACAACAATCGGGATATTCAGTACTTCAGTCGTTGTACCTTCAATACCTGAACCGCTGATACCTGGGGTTGTGGCAGTTACGATAAAGTTACCAGAATCGGCTTGCTCACCGCCTTTTAAGCTGACCACAAACTCACGTCCGCCATTGTAATTAGTGCTTGGCCAAGTGTAACTTGCTGAACTCGTGACTGTTGCACCAGTAGCTTTAAAACTCACTACAGTGCCCGCTGGCATTTGCTGGTTATTGATATCAGAAATAGTAAATTGCACTGAAGCTGTACCTTTGATAGCGATATCAATCTGACCATTACCAGCAAGATTATCTACAACTCCCACATTTGCAGTTCTCGTTGCTATAGCGTCACTACCTGACATAACAAGCACAAGTGAACGGCGAACATAAATTGATTTTTGCTCACTACAAATTATTTCAGTAGATTGAGCAGAATCACATAACACCCCGTTATAACCATTATCTGCTTCGTCAAAAACGCCTGAGGTATTGGAGGAGCCTGAAGAGAAATCTAAAAGAGTTTCCCGTTCACCCGATGGCTCAGACATTTCAAGCTTGTTTATGTAATAAGGAGTGTAAATTCCATCCTCATTATGGTCTACAAAAGCATCGCTCAAGTTATAGCAATCACCGGTATTATCACGTCCACAAGTAACATTACCTTCCGCAACAACAGTGCCCCTGAACAACTTAAACTCTTGCAAAGTATCAAGAATATTATTACTGTTTAAATCAGGAAATGACTCCTCACCAATCGCAGTAGCTGTAATTGTTACTCGTCCGCCATAAGGTTGACCAAACTTATTGCCATAATACTTATCGCCTACAAGATTTTCCTCTTCTTCGAGAATAGCCGAAGGATCTTTCTGTTGTATTCCATTGATATCGAAGAAACCAATGTTCGAGCCAATAGGCCTCGGTAATTGGCTAATCCAAACAACAGAACAGACACCTTTATTTGTGGTACATGAGCTTTCAATTGAACCACCTTCAGCAGTAAAGTAAACAGCAGTACCATCTGGCACAGGGTTATTAAAGGCATCGGCTAAACGGGCTGTAATAGTGACTTCTGCACCATCGTATTGCCAACCTTCAACGTTTAATACCGTTGCAGATAACGAGAAACTGTCCTGATCAGGTTTCCCTGTAGAAACAACCAATAAATTCGACTGGCTCGAAATTGATGAACCTACGATAGTCGCTGTCACCCTAACTGTTTCAGCAATAGTTCCTGAATTCACTACAGTCTGTACAATCCCTTCACTGTTCGAAGTTGCACTCGATGGGTTTACTTTCGCTCCCGCCGAGGACTGGTTATTCAAAGTGAAATTAACCGTTTTATTAGCAACTGGATTGTTATTGGTATCGAGCACTTTAAAGCGTAATGTCGATGACTCTATGCCACCCGTACCTTTTATACCAATATTTTTAGGGTTCGCATCGAGGAAGACTATGCTACCCACACTAGCGGATAATACATTGATCGTACCCGTTGCAGAAAGCGTCTTACCACCCACATCAGCTGTTACAGTTATAGGGTCATCTCCAGAGCATCCCTTAGCAAGATAGGTACTGATCGCTTGACCACCAACTGCGGTTACAGGGGTACTCAGCACAGCTTCAGGCGTTGCTTTGTTAGCACAGGTAGATGAAAACTTGACATCTACAGGTTCGGTGAAAGGATTACCATCGCTATCCTGCAATAACACTGAAACTGTAGCGGTCCCGCCAGCAGATAATGTTGCGGCACTGACATCGGCTTTTCCGGATACAAAGGGCGAACCACTGCCCATAACAACGTTAGTGGCTCCAATACTAAACGCTATCAAATCAGATTCACCAGAACTTAATGAAGCCGTTGCAGTACCCGCATTTATTGAACTGCCAGCATATAAAGTCACACTGGCTTTACCATTTGAATCTGTGATTGCCGTTTTTACTGGTAAATCACCAACAGTACTTTCGAAAGTGACAATGGCAGCTTTCGATAAACCAGTCACAGTTGCCGTTAATACGCCTGGAGTTGTCGAAGTAATGCTCTGAATAGCCGTACCGGATGAATCGGTCAGCATTAAGCTCATCTGAACACCACCAGTAGCGGCACCACCATCTCCTTTAGTGTTAAAGGAGATTTCCTTAGTAACAGCACTGACACCTGAAGGAGAATATGTTGCAGTGATTGTCCCTGAACCCAAAATATTTCCAGGCAACACATTGATCGAAACTTTACCTTCAGGATCTGTGACTCCATTATCAGGAGTTAGCACCCCTTGACCATCAATACTGAAGACTATTCTCGCACCAGAAAACGCACTTGAATTTTTGGTTAGTGTCGCATTCAATTTGCCAGGAATAGCATTTGATACTTCAGTTATTGATTGACCACTAGAATTTACGAGCTCCAGCTTGATGCTATAAATATCAGATGGCGTGATGCCGGAACCATCATTGGAGATGCTGCCTCCACCTCCACATGCAATTAATAAAAGCGAACAAAATCCTGCGAGAAAAACCTTATACGCTGACTTCATTGTCAGGCTCCCTGTTACTCTGATGATAATACTTAAGCTAGACGCTTATTACTTATAGGCTAACATTACACAATTTTCACCAATTTTACTCACTAGAACCTTATTTTATCTCACAAATAACACAAATACTTTAACGCTATTTGTCATTTCATCTTCGCCGTTTTCTTGCTAGTCTTGTGAGCGCCAAAAAATAGAATGTATAAAAAACACACAGGACTCCCCATGGCAATTTCGATAAAAAATAAACTCGGCCTTACAAGTAAAATTCTGATCGGTATGGGAACAGGTATTGCCTTAGGTCTCCTACTACGCAATACCTTTCCAGAAAGCGATATCGTAAAAGACTATATTACCGAAGGTTTCTTACATGTTATCGGCACCATTTTCATCTCCAGCTTAAAAATGTTAGTGGTTCCTTTAGTCTTTATTTCACTAGTCTGTGGAACTTGCTCACTGAGTGAGCCTTCAAAATTGGGCCGTTTAGGGGGCAAAACCCTCGCTTTCTATTTATTCACCACCGCTATTGCTCTCGTGGTTGCGATTGTCAGTGCAGTCCTTATACATCCTGGGAACGCTTCACTGGCTACAGAGAAAATGGAGTACATCGCCAAAGAAGCGCCAAGTCTTTCAAGCGTGATTATCAATATCGTCCCCACCAATCCGATGCAAGCATTGAGTGAAGGCAATATGCTGCAAATCATTATTTTTGCGGTGATTTTTGGCTTTGCTATTGCCCATATTGGTGAGAGAGGTAAACGCGTTGCGGCTTTGTTTGAAGATTTAAATGAAGTCATCATGCGCGTCGTGACACTGATCATGCAGCTTGCACCTTATGGTGTGTTTGCGCTGATGGCAAAACTTGCATTAACGCTCGGTTTAGAAACCTTTGGTAGCGTAGTTAAATATTTCTTCGTGGTTCTCGGTGTTTTACTGGTCCATGCATTTATTGTTTACCCTACACTTCTAAAACTTTTCTCAGGCCTCAATCCCTTTATTTTCATTCGTAAAATGCGTGATGTGCAGCTGTTTGCTTTTTCAACAGCAAGTTCAAATGCCACTTTACCGATTACCATAGAAGCCTCTGAGCATAGATTAGGTGTCGATAATAAGATTGCCGCCTTTACGCTCCCGTTAGGTGCAACCATTAACATGGATGGCACTGCAATCATGCAAGGTGTGGCCACAGTGTTTATCGCCCAGGTTTTTGGCATTGAACTCTCGCTCACCGATTATGCCGCCGTTGTTGTGACAGCGACATTGGCATCAATTGGTACCGCAGGCGTTCCGGGTGTCGGACTTATCATGCTGGCCATGGTATTGAATCAAGTTGGCTTACCGGTTGAAGGTATTGCACTGATTATCGGTGTTGATCGCCTACTCGACATGGTACGTACCGCAGTAAACGTCACCGGTGATTGTGTGGCGACCGTGGTCATTGCGAAATCTGAAGGTGAATTTAACGAGCAAGTGTTTAACGACACTCAAGCGGGTAAGGTTGCTAGAAATTTTGATGAGCAAGTTCATCATTCAAATAGCTCTAACTAGCCTTAGTTAAATACCCATCACGCCCAGCCTCTGTGTTGGGCGTTTTTGTTTGCACTTTTTGTTTACACTTTTATCTGTACTTAGCCCAATTAATTTTTCTACAATTAGCAAAATGTGAACATGCCAATAGTATGGCAGTTTGTTTTTAGCTACATTGTTTTTACTATCTTAATACGTTAAATGGAGCTAAATAAATGTGGTGGAGAAGTCTTTGGATCCTGATAGCTTGCTGGCTATTGTGTGCCCACTTTGTACGATATGAACAAATTAGCTTTGCCATTCCCTTTGCAATTGCGCCCTTAGTTTTATTCTTTAACTCGGTTTACTTACTGCGTTTATTACAAACTTTATTATTTGTGAGTGTCTTTGCCGTCTGGGGCGTTACGACGATCGAAGTGATACAAGTGCGTTTAGCGCAAGAAGCGCCTTGGTTAAGATTATCTTTGATTATGATGGCGGTGATGTTATTTACCTTAGGTGCAATTATCTGTGGTAACGGTATTTTGCGGATCAGAAAACAAAAGTCTCCTTGGGGAAATTCACCGATACGCTAGCAATCCATCAGTAAAACTTTCTTATTCAACAATAAATGAGTACTTATTTTGACCACACGTTTTGCTCGGTCAGCAAAGGTTAAGTTCAACTAAGATATGCTGATACTCTATTTGGTTATCAGTGTGATTTTGCGTAGACTGCTTTGCTAACTAAGGCTTAGCTCATCCACTTTAAGGCATGTATATTATGAGAATTTTGGTTGTTGAAGACAATCCTATTTTATCCCACCACTTAAAAGTGCAATTAAGCGATCTCGGCAATCAAGTTCAAGTGGCGCTCACTGCCAAAGAAGGTTTCTATCAAGCCACGAATTATCCCATCGATGTGGCTATTGTCGATTTAGGTTTACCCGATCAAGATGGCATTAGCTTAATTGAACAACTCAGAGAAGCGGGTCTTAAAGCGCCGATATTAATCCTCACCGCCCGAGTTAATTGGCAGGATAAGGTCGAAGGCCTTAATGCTGGTGCCGATGACTATTTAGTCAAGCCCTTTCAAAAAGAAGAACTCGTCGCTAGGCTCGATGCCTTAGTACGCCGCAGCGCAGGTTTTGTTAAACCTGTGATTTGCAGTGGAGAATTAAAACTTGATCTCGCCGCCAAACAAGTCACCCTGAGCGATGAAATCATGGAAGTCACTGCCTTTGAATATTTGATCCTCGAATATTTAATGCGTCATTGCCACGAGGTGGTTGCCAAACAACGTTTGCTCGATGTGATTTACGGCGATAAAGAAGGCGATCCGAATACGATTGAAGTGATGGTCAGCCGCCTGCGTAAAAAATTGACCCGCGATGGGATAGACAATCCCATCGTCACCATTCGCGGCCAAGGATATAAATTTAACCTGCCATGCAACTAAGATTAAAATTTAAGAAACGTCTACTGACGCGGATGTTTCTCACCTCGCTATCGATTATTGCCTTAGTGGGTTTTGGTCTCGCATGGATGGTGAATATTCTGCATGCGCAAAATAGCTATAACGAAGAAACCGCACAACTCATTGCCGAAATTCCCCAAGTCGCCGCCGAATTGCGGGAGCACGACCTCATCCCCGATACCAGTGCGTGGCTGGAAGAAAATAATAAGCAAGAACGCTATGTGATTGCGAGTTGCGATGAAAAATTCAAACAAGTTTGGACTTCATCCCTCGCAGTAGACCGTGGTTTATTTGATACTTGCGAGCGTTTTAACGAAATTCGCAACGACTCCCCGCCCTATTATCTTACTATGGCCGATGACAGAGGTTACTTCGTCTATCTGCTCGCGGTGGAAATTGCTAGCGTACATTACAACCTGCTCGTCCTCAAAGATGCCGCCAAACTCGAGCAGGAATACAGTAAGTTCAGTAAACGCACTTATATTCGACTCGCCATGGTATTAGCCTTAGCGTTAATTCTATTGGTCAGCGCCGCCTATTGGGGAATGCGACCCTTAGTACGAATGCAGAATGAACTGCAATCGATTAACCAAGGGAAGAGTAAATCACTTTCAGAGGGTTATCCTGTTGAGCTCGAAGGGGTAACTCAAGCACTCAACCAAATGCTGCAACAATCGAGCGCCCAACAACAGCGCTATCAAAATGCCATGAACGACTTAGCCCACAGTCTTAAGACCCGCTTAGCGGCTGTGCATGCCATCACAGATGACGCCAGTTTGAGTAAACAATCGGCGAGCGAAAAGATCATGGAACAGGTCAGCCAGATGGATCAGCTGGTCAAATATCAATTAAAACGCGCCATGTTAGGCCGCCAAGGCCTGAAGCAAGAACAGACTGTGATTGCGCCCTTAGTCGATCAATTAGCGCAAATGTTATTTAAAATTTACCGCGATAAGCAAGTACAGTTCTCGGCGAGCATTCCTCCCTCCTTGATGTTTCCCGGCAACAAGGGCGACTTGATGGAGCTGTGTGGCAACCTGATGGAAAACGCTTTCCGCTTATGTATCAGCCAAGTGCATGTATCAGCTAAGATTAGTTCACAAGGTGAGTTTGAACTTATTGTCGAGGATGATGGCCCAGGTGTCGAAGAAAGCCTAAGACAAAAGATTATCCAACGCGGCGTGCGGGCCGATACCCAGTCACCAGGACAAGGTATCGGATTAGCCGTCTGTGATGAAATCGTTCACAGCTACGGTGGTAGTTTAAAAATAGAGGAAAGCCGCTTAGAAGGTGCACTATTTAGGATCAGTATCCCTGTTTAAGGACAGGGATAACTCACAACAAAGGCTAAATACAAAATAACCAAATACAAATAGTTAAAACAAGGATGTGTAACTATGTGGATACTCATACTTATCAGGCAATCACAGCGTATAACTGCTCTGCTCGATTGAACATGATCCAAGAGGTGGCAATGTATTTGTCACCACTCACAGGTTTATTACCCCTATGCGTATGAGTGAATCCCGCAGGTGCTATCACCATAGTGCCTTTTTTCGGGGAAATTTTACGCTGCTGATAATAAAATTCGGTTTCACCGCCCGCTTCCACATCATTTAAATAAAACATATAAAGCACGACGCGATGCAAGGCTTCATTGTGACCATTTTGCGGGAATTGCTCCGAATGCCAGTGGGGATAACCGCCTTTATTCTGCTGATACTTTTGAACATTAATACTGCCACTGCGATACAAATACTTGACTAAACCATCGGCTCTAGGCGCACCCAGCGCTGCAAAATTAGCAGGGGTTAGCGTTACAGGTTGGCCTTGTGCATCACTCACAGACACAGCGACCGCGCCCATTAACGCCATTGAATACTTTGTGAAATAATCTACCGCGCCCTTTAAGGTATAACCTAAGAGTTCGTTTCTGAGGGGCTGCAAGTCGGCGAAACTATCTAAGGTCAAATCGCGGCTGATCTTCTTCTCCAGATCAACGCCATTGCCCGTTTGTCCGTCGACAACGCCAGCATGTTGCTCAAATGCCAGAATGAGACGGTCACACAAGTCGTTTGGCAACGCATTAGGGTATACTTCAATAAAGTCCATACTTCCTCAATGGATTGGCTACTTTCTAGGCTTACTATGCTGACATGTTAGTTAAGTAATTGTAAAGCAGCATCATTGAGATAAAATAACCCACATTAGGCTTCACGATAACAAGAATATGAAAAAAAGCTGTAAAGTCTCAGTCCATCAACTTCAAGTCGGCAACTTTGTGCGTTTGCCCGTGGCTTGGAAAGATCACCCCTTTTTATTCAGTAGCTTTCATATTAAACAAGCTGCGCAAATCGAGTTGATTAAAAATCTGGGCATCGAACATGTCATCGTCGATTTAGAACGCAGTGAAGTCGCCCCGATACATGCTGATGCGGTCAACCCAATCAAATTACCGCCAAGTGCTGAGATCAATGTGCTTAAAAACGACATGGATCAGTACAAGGCCGAACAAATCGAAGTGCAAAAGAAATTACGCCGCGACATTCATAAAACCGAGCAAAACTTTACCCGCTCGGTCGCCATGATGCGCAGCCTTATCTCTAAGCTGCGTAATCGCCCCTTAAATGCGGTCGATGACGCTAAAGATTTGGTGCACACCATAGTCGAGCAGCTGCTCAACTCAGATAACTTAGTGCTGCACTTAATGAGCGATGCTAAGCAAGATGAAAGCATTTACTACCATTCTTTGAACGTCGCAATTCTTTCTATGTTGATCGCCAAAGAACTCGAATGGGATAGAAGTGAGATTGAAACAGTAGGTCTCAGTGCCCTATTCCACGACGTGGGTAAATTAAAAGTCCCACCACAAATTCTTAAAAAATCGACCCCTTGGTCAGCGCCAGAGCTTAATTTCATCAAGCAGCATCCGTTACTTGGGATAGAACTGCTCAAATTAGCCGATAATTTCCCCCAAGCGGCCTTGGCTCCCATCACCAATCACCACGAGTGTCTCGATGGCAGTGGTTATCCCAAAGGCTTAAAGGAAGAGGCGTTAGACAAAGTATCGCAACTGATTGCGGTAGTGAACGAATATGATTCCCTGTGTTACCCAAGCCAACAGGGCAAAGCCAGAATGCCCTATGCCGCTCTGGGGCATTTGTACAAGCAATACAAGACTAAGCTCAATCAAGAATATATTGGCAAGATGATCAAGATGTTAGGCATTTATCCTCCTGGCAGTGTGGTGGAATTATCCAGCGGTCAATATGCCATGGTGATGTCAGTTAACTTAAGCAAGCTGCTATGCCCTAAGTTATTGGTTTACGATGCGTTAGTCCCTAAAGATCAAGCGCCTATCGTTGATTTAGAGATTGAAGGGATCAGCATAGTGCGCTGCTTACCGCCTGCGGCGCTTCCCGAAAAGGTCCACGAGTACCTGAATCCCCGCGAACGAGTAAGTTACTACTTTGGCGGTGATAGTCGTAAATAGCTGATTAGTTAACCGGCATAGCGATTCATGCCTAACGGATTTCACGCATTTAATCAAAGTCATCGAGTCAAACTCGTTGGTAAAAGCCATTGAATAAACGTGATTAAATAGCAGTGATAAAAAGAAGGGGTCGAATATTGCATTCGACCCTTATTTTTTAATTTGAGAAACCAACGCTACTAGCGCCTGACTTATAACCAATGCTTGCGCTTAAAGAAGAAGTAAGTACCGGCGGCACTGGCTAACATCATCACAATCGCCATCGGGTAACCGTATTGCCACTCAAGCTCAGGCATACTGGTAAAGTTCATCCCATAACTACTGGCAATCAGGGTCGGCGGTAGAAACACCACAGCGGCAACCGAGAATATTTTAATGATTTTGTTTTGTTGCAGACCACTGAAACCCATGGCCGCATCAAGCAAAAAGTTTAACTTATCGAAAATAAACTGACTGTGGGGCATCAGCGACTCGATATCCGACAACATTTCCCGCAAGTCCTTTAAGTGCTCATCGGATAGCTGGCCACGATAGTAACGCTGCATATAACGCAGTGAACGCTGGGTATCGAGCAAACTCAAACGGATTTTACCATTGGAGTCCTCTTGCAGAGTGATAAGCTTAAATACATCATCAAGCTCATCGTTATCAAATACTTGCTCACCGACATTTTCGAGAACTGTGTAAACGTCTTCGATTAAGTCAGACAGATAATCCACTTTCAGATTAAATAATTCGAGAAACAGTTCCTGCGGCGTCGACACATCTAACCGGCCCAAACGTAAATAGTTACGCAGCAAGCGGATAAGACCCACGTCTTCTTCACGGATTGTCAGTAAAAAATTGGTGCGAAGGTTGAAGGACACGTTAACGCCACGCACATCTTGGCCGACACGCTGGGGGAATAACGAATTGATATGCAGGCCATCGCTGTTTTGATAAAAACGTGCCGAGGCCTCAATTTCATTGATATCTTCTTCGTCAGGCACTTCTTCAACAGAAAAATGACTTAACCATTCTCGCTCCGAATCATCGGGTTTATACAGATCTAACCAAATGGTCGATGCGGGAATACTGTCCAGTATGCCGAGCTCTGTCACGGTAAGGTGACGATTTTCATACACATAAGCAGTAATCATTTGTCCTCCTGAAAAAAACTTAAGTTAACGATCCCACTTAAGTGCAGGCTAAAAAATTGTCGCTAGTTTACCGCATAAGTTGGCAATGAAAAGGCGCGAAAGATAATTTAGTAAAATAAATATGCCTTAGTCGGTCTCGATGATTGCCAGCCGTTCTTGGGTCGAAAAGCGAATATGGATGCCATCGAGCGTCACCATTTTCGAATCTGAAATATCGCCTTTGCGCACGCGATACTCGCCGTTATTGTCGGTATTGGGTGACACGATTCTTACCGTGACTATTTTGTGCTGATCGCGCCAATACCAAACACTATAACTGAGCACGCTCAGTCCGAGCACCACAAACACGCCTGTGAGTAAATAACGACGCCACAGGGATTCATTTAAACGTTTAGTGCTGATATTCGCGGCCTGAGGCACAATTTGTCGCTGGCGCTTCATCAGCAAAAACCAAGCGCCAGCAATGACTAAGACTGTCAGTAAAATTTTAGTGAGCATGGCCCCTTCCTTTGATGTACTTAGTCTGCGCGCAATAATTAATATAATGCCAACTACAATCGAGCATTAACTCGTCAATGCCACACATAAGTTCGCGCATTATACATTGGCCATCATACGCTGACTTAAGTGGATAAACTGTCTTTGGGATCAAGCTTAAGGCTCATGGTCAAAGAGAGAAGGAAAATGGTGAGTGACATTATGCAAAAGCAATGGTTTGAAACAGCGTACAACAGCCTTGTTACAGGACGAAAAGTGACAGTACGAAAACATCGCAGGCCATAGGTAAAGTAAAGGGCCTAATCAGATTTACTGCGACAAAAGCGTCACGGCACTCATGATGATAAGCCACTTAGATTAAAAATCCTCAAATACCTTTGCCATACGTTGAATTTGCGCCAAAGGCACGCCATGACGATTACGTTTTGCGCATTCCAACTGATGAGCAGGATTGCTCGGTTCGCCTATCAGCATAATTCGGACTTGATAACCTAAGGCTTTTGCCGCCGCTTCATAGGCCATGTATTCCCAGCGGCACAAATTAGTGTTGTCACAAATCACCACAGGCTCGCCTGAAGACAGCGCCTGAATAAACCCCGTCAAATTACATTGATGGTACTCAGGTAACTTCTTGGCATCGAAGCGGTATTCATCTTGGTGATAGAAAAAACTATCGGTCGAAAATACGCCGCGTTGGCGCACGCCAATGGCTTTTTCTAAAGGAAGAGAAAAGATATAAGTTTCAACCCAATGTGACTTACCACTGCCCGGTAAACCACGCATAATTATCGCGATTTTATCACTCATGTGTTCGACTCACTGCCAATCACTCGGCCCGCTAAAATAGTCTCGACCAACTGAGGCACTAACTCCCCCGCTTTGCCAGTCAGATGGTATTGAAACTGACTGTGTCTATCGGGTGCCATCATATTTACTTCAACCGTTTGCGCACCGTGATGATTAGCGGTATCCACAAAGCCCGCGGCAGGATACACAGTACCAGAGGTGCCAATGGCAATAAACAAGTCGCAGTTATCCAGCGCATCGTGGATACGATCCATCCCTAAGGGCATTTCGCCAAACCATACCACATGGGGGCGTAAACGCTGGGCAGGAATACAGCAGGTACAACAATTATCGACACCAAAAGGCTCACGCAGAATAAAGGTCTGACGTGAGCGCGGGCAGCGCCCTTTAGATAGCTCGCCATGCATATGCAGTAATCGACGTGAACCCGCACGCTCATGCAAATCATCAATATTCTGGGTCACGATCAATAACTGGCCTTGAAATTCTGCCTCTAACTTTGCCAAGGCAAGGTGCGCCGCATTGGGCTCAACTGTGCCACTGTGCAATTGCTGCCAACGACTATTGTAAAAGCGTTCCACCAGCTCAGCATCACGTTCATACCCTTCTGGCGTAGCCACGTCTTCAATATGATGTTCTTCCCACAGACCATCTTGATCGCGAAAGGTGCGTAATCCCGACTCAGCAGAGATCCCTGCGCCGGTTAACACCACAATTTGCTGGTACATGCCGATTCCTTATTATTTTATTTATTTGAATTATTCTCACTGACTTTGGCGGCCGTGAATATTATTCCTTGGTATAACCATACAAAAACTATGCTTGAATTGCCGTAAAATATTGTGATTTAACGCCTATTGACACAATTTATCTGCATATCGCCCCATAAAGCCAGAACAAAGGTTTAAGTTTTCAACCTGAGCCCCTATAATGGCAAACACTATCCACGGATGAACCTATTGGTTCTGCAATCAAGAGATTAGCAATGACAGATGGAAATCAAGCGCTAAAAAAAGCGGGTTTGAAAATTACCCTGCCACGAGTCAAGATCCTAGAACTGATGCAAGGGCCTGAAAACCAACATATCAGCGCAGAAGATTTGTACAAGAAGCTGCTCGATTTGGGTGAAGAAATTGGTCTAGCCACCGTCTACCGTGTGTTAAACCAATTTGATGATGCAGGTATTGTCAGTCGTCACCATTTTGAAAGCGGTAAAGCCGTTTTCGAACTCTCGACTCAGCATCATCATGATCACTTAGTTTGCCTATCATGTGGCAAAGTAATTGAATTTTCTGATGATATGATTGAACGTCGTCAAGATGAAATAGCCATGAAACACAATATTAAGCTGACAAATCACAGCCTATATTTGTATGGCACTTGCACCAATGATACCTGTGAGCATAACGACGCTTAGTCGACTTCAGCTTTCATCAGCTTGACACAAAAAACCAGCCAGAGGCTGGTTTTTTATTGGACGATGTGAACAGGCAAGCCGCTATAACACCTTGGCGTAGATATTCACTTTATGCCCCATAAACTCATTTTGCTCACGCCAGTGCATGCCGACGCGCTTAGCCACGCCTTCGGAGCCGAGATTCCCTTCTAAGATAAGTGCAATCGTCTGCTCAATCCCAAAGCGCTTAAATTCGGCTAATGCAGCGGATGCAGCCTCTGTACCAATCCCAGTACCCCAATACTCAGGGAAATAACGATAACCTAACTCGACTTCATTAAATTCTGGGATAAATTTCGGACCACAAAATCCGATCACACGCTTGTCGGCTTTGTGTTCTACCGCCCAACGGCCAAAACCATGTTGCTGATAATCGCCTTGGATCACCTTATGAAATAACTCAACCGCCTGCTCGCGAGACGTAAAAGCGGCAGAGGGAATGTATTTCAGCATCGCCGGATTACTGTTCATCAAATACAGGGCTTCACAATCTTGCTCGGTAAATGGCCGAATAATTAACCGTTCAGTTTGGGTTATCATCTTTACTCCTTCAAAAATGGATCGCTTGACGCATCACTCAATCGTTAGCATGGTGATCACTGGCGTAAGGTCAACGACACTACGCCAGTGTATATCCAATATATAAATCTTAACGGTGAAAATCACCGCTGCGCTCAGGCTGATACAATATTTCTTCAATACGCACTTTTACCATGGAACCACCAGGGCCTGGCCATTCAATCTCATCGCCTTGTGACAGCCCTAATAATGCGCTCCCCACTGGCGCCAAAATAGAAATCGTGCCCGCGCCGTTTACGTCTTTTGGATACACTAACCGTAAACAGAAAGTCTCATTACTGGATGAAACGCTAAATTTCACTTCCGAATTCATGGTCACCACATTCGCTGGCATCTGCGACGCAGGCACGATATCGGCTCTGTCTAATTCAGCCTCCAATGCCGCTTTGCCCGGAAACGCATTTGCCGGCAGTGACTCTAATAATCGCTCTAGTCTTTCTAAGTCGATTTCCGAAATAATGATTTTAGGTGTTTTCACAGTCTTTCCCTCGTAAAGAAACGTGATGTTCAAGCCGTTACTGTGGCTAACATCGACTCAGTGGCTTACCCTCCCCCAATGCGGTAAGCCCCATAATACAAATACGCTCACAGCGAAAGGCTGCAACCGTGTGATATAAATTTGAATTCAAGATATTTTGCAGAAACAGCACTGAAGCCATAAGCACTTGGCTCATGGTTAATGGCTCTACTCACGCTATGCTCGCCCATGGCGCAGGCGACTGCCGAGCAGAGAAGCATCAATCTAACCCGTAGAAGAAAAAATATCTAGTCTTCATGGTGTTAGCTCAATCCCATTCCTATCATTTACTGTGTTTTGCAACTTATACCTATCACAATCCGATTAGTATTTTACAGCCAATAAAAAAGGCGCCTTAGGCGCCTTTTATCATCGTAAGGTTAGCTTACCAACCTGTACGAATACGCAGCGCTTTGCCGATATCAGCTAGCGAGCGGACAGTCGTCACGCCAGCTGCTTCTAATGCAGCAAATTTGTCTTCTGCAGTACCTTTACCGCCAGCGATAATCGCGCCAGCGTGGCCCATACGCTTACCAGCAGGTGCAGTTACACCAGCAATGTAAGACACAACAGGCTTAGTCACGTGTGCTTTGATGTAAGCAGCCGCATCTTCTTCAGCGTTACCACCGATTTCACCGATCATCACGATCGCTTCAGTCTGTGGATCGTTTTGGAACATTTCCAATACGTCGATGAAGTTAGTACCTGGAATTGGGTCACCACCGATACCTACGCAAGTAGATTGGCCGAAACCTTCATCAGTCGTTTGCTTAACCGCTTCATAGGTCAGAGTACCTGAACGAGAAACGATACCCACTTTGCCTTTTAAGTGGATGTGACCTGGCATGATGCCGATCTTACATTCACCTGGGGTGATAACACCTGGGCAGTTAGGGCCGATCATGCGAACGCCAGTTTCTTCAAGCTTCACTTTAACTTGCAGCATGTCCAGTGTAGGAATGCCTTCAGTGATACAAACGATAAGCTCAATGCCACCGTCGATAGCTTCAAGAATGGCATCTTTACAGAAAGGAGCCGGTACATAGATCACAGAAGCAGTCGCGCCAGTCGCAGCAACAGCGTCTTTCACAGTGTTAAACACTGGCAGACCTAAGTGAGTTTGACCGCCTTTACCAGGAGACACACCGCCCACCATTTGCGTACCGTAATCGATAGCTTGTTGTGAGTGGAATGTACCTTGACCGCCAGTGAAACCTTGGCAAATTACCTTGGTATCTTTATTGATTAAGACAGACATTATTTGCCCTCCGCAGCTTTAACAACTTGCTCAGCCGCGTCAGTCAGACTGGTAGCTGCAATGATATCAAGACCTGATTTAGCTAATACTTCACGGCCAAGTTCAGCGTTAGTACCTTCTAAACGAACCACAACAGGTACTTTAACGCCCACTTCTTTAACTGCGCCGATAATACCTTCTGCGATCATGTCACAACGTACGATACCGCCGAAAATGTTAACCAGAACCGCTTTCACATTGCTGTCAGACAGAATGATTTTGAATGCTTCAGCTACACGTTCTTTCGTCGCGCCGCCGCCTACGTCTAAGAAGTTCGCTGGCTTGCCACCGTGCAAGTTAACGATATCCATAGTACCCATCGCAAGACCAGCACCGTTCACCATACAGCCAACGTTACCGTCTAATGCAACGTAGTTCAGCTCGAACTTAGCAGCGTGAGCTTCGCGGGCATCATCCTGTGATGGATCGTGCATGCCTTTGATTTTTGGTTGACGATAAAGTGCATTACCGTCGATACCGATTTTACCGTCTAGGCAGTGTAGGTTGCCTTCAGTGGTAATAACCAGTGGGTTGATTTCAAGCAATGCGAAATCATGATCAACGAACATAGTCGCCAGACCCATGAAAATCTTAGTGAACTGCTTCATTTGAGTTGGGTTTAAACCTAACTTGAAGCCAAGATCACGTGCTTGATAACCTTGTGGACCAGTCAAAGGATCGATGATTGCAGTGTGGATGAGTTCTGGCGTTTCTTCTGCCACTTTCTCAATTTCAACACCACCTTCAGTCGACGCCATGAACACGACGCGACGAGTCGCGCGGTCAACAACGGCACCTAGGTACAGTTCGTTAGCGATGTCGGTGCAGCTTTCTACTAAAATTTTAGCAACTGGCTGACCTTTCTCATCAGTTTGATAAGTCACCAGATTTTTGCCTAACCAGTGTTCGGCAAAGGCTCTGATTTCTTCTTTATCGCCAGTGACTTTAACGCCACCCGCTTTACCGCGGCCGCCTGCGTGTACTTGACACTTAACAACCCATAAATTTCCGCCAATATGGCCTGCCGCTTCTACAGCTTCTTGGGCTGTATCACATGCAAAACCTTCTGACACTGGTAAACCATATTCGGCAAATAAGGATTTTGCCTGATACTCATGCAAATTCATGATGATCTATCCGTATACTTCTAATCAAATCCAACTGGCCCGTTTGGGCCAGTCACGAGGGTATGTCTGGCTATTTCTTTAAGCGCAAACTCTTAGCGAGTTGGCTTACAGATCAAGCAGCAGACGAGTTGGGTCTTCTAGGAAGTCTTTAATCGCCACCAAGAAACCAACAGACTCACGGCCATCAACAATACGATGGTCATATGAGAGTGCCAGGTACATCATGGGCAGGATTTCAACCTGACCATTGACTGCCATTGGGCGATCTTTAATGGCATGCATGCCTAAAATCGCGCTTTGTGGCAGGTTAAGAATTGGTGTAGACATCAGTGAACCGAAAACGCCACCGTTAGTCACAGTGAAGTTACCGCCAGTCATGTCAGCCACAGTCAGCTTACCGTCACGACCTTTAAGGGCTAAGTCACGGACAGCTTTTTCGATTTCAGCTAAGTTCATGGTATCAGTGTCACGTAACACTGGTGTTACCAGACCACGTGGCGTTGATACTGCGATGCTGATGTCGAAGTAGTTGTGATAAACGATATCATCGCCATCAATAGACGCGTTGACTTCTGGGAAACGTTTCAGCGCTTCAGTCACAGCTTTGATGTAGAAAGACATAAAGCCTAAACGGATACCGTGGCGCTTTTCAAAGATATCTTGGTATTGCTTACGGATATCCATGATTGGCTTCATGTTCACTTCGTTAAACGTCGTGAGCATAGCGGTAGAGTTTTTCGCTTCTAACAAGCGGTTAGCGATTGTCTTACGCAGACGTGTCATTGGCACGCGCTTCTCGCTACGGCCAGCCGCTAACGGAGCCACAGCAGGTGCTGCTGGCGCCGCTGCTTTAGGGGCAGACTTAACAAAGGCTTCAACGTCTTCTTTAGTAATACGACCACCCACACCTGTGCCTTTTACTTTGCTGGCATCAACATTGTGCTCAGCCAGTAAACGGCGTACAGATGGGCTTAACGCATCACTGCTTTCATCGCTGGTTTCAGCTGCAGGCGTTGCCGCTTCAGCTTGCGCTTTAGTGACTTCTTTGCCAGATACAGCACCGGCGAAGAATTTAGCGATCACTTGTTCACCCAGAACAGTGGCGCCTTCTTCAAACAAAAACTCGCCAATGTGGCCATCTTCTGGCGCAACCACTTCAAGAACCACTTTATCGGTTTCAATATCAACCAGGTTTTGATCACGAGAAACTTGCTCGCCCACTTTCACATGCCAAGTGGCAATCGTGGCATCGGCAACAGATTCTGGTAGTACGGGTACCTTGATTTCGATACTCATGAAAAACTATCCTTTTATAAAATGTCTATTACTACAGTGTGATTGTAAGTTTCAGGGCACTGTTCACTAAAGATTCTTGCTGATGTGCGTGCAACTCAGGGTAACCACATGCTGGCGCAGCTGACGCTTCACGACCGGCATAAGTTAACTGTGCACCTGCAGGAACCGCGGCCCAGAAATGGTGTTGACTAGAGTACCAAGCACCTTGGTTCTGTGGCTCTTCCTGACACCAAACAAAATCTTTAACATGTTGGTAATCAGCCAAAGCAACGATCATTTCATCATGTGGGAACGGATATAACTGTTCGACACGGATTAACGCTACGTTAGTGATATTTTCTCTACGACGTTTTTCCAGTAGCTCGAAGTACACTTTGCCACTACAGAAGACAACGCGGTCAACCTTGCTCGCTTCCAACGTATCGATTTCACCGATCACGTTTTGGAAACTACCACTGGCTAAATCGTCCAAGCTTGAAACCGCTAATGGATGACGTAACAATGATTTAGGCGACATAACGATGAGTGGTCGACGCATAGGACGCACCACTTGACGGCGCAACATATGGTAAACCTGTGCCGGCGTAGAAGGCACACACACTTGCATGTTGTGGTTAGCACACATTTGCAAGAAACGCTCTAAACGGGCGCTTGAATGCTCAGGGCCTTGACCTTCATAGCCATGGGGTAACAGCATAGTCAGACCACATAAACGGCCCCACTTCTGCTCACCCGATGACAAGAACTGGTCTATAACCACTTGGGCACAGTTAGCAAAGTCACCAAACTGCGCTTCCCAAATGGTCAGGCCGCCGGGTTCTGCTGTCGCATAACCATACTCAAATGCCAGCACTGAGGCTTCAGATAATACTGAGTCAGTAATATCAACTGGGCCTTGCTCATCGGCGATGTTGCGCAGTGGCATGTAAGTCGTGCCATCGTTTTGATTGTGCAATACCGCATGACGATGGAAGAAAGTACCACGGCCAGAATCTTGACCCGTAATACGTACACGCTTGTTGTCTTCCAGAATCGAGGCATAAGCCAAGGTTTCTGCAAAGCCCCAATCGAGTGGCTTCTCACCTTTCGCCATTGCTAAACGGTCGCTATAAATCTTAGCAACGCGTGATTGCAATGGATGGCTTTCAGGCACATAACTCATTTTGTCAGCAAGACTTTGTAAACGCTCAGCCGACATAGAGGCTTGATACGCTTCGTCCCACTCACGACCGATATACGGTGTCCAGTCAACAGAATGCAGCGTCATTGGGCGCCATTCTTTCACCACACAATCACCTTGATCTAATGCATCACGGTAATTATTGATAAGACCAGTCACATCATCAGCAGCCATCACGTTTTCAGCGATTAGCTTATCTGCATAAATCTTACGTGGCGTTGGGTGTTTCTTGATCTTGGCATACATCAGCGGCTGAGTTGCACTTGGCTCATCGGCTTCGTTATGGCCATGACGGCGATAACAGACTAATTCAACCACCACATCACGTTTGAACTCGTTACGATAATCAACGGCTAACTGCGACACAAAAGCAACGGCTTCTGGATCATCAGAGTTAACGTGGAAAATCGGTGCCTGAACCATCTTAGCGATGTCAGTACAGTATTCAGTCGAGCGAGTGTCCGCATGGTTAGACGTCGTGAAACCCACTTGGTTGTTCACTACGATGCGAATGCTGCCGCCGACGGTAAAACCACGAGTTTGAGACATGTTGAATGTCTCTTGTACTATCCCTTGACCCGCAATTGCAGAGTCACCGTGAATAGTAATAGGCATGACTTGTAAGCCATCCTTACAACCGCGACGGTCTTGACGGGCACGTACAGAACCAATGACCACAGGGTTAACGATTTCAAGGTGCGATGGGTTAAAGGCCAGTGCTAAATGCACATTGCCGCCCGGCGTTTCGAAATCAGAAGAGAAACCTTGGTGGTACTTAACGTCACCGGAACCGTGGGTATCAGCATGCTTACCCGCGAACTCGTCAAACAGTTCAGCAGGACGCTTACCTAATACGTTCACTAACACGTTCAGACGACCACGGTGAGCCATACCGACGACGATTTCTTTAGTACCCGCTTCACCTGCACGATAAATAATTTCGCGCATCATAGGCACTAACGCATCACCGCCTTCTAACGAGAAACGTTTCGCACCAGGGAATTTAGCACCTAAGTATTTTTCAATGCCTTCTGCGGCGTTTAAGCCTTCAAGAATGCGTGTCTTAACACTTTTATCGTAGTTAGCTTTACCTAAGGAAGGTTCGAGACGTTGTTGGATCCAGCGTTTCTCATCGGTATCGGTAATGTGCATATATTCAGCACCGATAGAACCACAGTAGGTGGCTTTCAGCGCTTTTACCAAATCCGCGAGCTTCATGGTTTCGCCACCATGAGCAAAAGAACCTGTATTAAACTCACGGTCCATGTCTTCTTTAGTCAGGCCGTGGAAGGCAGGATCTAAATCAGCAACGGGTTCGCGTTTCCACAGCTCAAGCGGGTCAAGGTTAGCACCTTGGTGACCACGGAAACGATGGGCGTTAATTAACTGCAGGACTTTAACTTGCTTAGCATCCATTTCAGGATCCGTCACACGAGCAGAGCTCTTATGGCGTCCTTCTAACGCTAAACTGCGAAAATAATCACGTACTTTTGAGTGAGCAGCTTCAGGCGCATCAACAGAGGCACCGTTCACAGGAGGGAGATTATCAAATACCGCACGCCAATCATCAGCGACTGACTGTGGGTCTTCTTGATAGGCTTCATACATCTCTTCTACGTAGGTCGAATTTGCACCACTTAAGTGAGATGATTCGAGCCAGGCTTTCATGATGCCTTGGTGCATTTCTATTCCTTTCAAACTTTATACACGTGCTTAGCCATAGTATTAAATATGCAGTCTGTAGAGATTACCTTCGACGCATAATTTCTGCCGCCCCTAGATGTCCAGATATACGGCGCGTTGTCTTCCATTACATACGCAAAAGAGTCACCTTCTGCTACCAGAAAGTGACTCTTCAAGAGCTATATTATTATTGGTTTCAGCTCGGGTTCTCGCATTACACTGCTCGCTTCAACAGCATGGACTTAATATGACCAATTGCTTTAGTCGGATTAAGACCTTTTGGACAAACGTCAACGCAGTTCATGATGCCGTGGCAACGGAACACGCTATAGGCGTCGTCCAGCTCAGATAAACGTTCTTCTGTTGCTGTATCGCGACTGTCGATCAAGAAACGATATGCGTGAAGCAGACCGCTTGGACCGATAAACTTATCAGGATTCCACCAGAATGATGGGCAAGCCGTAGAACAACAGGCACACATGATACATTCGTACAGACCATCTAAATGAGCACGCTCTTCAGGTGATTGTAAGTGTTCACGGGCTGGTGCTTTCTCATCATTGATGAGGTAAGGCTTGATCTTCTCATACTGCTTATAGAACTGAGTTAAATCAACGACTAAGTCACGAACAACTGGCATACCTGGTAATGGACGTATTTCTAATTTCTTGCCTTTAAAGGTTGAAATTGGGGTAATACACGCCAGACCATTTTTACCATTCATGTTCACGCCGTCAGAACCGCACACACCTTCACGGCATGAGCGACGGAATGACAGAGTCGGATCTTGCTCTTTTAACTTGATCAGTGCATCGAGCGCCATCATGTCAGAGCCTTCAGCCACTTCTAAGGTGTAATCCTGCATATACGGTTTAGTATCTACGTCAGGATTGTAGCGATAAACTGCAAATGTCAATTTCATCTTTGCAACTCCTAGTAGGTACGTTTCTTCGGCGGGAATGCTTCACGTAACTTAGGTGCCATGTTAACTGCACGACGATCCATCGTTTCAGTGATTGGGTCAAATAAGCTGTGGCATAACCAGTTCTCATCATCACGCTCTAAATAATCTTCACGTGAGTGAGCACCGCGGCTTTCAGTACGGAAGTTAGCCGCATAAGCCGTTGCAATCGCCGTTGCCATTAAGTTATCTAACTCTAAGCATTCAATACGTTGAGTGTTGAATTCACGAGAGTTATCAGACAATTTAGCATTTGCAAGACGTTCGCGGATGACTTTCAATTGCTCTAAACCTTCAGCCATAGCATCGCCACGACGGAATACAGAGAAGTTTAATTGCATACACAGCTGCAGATCCTTACGGATTTGCGCTGGATCTTCGCCATCTTTGTTGCTTTCCCAACGATTCAGACGCGCCAGAGATGCTTGAATATCCGCATCGCTTGCGTCTTTTGGATCGTCTGTCTCATCCAAAGCTTTACCTAAATGCTGACCCGCTGCGCGGCCAAAGACCACTAAGTCGAGCAATGAGTTACCACCTAAGCGGTTTGCACCGTGAACAGATACACAGGCAATCTCACCCACAGCAAACAGACCGATAACATCATGTTCAGTGCCGTCTTCATTCTTACGAATAACTTGACCACTGACCTTAGTTGGCAGACCGCCCATCATGTAGTGACAGGTTGGTAATACTGGGATTGGACCATCGGCCGGATCGATATGGGCAAAGGTACGAGACAATTCACACACGCCTGGTAAACGTGCTTCTAATGTTTCTTTACCTAAGTGATCAAGCTTGAGTAAACAGTGTGGACCTAATGGACCGTCTAAACCACGACCTTCGCGGATTTCAGTCATCATAGAACGTGCTACCACGTCGCGTGATGCCAAATCTTTCGCGTTAGGGGCATAACGCTCCATGAAGCGCTCGCCGTCTTTGTTCAGCAGATAACCGCCTTCACCACGACAACCTTCAGTCACAAGTACACCCGCGCCGGCGATGCCAGTTGGGTGGAATTGCCACATTTCCATGTCTTGCATTTGCACGCCAGCACGCATTGCCATACCGACGCCGTCACCGGTGTTGATATGCGCGTTAGTGGTCGAAGCGTAAATACGCCCTGCACCACCTGTCGCTAGAATCGTTGCCTTGGCTTTGAAATAAACGATATCGCCTGTTTCAATTTCAATCGCAGTACAACCCACAACGGCGCCATCATCGTTTTTAACGAGATCTAATGCATACCATTCTGAGAAGACTTGCGTCTTATGCTTAACGTTTTGTTGGTATAAACAGTGCAACAAAGCATGACCAGTACGGTCGGCAGCTGCCGCAGTACGTGCAGCCTGCTCGCCACCAAAGTTCTTAGATTGACCACCAAACGGACGTTGGTAAATCGTGCCATTTTCGAAACGAGAGAAAGGCAAACCCATTTGCTCAAGTTCAATAACGGCTTCAGGACCGGTTTTACACATGAATTCAATCGCTTCTTGGTCACCGATAAAATCGGAACCCTTCACGGTATCGTACATATGCTGTTCCCAATGATCTTCATGGGCGTTACCTAACGCAACAGTGATACCACCCTGCGCAGATACGGTATGAGAACGAGTTGGGAATACTTTTGATAAAAGCGCACAGCTTTTACCTTCTTTGGAAATCTGCAGCGCTGCACGCATACCAGCGCCACCGGCACCGATCACTACAGCATCAAATTCGCGTACTGGAATACTCACTTAGACACCCCACACAATAACAATGCCGGCCGCTAAATAACAAAATACGGTAACGACAAAGGTGAACTGTAAAACACCACGTAACGACGTGCACTTGACGTAATCTGTCAGCACTTGCCATACACCAATCCAAGCGTGTACTAATAATGCTACCAGCGCCAGAAGTGTAAACACTTTCATCGGCAGAGCGCTAAAAAGGCTATGCCACACGTCGTAGGTGAGAGGGGAACTACATGCAATAAAGCCAACCAAGAAAATGGTGTAACAGGCGAGGATCACTGCACTAGCGCGTAGTAGAATATAGTCATGAACACCACTGCGTCCAAAACTTGCTGCATTGGTTACCATACCCAAATCCCCGCTATGATTGAAAAGGCTACCGTTAAGGCAAATACAGCTTTCGCTGATGCGGCACCCGATGACAATTCTTCCCAACGACCGGTATCCATTACTAAGTGGCGCAGGCCACCGAACAAGTGATACGCCAGTGCAGTCATAATGCCCCACATGATGAACTTCATAACGAAGTTATCGAATAGAGATTGTACGCCAGCGAAACTTTCAGCTGATGCTAAAGATGAATTTAGCAACCAAATGAGAATGCCAACTGCGAACAGCATGATGACACCGGAAACACGGTGAAGAATTGACACAATCGCTGTTGCAGGAAAGCGAATGGTCTGCAGATCTAAATGGACAGGTCTTTGCTTTTTCACGTTCTGCTCACTCAGCTCCATTGAGCATTTTTTTTGTTATGTGAACCGCTTTTGTACAAACTTTAAACTGGGATGTGAATCACGGCAAAAGTAAACACAAAAGCAAAGTTTAAACAAACAGTTAACTATCTGAGCACGCACTCATTTAACATGTAAACAAAGGGTGCTTTATAATCGTTGTTTGCGGCCCTTATTGGGCGAGGCAAGTATACTCGCGGCAAATGTCAAATACAAACATCACAGAATGCAAATTATGTTTTTTTGACGATTTTTTACTGTAAGTGCCAGTTCCGCATGGGAAAGTAAAGGCATTTATACCATGGTCTAACAAATTAAAACGCTTATTTAAATTGAAATGTGATCTAGAATGGCTGTAAAGTAATGGCGGTTTGACATGCCGCACTCACAGATAAGAACTAAGTAAGGAGAACGGGGTATGGCTGATTTAAAAGCCAAATTAGAATTACCAGGGAACGACTCGATAGAATTGCCAGTAAAGCAGGGAACCGCTGGTTTTGACGTAATCGACATCAGTAAACTTGGCAGCAAAGGTTACTTCACTTTTGATCCAGGTTTTCTAGCGACTGCCTCCTGTGAATCTGCAATTACCTATATTGATGGTGATCTGGGTATATTGTTACACCGTGGCTATCCAATCGATCAACTCGCCGTTGACTCCGATTACCTAGACCTGTGTTATCTGCTGCTTTACGGTGAACTGCCGACAAAAGCGCAATATACTGAGTTTGTACATACAGTTAAAACCCACACTATGGTTCACGAGCAGCTAGCCTTCTTCTTTAGAGGTTTCCGTCGTGATGCTCATCCTATGGCCATGTTATGTGGTGTGACGGGTGCATTATCTGCATTTTACCAAGACTCTCTGGATGTTAACGATCCACGTCACCGCGAAATCGCCGCTTATCGCTTAGTCTCAAAAATGCCTACGATAGCAGCCATGTGCTACAAGTATTCTTCAGGCCAGCCATTCGTGTACCCACGTAATGACTTAAGCTATGCGGGCAACTTCTTAAGCATGATGTTTGCTGTGCCATGTGAAGAATACATAGTTAACCCTATCGTTGAACGTGCAATGGACAGGATCTTCATTTTACATGCCGATCATGAACAAAATGCATCGACTTCAACCGTACGTTTAGCCGGTTCTTCAGGTGCTAACCCATTTGCGTGTATCGCAGCGGGTATCGCGTCTCTTTGGGGCCCTGCACACGGCGGCGCTAACGAAGCCTGTTTGCAAATGTTAGAAGAAATCGGTTCAGTTGACCGCATTCCTGAATTCATTGAACGTGCTAAAGACAAGAACGATCCATTCCGTCTGATGGGCTTTGGACACCGTGTTTACAAAAACTTTGACCCACGTGCCAAAGTTATGCGTGAAACCTGTCACGAAGTGCTGAAAGAACTGAAAGTTAACGATCCACTATTGGATGTGGCGATGGAGCTTGAGCGCATTGCGCTTGAAGACGAATACTTCATTTCTAAGAAGCTGTATCCAAACGTCGACTTCTACTCTGGCATCATCATGAAAGCCATTGGTATTCCAACCAGTATGTTCACTGTGCTGTTCGCACTGGCACGTACTGTAGGCTGGATTGCACACTGGAAAGAAATGTTAGATCAACCAGGCCACAAAATCAGCCGTCCACGTCAGTTATACACTGGCGAAACTGCGCGTGATTTCGTCGCACAAGACAAACGCTAAGTCCCACGACTTACGCATTAAAAAGCGCCTGAGGGCGCTTTTTTCATATCAAAAAATCCCCTTTGACACTCCCCTTGTTAGACAAAATACATTGTTGCAATTGCCTACTTGCGTAACCGCTGTTAACCGCCTTTAGTTATTCTCATCACTTTTTAAACTTTTTAGCTACATTTAGTGGGATTCGCACATTAGCCTTAACTTAAATATAGCTTAACTATATGAAATTAAGCTATATTTAATGTTGGCACGGTTTCTGCTATCAAATGGCATCACAATAAAGACAACAGGTAACACACTTATGGAAAAGTCAAACATTGCTAAATTCGCCCTCCCCCTGCTAATGATTTCAATGCTAGCAGCCTGTGGTAAGGAAGAAGTGGCTAAAAAAGAAGAAAAATATGCCATTCCCGTCGAAACCACCACAGTGATGCAAGGAAACGTTTCATCTTTCTACAGCACAACAGCCACCTTAGAAGCGCCTCAAGAAGCCAATGTCGTCAGCCGCATCTCTGGACTGATTGAATCATTGGCCGTTGAAGAAGGTGACCGCGTGCAGAAGGGGCAAGTGCTCGCCGTTATCGATGCCAAAAGACAGCAATACGATTTAGACCGCTCAGAAGCCGAAGTTAAAATCATTGAGCAGGAATTGAATCGTCTGAAGAAAATGGGCAACAAAGAATTTATCAGCGCAGATTCGATGGCAAAACTTGAATATAACTTGCAAGCCGCCATCGCTAAGAAAGATCTTGCCGAGCTACAAGTTAGAGAAAGCCGCGTACTGTCCCCTATAAGCGGCGTCGTCGCTAAGCGTTATGTGAAAGCAGGCAACATGGCGAAGGAATTTGGCGACTTGTTTTATATCGTTAATCAAGATGAACTCCACGGTATAGTCCATCTGCCAGAGCAACAACTTGCCAGCTTAAGACTCGGCCAAGAAGCACAAGTATTCAGCAATCAACAAAGTAAAAATGCTATCCATGCCAAAGTGCTGCGGATAAGCCCGATTGTTGACCCACAAAGTGGCACGTTTAAAGTGACATTAGCCGTACCGAATCAAGAGGCGCGCCTAAAAGCAGGGATGTTTACCCGTGTTGAGCTTAAGTATGACACCCATGAAAACGTGATTACCGTTCCCTACAGCGCTCTGATTAACCAAGATAACAGGCAAGCTCTGTATGTTATCGATGGCACTAATGCTAACCGCCGTGAAGTCGAAATTGGCTACCGTGAAGGTGACTCTGTAGAAGTGATTGCAGGCATTAACCCAGGTGAACAAGTCGTGACCCGTGGCCAGCAAAACTTGAAAGACCAATCCTTAGTCGAAGTGATCACCCCACTCGATCTTGCTTCTGCTAAGAACTGATAGGAGCCTTTCATGTCAATTATCAGCACTTCCGTTAAACGGCCAGTCACGGTATGGATGTTCATGCTGGCGGTGATTTTATTCGGTATGGTGGGCTTTTCCCGCTTAGCGGTGAAGTTACTGCCAGACTTAAGCTATCCCACATTAACCATTCGCACTATGTATGACGGTGCGGCGCCAGTAGAAGTTGAACAGCTCGTCTCTAAACCGATTGAAGAAGCCGTTGGCGTGGTCAAAGGCTTACGTAAAATCAGTTCTATTTCGCGCTCAGGCATGTCAGATGTAGTGCTCGAGTTTGAATGGGGCACCACAATGGACATGGCGAGTTTAGATGTGCGCGAAAAACTCGACACTATCGCCCTGCCTTTGGACGTTAAAAAGCCATTATTACTGCGTTTTAACCCCAACCTTGACCCAATCATGCGTCTCGCGCTGTCTGTGCCCAATGCCTCAGAAGCCGATCTTAAGCAAATGCGCACCTACGCAGAAGAAGAGCTTAAGCGTCGCTTAGAAGCGCTTTCTGGCGTCGCCGCCGTGCGTTTATCCGGTGGTTTAGAGCAAGAAGTACACATTCAGCTCAATCAAGAAAAACTATCGCAACTTAATCTCAATGCCGACGACATTAAACGTCGTATTAATGAGGAAAACATCAACCTCTCTGCCGGTAAAGTGATCCAAGGTGATCGCGAATACTTGGTGCGCACACTTAACCAATTCAATTCATTGGAAGAACTGGGCCAAGTGATCGTCTATCGCGACGAGCAAACCTTAGTACGCTTGTTCGAAGTCGCTACGATTACGGATGCCTATAAAGAGCGCAGCGATATCACCCGTATCGGTAGCCAAGAATCGATTGAACTTGCGATTTATAAAGAAGGTGATGCTAACACTGTCGCCGTCGCCAAAAAACTGCGCGATGAACTCGTCAAAATTAATCTAGATCCTAAGCAAAACAAACTCGAAGTGATTTACGATCAATCCGAGTTTATCGAAAGTGCGGTCAGTGAAGTCACCTCTTCGGCGCTGATGGGCAGTTTATTATCTATGCTGGTGATTTACCTGTTCCTGCGTAACATCATCCCAACGCTGATTATTTCCATCTCGATCCCCTTCTCGGTCATCGCCACCTTTAACATGATGTATTTTGCCGATATCAGCTTAAACATCATGTCATTAGGCGGTATCGCGCTGGCCATTGGTCTATTAGTCGATAACGCCATTGTGGTATTAGAGAACATTGACCGCTGTCGTAGCGAAGGCATGAGTAAGTTAGACGCCGCAGTCACAGGCACGAAAGAAGTAGCTGGCGCGATTTTCGCCTCCACACTGACGACCCTTGCGGTGTTTGTGCCCTTAGTCTTTGTCGATGGGATTGCCGGCGCTCTGTTCTCTGACCAAGCGCTAACAGTCACGTTTGCCCTGTTGGCCTCGCTATTAGTCGCCTTAACCTCTATCCCTATGCTGGCATCGCGCGAAGGCTTTAAAACCTTACCCGCACTGATAAAAACCACACCTAAGGATAAACCCACCACTAAAATGGGTAAGTTTAAACACTATAGCGCGACTGTGTTCTCCTTCCCTATACTATTAATTTTTAGCTACTCACCCAGTGCGCTACTCACCTTAGTACTGATTTTAGGCCGCTTCTTCTCGTGGCTAATCGGTCTTATCATGCGTCCTTTGAGTTCAGGGTTTAACTTTGTCTACCACAGTATCGAAAAGGTTTATCACAAGCTGCTGGCCTCGGCGCTGCGTCAACAAATGACCACGCTACTGCTCACCATTGCGATAACGGGCGCGTGTATTAGCCTGTTACCTCGCCTAGGTATGGAGCTTATTCCGCCAATGAATCAGGGCGAGTTTTATGTAGAAATCCTACTGCCACCAGGTACGGCGGTGAGTGAAACCGACAAGGTTTTGCAACAACTCGCGTTGTCTATCAAGGACAGACCCGAAGTCAAACATGCCTATAGCCAAGCCGGTAGCGGTGGTTTGATGACTTCAGATACTGCCCGCGGTGGTGAAAACTGGGGCCGTTTACAAGTGGTACTGACAGATCACAGTGCCTATAACGCGATCACTCAAGTGCTGCGTGATACCGCGCGCCGCATTCCTGAACTTGAAGCAAAAATTGAGCAACCTGAGTTATTCAGCTTTAAAACGCCACTCGAGATTGAGCTCACAGGTTACGATTTGAACTTGCTCAAGCGCAGTGCCGATAGTCTAGTCAAAGCATTATCCGCATCAGATCGTTTTGCTGACGTGAATACCAGTCTGCGTGATGGTCAACCTGAGCTGAGTATCCGTTTCGATCATGCAAGGTTAGCAGCGCTCGGAATGGATGCGCCAACAGTTGCGAACCGCATTGCTCAGCGCGTTGGCGGTACCATTGCCAGCCAATACACGGTACGTGATCGTAAGATTGATATTCTGGTGCGCAGTGAACTCGCCGAGCGCGATCAAATCAGCGATATCGATGCCTTAATCATCAACCCGAACAGCAATCAACCTATTGCTTTAAGTGCGGTTGCCGAAGTGTCATTACAATTAGGCCCCTCGGCGATTAACCGTATCAGCCAGCAACGTGTGGCACTGGTGTCGGCTAACCTCGCCTACGGTGACTTAAGCGATGCGGTGGCACAGGCGCAGCAAATACTGTCGCAACAGGTACTACCCGCTTCGGTTCAAGCCCGCTTTGGTGGTCAAAATGAGGAAATGGAGCACTCATTCCAGTCACTCAAAATTGCCCTTATCTTAGCGATTTTCTTAGTGTATTTAGTGATGGCGAGTCAGTTTGAGTCACTGCTACATCCCTTGCTTATCCTCTTTGCCGTACCCATGGCATTGGCGGGTAGCGTGCTGGGCCTGTATATCACCCAAACCCATTTGAGTGTGGTGGTGTTTATCGGCCTTATCATGTTGGCGGGTATCGTGGTGAACAACGCGATTGTGCTTGTTGATCGCATCAACCAACTGCGTAGTGAAGGTGTTGAAAAACTCGATGCTATTCGCGCCGCCGCTAAATCACGCCTACGCCCCATTATGATGACAACGCTCACCACCACCTTAGGCTTATTGCCGATGGCGCTGGGGTTAGGCGATGGTTCAGAGGTGCGTGCACCTATGGCGATTACAGTGATCTTTGGTCTGAGTTTATCCACTTTACTGACCTTAATTGTGCTGCCAGTGCTCTACGCCCTGTTCGACCGTAAAGTGTATGACGTTGCAGCAACAAATATCGCGCATGACGTTGAGGAGGCTCGCCCATGAACCTCACCCGTTTAGCCATTAAGCGTCCCGTGACCACCAGCATGTTCTTCTTTGCTATCTTGCTGTTTGGTCTCGCCTCGAGTCGTTTGTTACCACTGGAAATGTTCCCCGGTATCGATATTCCGCAGATTGTGGTGCAAGTGCCCTACAAGGGCTCAACCCCCGCTGAAGTAGAGCGCGATATCACCAAAGTGCTAGAGGAATCCCTCGCCACTATGGGTGGGATTGATGAGCTCGAATCAGAATCTTCCCAAGAAGGTTCTGAAATCGAAATCAACATGAAGTGGGGTGAAAACGTTGCCACTAAGAGCCTAGAAGCGCGGGAAAAAATCGATGCGGTGCGGCATTTACTGCCAAAGGATGTTGAGCGGGTCTTTATCCGCCAATTCTCCACCGCCGACATGCCAGTGCTCACGATACGTATATCGAGCGACCGCGAGCTGTCAGGCGCATTCGATTTACTCGATAAACAGCTCAAGCGTCCGCTTGAACGTGTTGAAGGTGTCTCTAAGGTCAGCCTGTACGGCGTTGAACAAAAGCAGATTGAAGTGCGCATCAATGCCGACCGTCTTGCCGCCAGTGGATTTTCAGCCACCGACTTGCAAGCCCGCCTCGGCAGAGAAAACTTTGTGATTAGCGCTGGCACACTCAGGGCCAGTAACATCGTTTACCAAGTGTCGCCGAAGGGCGAGTTTAGAAACCTTGAAGATATCAAAGCACTGGTGCTGATCCCAGGATTGACCTTAGGCGATATTGCAGATGTGCAGTTTGCCTTGCCAGAGCGTATCGAAGGTCGCCATTTAGATCAGCACTATGCTGTCGGTTTAGATGTGTTTAAGGAATCAGGCGCTAACTTAGTCGAAGTGTCAGAACGCGTACTAAAAGTCATCGAACTAGCGAAGCAAGATCAACAGTTCCAAGGTATTCGGCTGTTTATCATGGAAGATCAAGCCTCAGGGGTAAAATCCTCCCTGATGGACTTACTGTTTTCGGGTTTAATCGGTGCCCTGCTGTCCTTTGTGGTGCTGTACTTATTCCTGCGTAATCTGAAAATGACCTTAGTGGTCGTGTCGTCTGTGCCGATTTCAATCGGTATGACGCTCGCCGCCATGTATTTACTTGGTTACAGCTTGAATATCCTGTCTATGATGGGACTCTTACTCGCCATTGGTATGTTAATTGATAACGCTGTGGTGGTGACCGAGAGCGTACTGCAGGAGAAACAAGGCAAATTACTCAAGGATAATGAAGAGTCAGTGATGACTGGCGTCGATAAAGTATCCCTCGCCGTATTGGCGGGTACTATGACCACTGCCATCGTATTTTTGCCCAATATTTTTGGCGTGAAAGTGGAGCTGACAATTTTCCTCGAGCATGTTGCCATCGCGATTTGTATCTCGCTTGCGGCATCGCTACTGGTTGCTAAAACCTTGATCCCTTTGATGTTGACTAAGTTCCACTTCGACATCGCGCCCGAGAAGGATGCCGGTAAGTTACAGCGCTTCTACAACAATACGCTTAACTGGGTATTGCTGAGGCCTTGGCGTTCAGGCTTTATTGCGGTGGCCATTCTCGCGTCCACCGCCCTGCCGCTGTCGATGGTCAAACAGGATCAAGAAGACAGCCAGAGCAAGGAACGGATTTACATCAACTATCAAGTGGAAGGTCGGCATAATCTCAATGTCACTGAGGCAATGGTCAATCAAATGGAAGAGTATCTTTATAAGAATAAAGAGGAATTTCATATTGATTCTGTCTACAGCTACTACTCATCCGACGATGGTTCATCAGTGATCTTGCTGAAGAAAGACTTACCTATGCCACTGGATGAGTTGAAAAAGAAAATCCGCAGCGGCTTCCCTAAGTATTCGATCGCCAAACCGCAATTTGGTTGGGGTAATGACAACTCTGGTGTGCGCGTGACGCTCACAGGTCGCTCAACCTCTGAGCTGATTAACTTAAGCGAACAAGTAATCCCTTTACTGCAAAATATCAAAGGAATGCAAGATGTTCGCTCTGAGCTTAACGGTGCGCAACAGGAAGTGGTTATCCGCATCGATAGGCAAATGGCGGCGCGGTTAGATTTAAAACTCAATGAAATCGCTTCGAGTATCTCTATGGCACTGCGTGGTTCACCGCTGCGCTCGTTCCGTCACGATCCCAATGGCGAACTGCGCATCGAAATGGCCTATGAGAAAGAGTGGCAAAAGTCGCTCGAAAAACTCAAGCAGTTACCGATAGTGCGCATCGACCAAAGGGTGTACACCTTGGATAACTTAGCGAAGATTGAGATCCAACCTCGCTTCGATACGATTAAGCACTTTAATCGCCAAACCTCTTTGTCGATTGGCGCTAACTTAGAAAACCTCACCACGGAAGAAGCGCAAACTAAGATCAAGCAAGTGATGGAAAATATCCATTTCCCTAATGGTTACGACTATTCATTACGCGGTGGATTCGAGCGTCAAGATGAAGATCAGAATGTGATGGCAACCAATATGCTATTGGCTGTCGCGATGATTTATATCGTCATGGCGGCGCTGTTTGAGTCTCTGTTATTACCGACGGCGATTATCACTTCAATCCTATTTTCTATCACAGGTGTATTCTGGGCGCTGTTCATCACGGGCACGCCTATTTCTGTGATGGCCATGATAGGCATCTTGATTTTAATGGGAATTGTGGTGAATAACGGCATCGTTCTGGTGGATCAAATTAACCAGATGACGCCGGATCTCGACAAATTGTCCGCCACCATTCGAGATGTGTGTATCACGCGTTTGCGCCCAGTATTGATGACAGTGGGCACCACAGTGTTGGGCTTAGTGCCACTGGCGATGGGTGAAACCCAAATCGGTGGCGGCGGCCCGCCGTATTCGCCCATGGCAATCGCCATTATTGGTGGCTTGTCGTTCTCGACTTTGACTAGCTTGTACTTAGTACCCTTGTGCTACCAAGCCTTGTATCGAATGCGCCATCGTGCCGCCATTCGTTTAGGCCAAGCCGACCGCGTAGCTCAAAAGCTACTACCTTGGACAGTGTAGCAAGCTTCAACAACTGAATATGCTTTTGAAGCAAGTGACATTAAAACAATGAACAAAAAGGCTGCAGCGCAGCCTTTTTTATTTAGAATTGAGCGAGAATGTCTCACTGCACATTTTACTGTGACAGATTACTGCGACAAAATCCTGAAGCGGATCATAAACAATTGCTCAAGGCCGGGATAAATCTCTGCAATCACATCGCGTAACTGTGGCAGAGTCATATTCTCTTGCTTAGCATGCACCTCGGTGAGCTCGGTTAACTTTACTGGCGTGACATCGATAATCTGGATATCACAAAACCAGCGTTCAGTTTCAAAGGTGGACACAGGCAGAATTTGCCCCGTTATCACATGGGATTCGGCTTCATCGCGCAGGGTAATGGTTTTCGCGCCACTTAAGATATCGTGTTCAAAACGCTCGAAAAAAGTGATTTTATTGAGTAACACAGCTTATCCTCGGGTAGTACAGGAGCAATAAAAATGACATTAGCGTCAGTTTATCGAACTAATAATGCGGGGCAATATAATGGCTTTTAACGCCTACTGACAGCAGGTAGCGCAAAATACTCGACATCGATTGCACTAAACGTTGTACCGCCACTTGAGTCAAACTCCCGTGAAAACGCGCTATTGTCAAATTGACCGCCAAATTCGTCGCCCAAAAATTGCGGTTCTTTTCGACAGCTTTCAATAAAACAATTCAGCAAAACATAGTCAGTTCGCTCAGATTGAGTTAGAATCCGCCCTCAATTGAGCCCTTGGCCTCATATTCCTGCGCATAGCGGGTGCGAAACGAAATTAGAGACGTCATGAACAAGAAACAAAAGATCATCAAGAAAATAGCTAAACGCGCTAAGGCCAGACTGAATAAAGTCGATCCCGTGACTATCGGCTCGCCAGCGAAATCAGGTTACATCTCTAAGGCCGATCGCGCAAAAATGGCGGCAGTAGAAGCCACGACTGAACAAGTCGAAGGCCAACAAGACGCGCCAAGCATTGAAGAATAAGCAGTACTGAAGAATAAGCAGTACTGAAGAATAAGCGTACCGCAGAATAACGCTTTCTAGCGGCGTATTGTTGTGAATTGTTAACCCGACTAGATTAACTGCAGACGCCGCTTCAAACAAAAATGCCACAAGCAATCTTGTGGCATTTTGTTTTTCAGTATTCCTAAGGGCGCGCTGCTAGCCTGCTTTGGCAAACCACATAGCCTCTAAAGTCAGTTCGGCTTTTTACCTTCTTCCAAATACGTTATCGGCAATACCGACTCACTCTCTTGCTCCTCGGTTAATTGCGCCATCTGCACGCAGGAGGATGAAAGCGGATTGGTCGCGCTCGGCAAGTTCTCCGCCACACAGTTAGCGATTTCTTCTTCCTCAGTCAGCGCAACATTGCGGGGAACAGCATTGACGCCACCGACATTCACCATCGCGGAGAACTGTGCCTGCGCCGCCACTTTATCCACTAAACGATAAGCAACCCACACACCTAAGGTGCCAAACAAAATAGACCCTAATATTTGCCCAATCAATACGCCGTAAACTCCGCCCCAGAGTGCACCAAAATACACAAAAGGCACTGTGCCTAAGGTGGCTTTACCGACATTGAACAGGGTGGAGTATTTTGCCTTGCCGAGGTTATTAAAGGACGCATTTGCCACAAATAAAATCCCCGAAAAGATAAAGAATACCGCGATATAACTGCAGAAAAAAGTGATTAAATCGGCGCTGTCACCCTTCATATCAAACACACTGACAAGATGCGACTTAAGTAAAAACAGCACTAATGACATCACCAACACATACACAGCACAAAACTGGATAGCTCGCGTTAAGCTCTCGCGCACTCGGTCAAACTGCCCCGCACCAAAGTTTTGCCCAACAATAGGGCCAATCGCGCCCGAGAGCGCAAAGATCATCCCAAAGGTCACCGGGATTAAGCGCCCTAATACCGCCCAGCCCGCCACATAAGCGTCACCGAAATCGGCAATGGCTCGGGTCACAAAGGCATTACCGATAGGCGTTGCCACATTAGTTAACATCGCAGGTCCCGCAATGGCAAAAATGGGTTTAAGATCGGCGACAAAGTGCGCCTTATCGAAATGACCTAACAACTTATGCTTAACCACAACGCCGCGGCCAGCAATCACAAATACCGCCACCCGCGCTAAGACGGATGCCAATGCCGCGCCTTCTATCCCCATGGCGAACATGAAGATAAAAATCGGGTCGAGCACCGCATTGACTCCGCCGCCCGCTAAGGTCGACATCATGGATAACTTAGCATCACCCACGGCGCGCAAAGCCCCGCCGAGCGCCATCGCAAGACAAATAAAGGGCAAGGAAGGCACTAAGATATACAAGTAGCTGGCAGCGAGCTCAGCCGTATGACCACTCGCGCCTACTAAGGCAACCAACTCAGGGATGAAGGTAGTGACCACCGCGGCCACCAGCACACTAATCAGCGTTGTCACCACTGCGCTATTGAGTAATAACCGCTTTGCCAGCACCACATCTTTTGCGCCTATCGAGCGAGACACTAAGGCGCCTAATGCAATTGATAACCCTATCCCAATGGACGTAGTGAAAAAGGAGATACTGCCCGCATAACCCACAGCCGCCGCAAGCTCATGCTCCCCCAATAAGCTCAGGAAAAAGATATCCAGTAAATCCACCACAAATAAGGCAGAAATCCCCACTGCGGCGGTCGAACTCATCACTAAGATGTGGCGTAATATGGGGCCTTCAACAAACTTGGCTTGCGTCATACGTGTGTTTTACCTGCAAAAAATAATAAGTGTCCGCCAACGCAATGACTAAGCGCCTTTTTCAACGGGGGTATCTAGACTATCTAACTCGCATCCGCAACGGCTACAGTACATGGCATCAAGATCGTGACCGGTTTTATGGCATTGATTGCACGAGCGTAAATCTCGATGACGCCCTACTTCTTGGGAGATTTCGGCAGTTAAAATCCCCGTTGGGATCGCAATAATCGAGTAACCAATCAGCATAGTAAAAGCCGCAATCGCCTGTCCTAATCCCGTTTTAGGGGTAATGTCGCCGTAACCTACAGTGGTAATCGTCACAATAGTCCAGTAGACAGATTTAGGAATTGAACTAAAGCCATTATCAGGCCCTTCAACCACATACATTACCGCACTGAGCACCATAACGATCAAACTGACCGAGAAGAAAAACAAAAATACCTTACGGCTCGACTGCATCATCGCCCTAAGCAGCACATTTCCTTCACTCAAATAGCGCAGTAATTTGAGTACGCGGAAAATCCTAAATAACCTCAGTATCCGGATGACTAAGGTAAAGTTGGCGCCAGGGATCAGTAACGCCAGATAACTTGGCAATACCGATAATAAATCGACTACGCCATAAAAACTGCGGGCATATAACACAGGATGAGTCGCACAGTACAAACGTAGACCATATTCAATGGTAAAGATGACAGTAAAGACCCATTCCAAGACGCGAATAATCTGCCCATATTCACGATGGAACATTTCTACCGTATCGAGGAACACCAAACCGACACTCAGCACAATGCACACCATTAAGGCGATATCAAAATAGCGGCCAGCGGGGGTATCAGTGCCAAAAATAATGGTGCGTAATTGACGTTTTAATGGGCTTTCGGATTCGATATTTTCAGACATAGAAACTTTGACTTCCTTGCAACAAACTAAGTAACACTGGGATTATACCAATCACATTAAATATCTAATCAGTTCAGAGCCTCACAGGCATCTCAATCCAAGGCGCATTGACGAAGAAATGGTTATTCCCTTTTAAGTCAATGCAACACCGGAGTGGGATGCCTGTGTGGCTCCCGAAGGGCGGCTGATGTTCACTACATGGCAACGCGCTTTATACTGCGTTTAAGGCTTTCGACAGAGCACCACTATGCCTTCAAGCCTTCGCCTTGTCTAAAGCGCGTTGAACTCCAGCTGAATGAACAGATATTTAATACGATTGGTATTACATCATAAATATGCCACGAGTCTGCCATGCAATTGCACTCAGCTCAAAATTATCTACTCACAGCAGGATAAAATTGCGGTATGATGCCGAAAAAAGCCAACAACTAGTGTTAATTTTCGAGGACTTCATGCGCGCCACCCTACTTTCCACATTGACCTCCCTCACTGTGACTATCGCGGCACTCGTTTCACCCGTATTACATGCCTCTGGCATGGGTAAAGTGGATCTTGTGGTGATCACAAAATCCGAATCCAGTATGGCTTTATTGCGCGATGGCAAAATACTCAAACAATATCGCATTGCCATGGGTGACTTGCCCGCAGGACACAAATTAAAGGAAGGCGATCAGCGCACACCACAGGGGCGTTATACCTTAGATTATAAAAAGCCAGACAGTGCCTATTATAAATCGATCCATATTTCCTATCCCAACGAAGAAGATAAACTCAGAGCCAAAGCTTTAGGCATTAGACCCGGTGGCATGATCATGATCCACGGCCAGAACCCTAAGTCGCCGCTGACGCCAGAACAAGCCCAGCAATACAACTGGACAGACGGCTGTATCGCGATTACCAACGCCGAAATGGATGAAGTGTGGAAAGTCGTCGATGAAGGAACGCCGATTGAGATTTGGCCGTAACCTTAGCCAACTTCCCGATGGCAACACGCCAAATAGATAATTGCACGATATCAAACACGCCCAGCTTAATGGGCGTTTTTATTTAGCATTTAACCATTTACATCATATCGTTAGCTGTATTATCCCCGTTATTTGTGTAAGGGATAAAAACTGACGGCAATAATAAATAACTTGGAGTCTTTATGTCATCATCCAATGAAGCTGCCGCGCCGCAGAGCACAAGCATCAGCTATGAGCAATTAACCCAAAGCTGGCCCGCCTTCGAAGCACAGATTTTAGCCTTACTTGAAACCTTAGGTTTAGCGGATAAAGCACTGGTTTGCGATCATGTCGCGCTGCGCGTTAATTCCATCGCCAGTGCCGATGCCCTGCGCGATGCCTTTGGCTGCGTCGGTAAGATCATTTCAGACAATATTATCAATGGCCGTACGATTCTGATTATCGAACTGGATACCCCACTCACGCTCGGTCAATTCAGCATTGCCTGTGTTGAACTTCCCTACCCCAGCGACAAAGTCTATCCGCAGGAAGGCTGGGAACACATAGAACTAGTCATTGATTCAAAAGCGACAGAGTGCGATACCCTGAGCCAAGATTTGCTCGCCCTGTGTCCAAAACTCAGCGCTTTACTGCCACCAGAACAGGCTGCTGAGCCAGTTCTGTCAAGATCACCTGACTTGAGTTCACAAGGCTTAGCATCCCTTGCTGGGATAAAAATTAAGATGAGCTCGCCCAAAGGAGATAAAGAGCGTTTAGCCAATCCGACGATCGCCTTTAAACGCGATGATGTGTGCATTAAAGTGCATCCCCATGGCATAAAGGCAGTGATCGCCAGCGAGCAAATGTAGCGAAGGTGTTTTAGGCGGGCTTAAAATCTGAAAGAAGAGAACACTGAGCTTAGATTTACATTGGCACTTGCCGCACTCGCCTTAGCGAATACCTGAGTTAAAATCTGAATTAAAAACTTGGTCAAAAACTAAGTCAAAATCGAAGATAATGCCTAAGTGATGACCTGAGCTGATGACTATTTAATCAGACTCAGTGTTCAGATTATTTTTAGGCCCGTTTTTTGGTGGTTTTGTCAAAAATTGCCAAAATTAAATCTAGAAAACAGCATATTTAGCGTAACTTAGGATGTATAACTCGCAGATGCCATCAGGCACACATTATCGAGTCCACTTGAGGGATTCGATGTGCAAACAGAGGATCGCCAATGAAGCCACACAAGAACGAAGCGCAAATATTGAAGTTCGCCATGGAAATCGGTGTTGGATATGCCAAAAAACGCGGATATGCGGACTTCGACAAGGGCATCTCGCCCAAAGACAAAGTGGAATGTATTTACCGTTTATTGGTCACAGACAACTTGATCCAGCCACTGGCCAAAGATAAAGAAGATGGGCCAAACATGAAACACAAACTGATTTTGTGGATCACCCGCCAGCTACCCGCCGATCATCCATTGTTGAAGTAATCTTTTTAAGCTAATCGATTGAAACTCATTATCTGCAAGCGGACAGTTCAAACGAGTCTAGAAAAATCCAACTCACTGAGTGCTAAGGATAAGAATCATAAAAAATGGCGCATCATTGCGCCATTTTAGTGAGCATGAACTGTATATCGTACCTAGCCCTTTTTAGCCGCTTTGTTAGCTTTCTCATTCGCCAGCACCGTTGCCATTGGTGGTACTATGGTCGTGGGATCGAGGCGCATTTGATACCAGTTCACTCGCCAATCTAAGTGCGGGCCATTAGCACGGCCTGTCGAACCCACCTCTGCCACGGCTTGACCTTGCTTAACCACTTCACCCGCATTGACGTACAGCTTACTCAAGTGCAAAAAGCTTGAACTCACGCCGTAACCATGATCGATCACCATAGTCCCACCCGAATAAAACATGTCGGGCACAGACAGACTTATCACACCATCGGCAGGGGCGACCACTACAGTGCCCGTTTTCGCCGCCACATCCACACCAAAATGTGGATTACCGGGTACGTCATTATAAATACGTTGGCTGCCGTAAACACCGGAAATACGCCCAGTCAGCGGCCAAATAAACTCCTGTAAAAAGGCCGTTTGCTCGCTAAATGTGGCCCGTGCCGCTTTGACCTGCGCCGTGTCTTTCGCCGCTCTTTCCTGCGCGACGGGATCGGGCTTCATAATCTTCGAGCTAATGCCCTTCACACTTTGAATGTTGTACTCACGCTTGGTTAACGTTAAAGGCTTAACCTCAGTCAAACCATCGGGATAAACTAAGGTTAATTGCTGGCTCAGTTCGCCATCGCGATCAAAACCAAAGGCGAAATGACCGTCGGGCGTGACCTTGATGGCTTTACCATTTAAACTAACCTGAGTGCCCGCTGGCGCTTGACCACGCATTAATGCGCCTTGCTCTAACTTGCCTTGCAAACTCACCGCTGCTTGTACATGAGGCGCCATAAGCACTAAACCCAAGGTTAACCATGCCGTTAAACGATTTCCCAACATCTTATTTCTTCCCGAAACGTTTCCAAAACCAATAGTTTCCAAAATCTGAGTTCCTAATATTCTACTCTTGGACATCTTTACAAAAATCCTTATCGATGGTCAACTTGGGCCAAGGCCAACTGAATGCGTTCTGCACGACACTAACGTATCACCAGCACATCACTGACTCATCACTAACACTGAATCGCTAAACACTACCAATTAAACATGTGTGCCACGTTAACCTAACCCGCCATAAAAATCGATCCACAGCGGCGCAAATAGCTAATGATGTATTGCATACAATAGCAATCGCGCTTTATCTAAGGTTATGAAGACACAAAAAAGCCCCGACAATCTGCCGAGGCTCATTGAGCAAGTAATTTATATTTACTCGACGCCATTACTCAAGCTTATCCCTTAGACACAATAGCGCCTTTACCCACACCTTCAAATGCCACCACTTTAAACTGACTTCCGGGCACTTTAGCGACGAGTGTCGTGGCAATATAGTCGGCTAACAACTCAACCGTCGTGTCGTGGGGAATTAAATCACAGCCTTCCTTTGGCATCGCCAATTGGAAATCCCCTTGGGGCGCTTGGTAATGGAAACCATAATGACTGTCATCGGTGATCCGCGTTTGCGACGATAAATTCAGGGTGTCAACAGAAACCAAATCCTCTTCACTGCCTAAATAAATATCGTGCCAGCGCTTGGCCCAATACTCATCCCACTTTGGTGCTGGGCTGCCATTTTCAAACACATGAATTGGGCTACGATGTCCATGGGCGATACGCTGGCAATTACCATCGTGTTTACGTAAACCATGGCTGTAATGATAATAAGGCGTATCGAGGATTTCATGTCTCAAAGTGAGCGTGATCCCTTCGACATTCTTAGGTAAGGCTTCGCGTAACGCTTTCTGTAAAAAGGCATTCACGCTTGGAATATCAATTTGTTCAGTCGGTACTAAGGCAAAGGCTTGGGAAGGACAGGCCAAATGGATTTCACCTAACTGGCTATCAAAATCCATCCACACTCTATCGCCCTGTTGCTGCCAACGCACACTGCTGCACGCCGTAGGCACAAGTAAACGATGATCGGCCACCGCATCTATGGTCTGCTTGATGGTGCGTTTCACCTTAGCAAAATCGAGCACCATGTTTTGCTCGTCTAATCCGCCCTCAAGCAGAACATCGACAATCCAACTCTCCCCCACCATGCCGCGCTTTGGGCACAAATAGGAAAAATCGATCACAGTTAAATCTTTGACAAACAGTTGCATTAACGCTCCTCGGCAGAAAAACAGTCCACCTACTTAATTTGAAAGCACCACTTAGCGATGGCCGAGCGTGCTAACTTGAGTACCCAAAACGAGTAAACTCAACATGAATGGAGATTCTAATCAATTCCGCCGCTTGTCGCGACAAATGAATCAGCTCTGCCGCAAATTTGTATTGGGTTGAGTCTCTATTTTTGTATCAGGTACGCAAAAATCCAGCAATGATACTTAATGCTTAGTTTAGGAACCCGTTTTTGGTTCAAACCCAGAGCAGCAGTCTGATCCTGAGCTGTATTAAAACCCTATTCTTTATTAAAAAACTACTGTGTATTAAAACGCATTAAAACTTAGCCCTGCACTCAAGCCGAGTATTGCATTAATTCTAACAAAAAGTGCATTTGCCCAAAAATGAGTCCGCCATTTTCAACGCTAACGCTGCCAATATCCCACGCCTTAACACGCCCGCGTCCAGGATTTTGCTTGTTTGGGTTTATCCCTACCTTAATCATGCGAGATATTAATCGAGAAAATAGAGTAATCATCAGATATTGATAGACAAAAAAGTCACTATGCATCGACCTTGCCGATTAACAGATAAAACCCTAACTGAAACAAGATTCAACCTAGCAAAATAACACAGTCAAAACAGCGAATGAGATCGCAAAAGCTTAATCCGCAACAGCGATAGACCCAATCGAAACAAGGTGTTATCAATTATTAACATTAACCTCTACCATCCCCTTGTAAACCACAATTTAATTAAGGTTATACAGGGAAAACAAGATGACCAAACTCACATCTATTGCTATTTTCATTGCGGGTATTTTCGCCAGTGCCCATGCCATCAGTGCTGAACCCATCGAAGTGATAAAAGCGGTGAAAGTCACTGAACCGGAGAAAGTTGAACTCGGTAAAATGCTGTTCTTCGAACCAAGGCTATCCAAATCGGGCTACATCTCCTGTAACTCTTGCCACAATTTAGCCACTGGCGGAGTCGATGCCCTACCAACCTCTGTTGGCCATAATTGGCAACAAGGCCCGATTAACTCGCCCACAGTGCTCAATGCCAATTATATGCTGGCGCAATTTTGGGATGGCCGCGCCAGTGATTTACAAGCGCAAGCCGCTGGCCCTATCGAGAATCCTAAGGAAATGGGCTATAGCCATGCACTCGCGACACAAACTATTGCCTCTATGCCTGCCTATCGGGCGCATTTTGCCAAAGTCTATGGCGATGAAAACGTCACGATTGATCGCTTAACCGATGCAATTTCCACCTTTGAAAAAACCTTAGTCACGCCAAATAGTCCGTTCGATCAATATTTATTGGGTAAGCAAGATGCGATCAGTGTGGATGCCAAAGCGGGTTACCAACTGTTTAAGAGCAAAGGGTGCGTAAGCTGCCATAACGGTCCAGCCGTCGGTGGCACTATGTATATGAAGATGGGATTGATTAAACCTTTCCACACTAATAATCCCGCCGAAGGTCGTATCGCCGTCACAGGTAAAGAAGCCGATAAGTTTGTCTTTAAAGTGCCGACACTGCGCAATATTGAACTCACCTATCCCTATTTCCACGACGGCAGTGTCTGGACCTTAGAAGAAGCGGTGAACACTATGGCCGATATTCAATTAGGCCAAAAACTGTCGGACAAAGAAAATCTAGAAATGGTCGCCTTTCTCGTCTCGTTGACGGGGGATCAACCTCAGATCACCTTGCCGATTTTGCCGCCATCCAACAAGAACACACCGCGCCCAGTGCCTTTTAGCCATGATCCAATGAGTAGCAAGCCAGTTAGCGATGAGCTATTAAAGTAGTAATAGTCACTAAATCGACAACGCTATTTAGGACGGAACAGACCCAACAAAAAGGCCGAGAGTAAACACTCTCGGCCTTTTCATGTTCGTTACCTTGATTAAACCAACAGGTTTATCGCGGTTTATTCGCCCTTAAGACGACGGTCGAGCTGATCTTTTAAGTTTGCGGGTACACCTTTGATTAAAATCGTATCCGAGATGGGATCGTAAATCACCCGTTGGCCCAAGTGGCCGCCATCAAAACTTAAGGTCACGCCGCCGCCAGTACCTGAAAACTTCTTCAGTTGGCGCAGGGTTGATTTGTCGGCCGGAAACTCTTCGTCGAGATCATAACTGCCACCACGGGCGAAATCGTAGAATGAATCCATACCTTGATCGGCTAACTCATCAGCCAAATCTTTGATCTCAATGTCAGCGCCTTCATCGAAGCGCTCACTGCAATATTCAAACACTTTATTACGGCACTGCTGGCGCTCGTCTTTCGTCAGCTCACTGCTGGCAACAAAATCTTCAACCGCGTTCATCAGGGTTTTGTTTTGCGCTTTAGTGTTGACGCCTTCGACGCAACCCATAAAGTCGAGGAAAAAGTCAGCGACTTTGCGTCCCGCACGGCCGCGGATAAAAGAAATGTATTTACGCGAGTCTTTATCGGCTTGCCACTCGGTCAAATCGATACGTGCCGCCAGTTGGATATTGTTTAAATCCAAATGATTATTTTGCGACAGTTCCATATCGTCTAACACAGTCATCGATGACTTAGCACTTAATAAGGCGACAAACAGATAATCGCTGGTAATGCTGGTGTAACAAGACATCAGCAAAAAACCGCCTTGGCTGAAATCGTATTTCGACAATTCTTCTTGCAGTAATTTACTGGCTTGGCCAGAAAATTCCACAAATCCTAAATCGCCGCCACGGTATTGAGTTAGCGCATTGGCAAAAGCAGGATTGGCCTCACCGTCGTCGCCATGGATACCAAAATAGCCAAAACCTTTACCGGCCTTTCCCGTATAAGTCTGGTGTAACTCGTCGAGCATCACCTCGACCGCCTGACCGTTCAGCAGAGGTTGAGGACGCAAACGGCAGCGTAATTGCCCCTGACTGTCCTGAGAAATCTCGTGAATAATTGCGTGTTCGATGTTAATACTCATAAGCCCTGATAGTGATACTGGGATAAATCCGCTATTATATGCCGCTAATCCATTCCAAAGTGAAACATTTTTTGATTATGGCAATCCAATCGAAATACTCAAACACCCAAGTTGAATCATTAATCGCCGAAATATTGGCTGTGTTAGAAAAGCATAAAGCACCGACTGACCTGAGCCTGATGGCATTGGGTAACTGCGTGACAAACCTGCTAGAACGTAAAGTACCAAGCGAATCGCGCCAAGCCGTGGCCGAACAATTTGCAAAAGCACTCGCACAATCGGTTAAATCCCAGTAAGTTAACTGGGTAATAATCGTCAAAAGAATATAAGATACAAGGTCTTTTAGGAATAAGCGGATCACTATGGTCGAGCGAAAAAAGCAAATGAGCCGCGATCGGGTTTCCCGGCTCATCAACTGGGGACATTGGTTCGCCTTCTTCAATGGCATATTAGCCATGATAGTCGGCAGCCGATATCTTGGCAGCGTGGGTTATCCAGAAACTTGGTATGGCTGGGTTTATCTAAGCGTCAGCACTATTGGTCAGTTTAGCTTTCTCGCCTTTATCGCCTATTTGATCTGTCTGTTCCCACTGACCTTGATATTGCCTTATTCGAAGATATTAAGAGGCGTCGCGGCGGTGATTGCGACCCTAAGTCTCTGTATCTTATTGTACGATACTATTGTTTACGCCGATTACGGCATGCACTTGAGCCCCTTCGCCTTCGATTTGGCCTGGGCGGATCTCAATGCCCTGCTCCACGGTACTTCCTATATTGTCACGCCACTCGCCATTATTGCTATTGAGCTTACGGCAGCGAACTTTTTGTGGAAGCGAATAGAGAAGATCCAAAAGCTGAATTTAGGCAATAAAGTCATCACCTTAGTGGGTATCTGTTTTGTCAGTAGCCACTTGATCCACATTTGGGCCGATGCCGCCGATATCACTGAAATTACCCGTTTCGATGATACTTATCCTTTATCATACCCTGCGACTGCGCGCTCCTTTATGGAAAGTCACGGTATTGATGGCTCGTCACAAGGTGACGATGTCAATCACAATACCAGTGTACTCAATTATCCCGAGCAGCCACTGACCTGCCAAGCTGACACTAAAATCAATGTATTGATGATCACCATCGATAGTTTGCGTGCGGATATGGTTGATGGTAAAAGCATGCCATTCTTGCAGCAATACACTGAAAGTAATCAGTCTTTTACCCAGCATTTCAGCGGCGGCAACCAATTTAGAACCGGCATGTTTTCGCTACTCTACGGCCTGCAAGGCAGTTATGGCGATGCGCGAATTTTTAATAGCACCAGTCCGCTAATGACCAGAAGCTTCCAGCAAGCGGGTTATGAACTGGGGCTTTTCCTGCCTGAAACCAATCTTAATTTGCGTTCGTCACAGGCAATGTTTAATGATTTCAATCCTGTGATTGCTAAAGAAACCAATGGCAGCGCCGATGCCGACTTGCACACAGTGGCCAGTTTTAACGAGTGGCACAGCATCCAAAATAAACCTTGGTTTGCGCTCGTTAACTTAAAAGCGCCAGAGAATTTCGATACTCCCGTGGGTTTCCTTGGCATTGAAACAGTAAAAGCCGATCCCGCCCTAATGCCGGCGCAAAAGGTACTGTTTAATCAATATCGCCAATCACTGTATTTTGTCGATCAACAACTTAAGGCAATGCTGGCCAATGTGCCCAAGGATACCTTAGTGATTATCACAGGGGTAAATGGCAAGATGTTCACCAGTAACAGTGACGAAGCGAATCGCAACCTGTCACCACAAAGTGTCAAAGTGCCCTTAGTGATCCACTGGCCCAATACGGGCGCCTCTAAGGTCAAATACCGCACTAGCCATTACGGCATCGCGCCGACCCTGATGACCCATGTGCTCGGTTGCACCAATAACACCACAGAATACAGCGCTGGCCGCAGCTTATTACAGCCGAGTAAAGAAACGTGGATCTATATTGGTGATAGCCGCATCTTCGCAATCTACCAAGAAGCCGAAGTGACAGTGATTGACCGCCACGGCAAATACCGTATTTACGATGAAAACTATGAACATAGGCTCAATAAGAAAATGAGTGCGCCTGAGTTGATTGAAGTAATGCGCGAAGGTCGACGTTTCTACAATCATTGATCTTCGTGATATTCGTCGAAGAAGCCTCAATCCCGATTGGGGCTTTTTTTATTCCCCTAGCGACAGAAGAAATGCTTAGAAATCAGAGTTCATCACAAGATGATTAACCGATTCCCCTTCCACCTGAGTTTGCGTATCCCCAAAACAAAAAGCCGCTATCCAGAGATAACGGCTTTTTAGACTAGGGCTAAATATTAAGAACTTAACTTACGCCAATCCACAATAAAACTAAGTCACAATCAAACCAATCAACCATAAAATTAGCTCGCAATGAACTCACTCACGATCAAGTCTATTCGTAATCAATCGGCTTTAACCGTGGAGTAGCGCTCCAACCAATGAGCATAGGAAGCGGGTAATACCCAAGATGGGCGCGCTATCTTTAAGGTTTGCGCCGCTTGATATGGCCAATGTGGATTCGCTAAAAAGGCTTTACCTATCATCACTAAATCCATTTGTTCATCTTCAATGGCAGCATTGGCATGGTTTGGATTATCCATACCCCAAGACGTCGCAACGGGGAAACCCACTTCTTGTCGAACCCGCGCGGCAATAGGCGCCAGGAATGCCGGGCTCCATGGAATATTTGCCGTCGGCGTAGAGAAGCAAATGCTGACGTTTAACATATCGAGCCCCGCTTGCTTAAATTGCTTCACCAAGGCGATTGATTCAGTTAGCGTTTCTTCATCTTTATGGTCGAATTCAATCACACCAAATCGCGCCGTTAAGGGTAAATGCTGTGGCCAAACGTCTCTTACCGCGGCAATGGTTTCTAACAAAAAGCGTCCCCGCCCTTCTGCACTGCCACCATATTGGTCGGTGCGTTGATTGGCATAGGTTGAAAAGAAACTTTGGGCTAAATAACCGTGGGCGAAATGCAGCTCTAACCATTCAAATCCTGCGGCTAAGGCCCGTTTTGCCGCCGCCACAAAGTCTGCTTTAACGCGCTCAATGTCCTCAATCGTCATGGCGGTAGGCACTTTAGGTAAGTTTGCACCAAAGGCAACAGCAGACGGCGCAATTGGTTGCCAGCCTTGTCCTTCACCATTGGGAATATGATCATCGCCTTCCCACGGGATATTGGCACTCGCTTTACGGCCCGCATGACCAATCTGAATACCAGCTACTGCACCGGCATTTTTAATAGCACTAGCCACCTTTGCGAGACCTTGGGCTTGTTCGTCATTCCATAACCCAAGGCATTTTGGGGTAATACGTCCTTCGGGAGAAACTGCGGTGGCTTCAACCACAACAAGACCCGCTCCGCCACGGGCAAGGCTAGTGTAATGCACCTGATGCCAGTCGTTGATGAGTCCGTCCGTGGCTTGATATTGGCACATGGGCGCAACGGCAATACGATTTTTGAGGGTGATGTCTTTAAGTTTGAAGGATGAAAATAGATCGGCCATGGGTGTTTCCTGTGTCAAATAGAATCAAAAAGGAATGGAATACTGAATGACGACAGACTAGCCTTATCGTGTCATAATTAAAAGCACGCACAGATTATAGAGTTGATAAAGTTTGCTTATGATAAATCCACAGTGGTTACACACCTTTGCTGTTCTGGTCGAGAAAGGTAACTTCACCCGAACCGCCGAAGCCATTGGTATTACCCAAGCGGCCGTGAGCCAACATATCAGTCGCTTAGAAGAGGAATACGGCACACTGTTTTTACGCCGCCCCCGTCAACTTGAAATCACTCCGATTGGCGAAAACCTGCTGACCTATGTTAAAGACGTCGAATGCGCGCACAAACGCTTACAGCAGAAACTGATCCATGATGATGCTGAGGTCGGCGACATTAGCATCATCACTCCGGGAAGCATTGGTTTAACACTCTTTCCGTTGTTAATCGAACTTCAACAAGCCTTTCCGGCGTTAAACATTCGCCACCGTTTTGCCCCTGACAGTGAAATAGTCGCCTCGGTATTAGCCAATGAACATGAAATCGGCATGGTGACCTTAAAACCGTCTGATCCTCGCATTCACAGCACGCATTTCACCGAAGAGCCGCTTGAGCTCGTCGTACCTGCGTGCCACAAACAAAATGAATGGGTTGATTTACAACGGCTAGGGTTTATCTCCCATCCCGATGGCGAGGCCATGGCAACCCGGTTACTTAGCCGAAAATATCCAAGTAATCCCGGTATTCAGGACATTCCCTGTAAAGGATTTACCAACCAAATCAGCCTGATCCTTGAGCCTGTCGCGAAAGGACTAGGATTTACAGTTATACCGCAATACGCCCGCAAAGCCTTTGAACGACAACAAGATATCTATGTTGTGGAATGTGGCAGCCAAGTTGTAGACACCATTTGGCTTATCCACCGCGCGGAATGGCCCTTGTCACGCAGAGCCCAAAAAGCGATCACATTTTTAAAGGGGAAAATATAAAACCGATTCATTGCTGTCTTCATTAAAGACAGCAAGCCCTTATTCTGGCAGAGGAATAAAGTCATCCTGCACGTTGCACCGTAGGTATCTATGTGATGAGTCAAACGCCGAAGGCGCATTGTGCTGGCGTTTGATAGCTGATTTTCTTTAATTTATTTATATTTTTAATGTAGCCCAGCTCAAAAAGCTCTTGCCCGATAGCTTTTACTATCTGCGTTTCCTCTGCTGTTCTATCCACTTTGGATATAAGGTTTGAATATTCAACTTGCATTTGCTTTATTTCAAAGTCTCTTTTTCGGCAATTGACGCACTTGATACAGTGAGAATCAACCCAAAATTTTAGTTCTTCAAACCAGTATTTTTGTTCAAGCGCAAAAAATATAAACTCTCTTTGGCAACCTTTACAAGTCTCTTCAATATCAACGTACAGTTTTCGAAAATAGTCTGCATAATTCTGTTTTTCTGGTTCAGCAGGTATTGCAGTTTCAGGAAAATATTTCAAGCTAGCATAGCGCCAGTGGGCACTTTCAATTTCGTCTTTAGAATAAACGTGACCAGAGGTAATTGGTTGAGATCCATATCTTGGATGAGGTACATAATTCTTCATTTTGAAGTAATACTCAAAGTTTCAATAATCGCTAATGCCGCCAGCACGCGCGGCGAAGCTACTGATTGATATCCAATTCATTATGGATCAACACCACGCACTGGGAAGCAAACAGCATCTTAGGCCCAAGGCTGATCTTTTGCGCACCAAGACGTTTCAAGGTATTAAAACTTTTCTTCGGCATAGGAATATGATCGGTCAGCAAAAAGCACGGATTACCCACAAACTCCTGCTCACGGATAGAAGTGCCCTTCTTATCCATCATAAACAATTGATAATCCACCGCGAGGTCCTGCACCAGCTTTTCAAAACTGATGGTGCTCACAGTAATGCCCTCATCCACAACGCGAGTTTGCTCTTTCGTCATGCCCCGAGAAATATCTAAGGCCTTGGCAATTTTCGTCAGCAAAGCTTGTTCGTGAAAACCGCCAATATGGCAAATATTTCGGGTATCAAAGCAAATAGTGCGGGAAAAATCATGGGTACTTTCTAACACTAGATAAACGACAACATCGTTTCGATGGGACTGAGCCACAAAGATAGTGTTCATCAGGGTATGAGCCAAAATCTCGGTGTGCGCCTCTTGGCCGACAGAAGCCAAAAACAACTGACTGTCAGTAGGTGCTGATCTTGCTCGTAAAACAAACGCGCGCATAGGTAAATGTCCTACTCAATAATGTCTTAAATGCTAAATGGCGAATGCAAATATCGATGTGAAACGTGTCATTTCACGTTAAGAATTTTTGTCTTTACTGTACCAATGAAGTCGACTACTGGAGCTGAAACGATTAGCGTTAGTCCTCATGACCACAAAAAAGATATAAAAAAACAAAACCCCGTATAGCAATGCTACCACGGGGTTTTGTTTTTACTTAACTGTCACTTATCTTAATAATTAAAACAGCCTAACAATTAAGCATTTAATTTGGTCGGTATGAGAGGATTCGAACCTCCGACCCCTGACACCCCATGACAGTGCGCTACCGGGCTGCGCTACATACCGAAATTTTTTAAGTGAATTGAATTATCAGCCTTGATTGAGTCCGTTATAACTTAGTGGCTATTTCAAGCTAATTTCTTCAATCACTCATCACCTAAGATACTGTTTATGGGGTTTATCTTAAGTGAGCCAGAACTGTAGCAATTGCCTTGCAACTGCGCAAGGGCTTCATTACATCTCTTTGATCGACTGCTTAGTTTATGTTCTGAATGACACAATTTTCGTCGATAATAGTTCGGAAATGGCCTCATCCATTAGCTATACGACTAATCTGCCTGTTACTGACCAGTAATTCAGCCTATGTTTACCTAGATAAAGTACTGGCACTATTACTTTCTATAATTCGTTTCTTTAATCCGTTCCCATAATCTGTTCCTACAATTCATTTCTATTATGGCTTTATATTGGGGGCTTCAATTGAAGCTCTGGGATAGAGGCATTGGGTTTATTTGTGCCATAATCACAGACAGTTAACACAAGCAAATTTTCAAAGGGACTTTTCTTTGCATTTACCCGCCTTCCAAACCGCTCATCTCAGACTGGCCATTATTCTGGGTGTATTCGGCTTAGTCCTGAATCTTTTTCCCATCCCTTTATTCGCTAATGTGCAATTGATTCTCGGCAACGTGGCCGTTGTGATAGTGGCAATACTCTTAGGGCCTTGGTATGCATTGATCACCGCCCTATTTACCGCAACGGGACTCATGATCGTGTGGTCGAGCCCGCACGTGTATTTACTGTTTTTACTCGAAGCATTATGGCTTGGTTTTGCAAGGCGCCGAGACATTCAAATACTCTATGCCAGTGTGAGTTATTGGGTGTTATTGGGGATCCCGCTGTTAGCCATTTATGTGGCTGTTATTGCTAGAATGCCTGCCAGCCACATCCCTTTTAGTGCAATAAAACAAGCCGTTAATGGCATGCTCTACGCTGCAATTGGTGAACTCTGCGTAGTTGCTATTCCAAGTCTGTGGCATTTTAAAGGCAAGCTGACCAATCTTAGCCGTCGGACTTCTAGCTCGCAGCTCAGTTACTTGTTTACCTTAATCATTACTGTGAGTTTATTAGTTTCATCCTTAGTCTTTAATCACTTTTTCATCGACAAACAACAGGTGATGATTAATCGCAATCTGGACGATACGGCAACCCATTTAAGCCATGCAACCGACAACTATCTCGCTTACAACACCCAAGTCATCGCTAGCACAGCCAAGTTTTTGAGTCTGTCGAATGCAGATATCAATGAGTGGCAGGCATTACTGTCGAGCATACACGATAGTAATCAAGGTTTTAAAACCATGCTGATTGCGAATGAAAAAGGCAACTTACTCGCTGTAAGCCCAATGACTAATGTAGTAAAATTAGACAGTCTCTCTGACATTTCTTCGGTGAGCGATAGGGAGTACTTTACCCAAGCGTTTTATAACCATAAAACCTTTGTATCACCCGCGTTTATCGGCAGAGGTTTTGGTAATGACGTGATCATTGCCATTAGTGCCCCGATTTTTAGTCAAAATGATCCCAATCAAGCCAGAGGGATAGTCGAAGGCAGCTTAGATTTACGCTATTTTTCCAGCATAGATAAACAAAACCTGCACCATGAGCAGCAATCTATTTTACTGACAGATGAGAACAATAATCTGATTTATGCCTCCGAAGGGTTAGGACTAGCACCGATCACCCCCTTGTCATTCAGCAAAGGCAGTGAGATTTATCGCGCCCAGCTTCAACTGATGAACCTGCATAACCTAGATTCAAATACTCCTGAGTACATCTATGCCCAGCATAAGTTAAACAATGGATGGCAACTCTATGTTTTAGAACCTTTTGTGCCGCTTCTAAAACTGGCTGAGCGCCAATATGTCAACACGGTAATTTTGCTGTTTTGCTCCTTAGTCGGTGCCTTTTTTATTACTAAAGCCATCAGTAAGTTACTGACCGAACCTCTGTCGCTTTTAGCGCAGCATTTCGGTCCCGCTAAGCAAGAAAAAGCCAGTGACGAGAAGTTTGAGCATGATCTACTCGATAAAAGCACCCCTAAAGAAATCTATAGCTTGTATGAAAGTTTGGCCTCGAACCAACAAGCCTTACTCGAACACCAACAAGAACTTGAGCAAAAAGTACAGCAGCGCACCCAAGATTTAGAGGCCGCTAATGTGAAATTAAAGGATTTAGCCGAGCGCGATCCGCTGACGAATCTCTATAATCGCCGCTATACCGAGCATCAATTTCCACTTATCCAACAGATGTGCGAACGGGGTCAAGATGCCATGACGCTTGCCATATTGGATTTAGACCATTTTAAGCAAATCAATGATACTTATGGCCATTTGGGTGGCGACGAGTGTTTAAAAGTGGTTGCTGAACTCTTAACCTCGCTCTTCAAGCGAGATATTGATTTGATCTCCCGCTACGGCGGCGAAGAATTTTTGCTGATTTTACCTATGTGTAATGCCTTGAAAGTCGAAGCACATCTCAATGAGTTTAAACGGCAACTCGCAGGCACTGTGATCATCAATCCGCAGGATCATCGAAGCTTTAATGTCACGGCGAGTATCGGCGCTGTGATTGCCAATGCCACCTATAGCGACTCCTTAGAGTACTGGCTTAAGCAGGCCGACAATAACTTGTATCTGGCAAAGGAACAGGGGCGTGATCGGGTTGTTTGCAGCCTGATTGTTTAACTGGAACTTGGTTAAGAGAAAGCTGTTGAGGAGATTGTCGTTCAAAGGTAAAGAAGGTTTAGGTCAGATTAACTGAGCTGCAAGCAGTCACTATTGGATTGCGCAGGATTGTACTGAATGCTAGCGGGCTAAGTTGCACGGCTCTGCTTGATTCTGAGTGCACATTTACACAGCGTGATCATCAATGAAAGCTCAGGCGTAATGACACCTGAGCGGTTAATAAATCACGAAATCCTAGTGCATATGGGCGAGTCGATACTCATCCATGCACTCAAGTAGATACGGGAAGAAGGGATTCCATTTCTGGCGCAACATTTCCGATGCCGACACACTATACAAGCCGCGCTCTCCCCGTGAAGCCGTCGCACCGATTTGGATCCGATGTGAATCAGGTTGAATGATCGCGCCATAGAGGCCATCATCCACACCAAAGGGTAGCGCAATATGGGACAAGGAATACACGCCAGCGGGCCAATACAGATCTAATGCACGCACTTGTTCATTGCCTTCTGTGACCACTTTACCCTGTGCAGCTAAACCAAAGCTGCGCGCTTGAACTTGCGTGGTTTCATGACTGATATTTTCCACCACAGTGCCGCGATAATGCAGCGCAGGACTATTGATGCTCGCCAACAAGCCCGCCAGCGGATCATTGGACACCATTTTAGCATTCACATCGAGTCGGTTCATGTCGAACAGCACGAGTTCGTGACCATTTTCAGGCAATGTCTGATAAAGATGATTCACCACAGCCGAGGTTGAAACGGTTGCATCCACTACCGACTGAAAAGTGAGTATCGATGGAATTTGTGCCCTTTGCGGCAAAGTTAACCCAGCCAATAAACCTTGGTTACGTAGCGCTAATTGATACACCACATCGCCCGCATTGACCGCAAAAGAAGTGTATTTAAACGGATCGTACTCCACTTGAATGCTGTTCCACTGCAGTTTATCCAGTTCCAGCAACCGGCCTATCCAACTCTGCCAGCGCGCGGCCGCCGCTAATGGCGCTAACCCTATGGCGGGAGAGATAAAAATCATCCCAGCATAATCTGGTTTTTTATCTTGGCTAATACGTTCTAACTCATGGTTAAGCGCTACGGCGGCACCGGTCGAAAAGCCTACAACAAATAGCGGTTTACCCTTCAGAGATTGCCGCATATGCGCTGTGGCTAAGTTCACTGCGGCTGCGAGATCTTGCCAATAAACCTCAGTCAAGCCACTCGGAATAGTGCCATGTCCTGGTAGTCTTAAACCCAGCACATGGGCTTTACCTTTAAAATGCGCTGCCACATTGGATAAGGCATAGGGCGAGTCTGACATGCCATGGAGCAGCAATACTCCAAACTCGGCGTCGACTACGGGCCATTCATAACTGCGATTCCAATTTTGGGGCCAATGGGCAGGATCGGATAAGCTATTTTTGACATAGCGGTTAACTGGAGAAAACTCATTGGCGGGAATCTTTTGGACGACTTTGCGCTCAACTTCGGCGAATAGGCGCTCTTCTAGCGCTAAGTACTCATTAAAATTAGCGAGTTTAGTATTGTAATGGAACTCATTTTCTAGCTCGACCGTATGCCAAAGTGACAATTCTGGACGCGCATTGAGAAAGTAAATCCCGGTCGCGAGTAACGCCAGCGCTATGCCAATGCTCGCATACACTGCGGCTAAGAATAGGTGTTTTGTCGAACCTATGATGATGGCCTTCATGGCTGTTCCTACATAACAATAAGATAAAATGAGCAAGCCAATTATACGGTTAGAAAAAAACATCCTTCAAACTTTTTACCGTAATAACATCCACAGCCATAAACCGCGCTATTTTATTAACTGCATAAGCCCTAATTGGGTTAGGATCGAAAGCGCCTTATTCCAACGAAACTTATACGCTCTCGATGATTATCGGTAATCCCCACGCTAGCTTCGCCTACTATCTTCCTACTGCGCCGCTGATACCTGACAACTGGCATTACACTCAACCAGACGCTGTCGCGACTCTGATAGCGTTAAATGGCAATCATTGGCGTAAGATCTTCACTATTATGGCAAAAATCAGCGCGGTCGGAGAGGATTGGCGTGGCTATCGTGACCAAGTGTTACTCAAGCAAAATGAACTTCTCTGCATAGGCGGCACTGAGTTAATGGCAAACGCGAAGATCCATCTCATCGCGGGGCAAGTGGCTGTAAAGTGTTTAGGACTCACCATTTCTGCAAGCGATATCCATGCGCAGCATTTAACCGCCCAAAACAAATCCATAACCGCGATGACGCTTCCATCTTCGCAGGGGCAGCATTGTTTACTCACGCCCTATTTGGATTATCGCCAATACCCAAATCAACTGATCGCCCTGACACGCCAACACTTAGCCGTTCCATAATCCCTACTAGAAGATGCATTGCCAAATGCAGTAAGCTCAATGACTCAGTAAGAAAAAGGCATAAAAAAGCACTCGTGAACGGAGTTCAAACGAGTGCTTATTCGAGTACGATTTAGCGTTAGTCGTAGATCGTTGGGATAGGCTGACGCTTATGCTGCGTCGCCTTATAAATACCAATCAACTTGTCTTCAACCGCCTTACCTACATCTTTTCCCTCAAGGAAATCATCGATTTGCGCATAGGTTAGCCCTAGTGCGACTTCATCTTCGAGTAGCGGCTTATTGTCTTCTAGATCCGCGGTCGGCGCTTTATGCACTAAAGACTCTGGCGCACCAAGATACGCGGCAAGTTGGCGAACTTGGCGCTTGTTAAGACCAAATAATGGCGCTAAATCGCAGGCACCATCGCCCCACTTAGTGTAAAAACCTGTGATGTTTTCAGCGCTGTGATCTGTCCCCACCACGAGTCCGCCCACGAGTCCGGCGAGTTCATACTGGGCGATCATCCGCATACGAGCTTTAACGTTACCCTTAACAAAATCCACTTTTGCCACATCGGGCAAAGGCAATCCAGCTTCGGCTAACGCGGCGACGGTAGCGCTGTGCACGCCATCAACACCTTGATGCACATTCACTGTGACCAATTTAGAGGGCTGAATAAACTGACAGGCTAATTGCGCCTCATGCTCATCTTTTTGGATCTGATAGGGTAAACGCACGGCGATAAACTGGTAATCGCCTTGGCTATTTTCGTGGTTTAGACTGTCCACCGCCAACTGACACAAACGCCCAGCGGTAGAAGAATCCACCCCACCGCTGATCCCTAATACCAATGCCTTGCTGCGCGCTTCTTTTAGTTTGGTTTTAATAAACGCGACCCGACGTTGCACTTCGAACTCAGGCTCTATGGCCGTGAGTACTTTCATTTCTCTTAAGATTTGCGCTTTCACCGAAAATTCCACCTTAAATAATCGCTGTATTTGGACTATCTGAACCCGACTAACGTTAACATTTATTCGCAACTGCCTGTAGTTAAAATTAGCGCTTGGCCGATTGATTGTTGATAAACGCCATAAAAATAAGGGCAACAACGGTTTGCCGTTATTGCCCTAGCGTAAATCAGTCAGCTTAATACCAATACAGGTACTGGCTTATCTTTCCCAGTAGGATTCTTCTAAGCTGTCTTCGCGCTCAGGTAAACCACGGGATAAACGCGGACTATGCTGGGCTAAGACTTCATAGGCGACGCGGTTAGCGTACTTACACACTTGAGAAAACGAGGAATAACACAGGCCATCGCGCTTATGTTTACTCGAACCCGGCACGTTAGTCTTGTGGAAAGTATTGGCCGCCAGATCGTGCAATAACGCCGATAAGGCGCCATCACCTGCCCCATTAGTATTCCCAATTTTTTCTGGACCGCCCATATAAGGTGAAATGTGGGCAAACACTTTGATTGGTGTTTCACAGTCATTCTTAAGCTTTGGACGGGAGAACTCATAACGGTTAAATTCTGGGATCGCGCCCGGCAACAAGGTATGAACGGTTTCGCGCTTTTCAGAATCTTCAGTATAACCCGCAGTATAAAGCCCGATTGGACCCGCTGTGGTTAATACCATGTCACACCATTCCAAGGCTTTTTCACTGGCGAGCAGAGGATCCCGTGAACCGGTTAAGGCTTCACCTTCATCTTCATTCATCGCCAAAATGGTGACATGTTCTTTGATGAAGTTTTGCCACCATTGCGGATCTTCTTCAATCAAAAAACGCGTGCCTAAGGTCAATACTACCGGCACCTCGGCGGCTTTTGCGTATTCGATGGCGCACATGGCCGCATCGGTAATACGGTCGCCATCGCTGGCGCGCATCAAGTACGCGGTCAGCACTAAGGCAGAGCTGCCCTGTATTACATCTTTATCAATATATTCAGGCGTAAGTTTATCCATCGAGCCTTTGCTAATCGCAAATGTCCGCTCGCCACACTCAGAAATCAAGGTAAAACAGCGACCGATTGGGCCATCTACAGGCTGTAGAAAGTTAAGGTCGACTTTAGAAGAGGTATTACATAAATAGCGATAGGCGTAACTGCCCACTTCGATATTCTGACTCATCACCCCGAATAACACTGAACGGTCATCGGCCAGAATAGAATAATTGTGCACTGTGTTGCCAATCGTGCCACCAGCAAACTCATCGCTAATCAAGCCATGAATTTTTAACTCAGTGTAGAGTCTGTGGGCCTGTTCATCATTGATCAGGGTCGAATTACCTTTTGGTAAGCCATAACGGCTCAGCAATTCGTCCTCCACTTTCGCTTCGATATCCACTAAAGTTTGATCAATACCGCTGATATAGGTCGCAAACGGCTGAGGCTGTTGAGTCAGCTGTTCAAGCAGCGGATCTCGGGTTTTAACCGGAAAATAATGTTTTGATTTACGCTGACCGGGAAACTTCATAGTGGCTCTCTTTTCCTGGCATCCATGCTAATTGGCGTCTGCCGAGGCGGTCAAGCCAAGCAGCATCCTAAAAATATTGAGTCTAGGCTAGCGAGACAAAAAAACCACCCCTTAGCCGGAAGGGCGCAGATTCTATCACAAAATCAGTTCGAAGCCAGTGCTCCAATACCCAAACAACCTGAAGATGCAGAATTCAGCGGCTGAAGTTAACGGAATGGTTTAGGCAAGGCCATTTATTGCTCCTGCATTATTGGCATTCACGCCATCCATGGCGATTGCGGCTATTTGCAGACCTAGTGGGCTAAGTTAAAAATAGTCAACACAGTATAAAGTGCATTACCTCGTGTTTAACATCTGCCCCCGGGACGGAGCGCCTAGGGCACTTCACTTCCGTGTTGCATCAATTCAAAAGGTGGCCGACATTCTGTCATTGATGCGCCTTGAATTGAATCACCCTAGGCGCTCTGAAACTCGACTCTTCAGGTGGCTTGGGTATGGGCCCAAGATACCGCTTGTTCTTGGATTAATTGCCGTAATAATTCAATGTGTAACTCATCGTCGTTCAAACAAGGGATAAACCGATAGTCGCTGCCACCTGCATCTAAAAAGGTTTCCTTAGCGCCGATGGAGATTTCTTCTAAGGTTTCGAGGCAGTCAGTCGCAAACGCTGGGCAAATCACATCGACACTTTTGATTCCTTGTGCAGGTAACTCGGCCAATAATTCATCAGCGTAAGGCGTGAGCCACTCTTCACGGCCAAAGCGAGATTGGAAACACACTTGCCATTGCGACTCGCTAAGCGCCAGTTTTTGCGCTAACAGTTTCGCCGTGACAAAACACTGCTCGCGGTATGGATCGCCCTCTTTCACATAACGCAGTGGAATACCGTGAAATGACAAGAGTAACTTGTCGGCCTGCCCATGGGTTTTCCAGTGACGCGTCACACTATGCGCCAGCGCTGCTATGTAAGCATCATGATCAAAATAGTCTTTATTAAAGCGAACCTGAGGTATGTCACGCACGGTTTTAAGATAACTGGCAACGGCATCAAACACACTTGCCACCGTCGAGCAGGAATATTGGGGATACAAAGGCAGCACAATAATGCGCTCTGCCCCTTGGTCTTTCAGGCGTTCAAATCCCACATCTATGGAGGGATTGCCGTAACTCATACCCAGTTCAACCGGAATGGTCTGGTTAAACGTAGCGCTTAAGTCCACCGCCAGCTTTTGTGCTTGGCGTGCACTTATCACCATCAAGGGCGAGCCTTCTGGCGTCCACACGCTTTGGTAGAGTTTGGCGACTTTCGCCGGACGGGTGTTGAGGATAATGCCGTTCAGCAGCGGTTGCCAAATCCACGGCGATAAATCGACGACACGGGGATCACTTAAAAACTGACTTAAAAATCGTTTTACGGCCTTAGGGCTAGGTTCATCAGGCGTGCCGAGGTTAACCAATAACACACCAAAAGCAGGGGAAGGATTCAACGTTAGGCTCATGGTTAATGAAGTTCACTTGGAGGCTAACATTGCGATACCCATAAAAAAAGCCTGCATCGGCAGGCTTTTTTCTAATATGAGAACTCGTTCTCGTAAATTAAGCTTTTTCGGTTATTTCAACACGCTGGCAAGCTGCTCACTCACGGCCGCAACCGATTGAGTACCGTCAAACTTGTTGTATTGAGTTTGACCAGCTGCAGCCACTTTACCGTAGTATTCAACCAGCGGCTTAGTTTGCTCGTGGTAAATCGCGAGGCGTTTACGCACTGTGCTTTCTTCGTCATCTGGACGAATAGCTAAATCTTCGCCCGTCACGTCGTCTTTACCTTCCACTTTAGGTGGATTGAAAACCACATGGTAAACACGGCCAGAACCTGGGTGAACACGGCGACCGCTCATGCGCTTAACGATTTCTTCGTCTGGCACATCGATTTCAATCACGTGATCAATGCTAATACCGTTTGCCGCCATCGCATCCGCTTGTGGGATAGTACGTGGGAAACCGTCTAACAAGAAACCTTTAACACAGTCTTCCTGTGCGATACGCTCTTTAACCAGACCGATGATCAGATCATCAGAAACCAGTTGACCAGCATCCATCACTTTCTTCGCTTCCAAACCCAGTGGAGTACCGGCTTTTACCGCGGCACGTAACATATCACCAGTGGAAATTTGTGGGATACCATACTGTTCCATAATGAACTGGGCCTGGGTACCTTTACCGGCACCTGGGGCGCCCAATAGGATAATGCGCATCTCAAGAGTCCTCTTTTCGCATTGATATTCTTCTTAGGGCGGCGATCTTCGCACATCTCGCCGCCATTGAGAAGGCTTTTAGCTTCGACTTTAGCCTCAGAAACCGCAAATAAACTGCCGTTCCTTAAGCATTTTTATCATTAATAGAGCAAGGTATAGAGCTTACGGCGGTATTGATTGGCTATGGGATTACCTTGGCCAAGTGCCGTTAATACTTCCATAAACACTTGTTTTACTGTGCCATTTTCAGCACCTAAATCTTTACTGAGCACACCGAATAACAGATCTAATGCTTCATCATCGCGGTGGGCGGCATGCAATGCCTTACTCAGCTCGAGTAATAACACTAAATCTGTTGGATTTTGCTCAAACTTTTGCTGTAAATCGCGAATTTCAGGGGTATCCGCTGCATCTAGGGCAAGTGCGAGCTTGGCTTTTAAACTCTGGTAGTAACCATCTTGGTCGGCAAACCCGACTTTCTCAAGCATAGCTTGCGCTAACACTAATTCGCCCTGCATCAGATACACATCGGCGAGCACTAAACTCACCTCACCCGCTTGATTTGAGCCTGCATGCGCGTCTTTAAGCAACACGGCAGCAGTGGCAAGATCCTCTGCGCTTACTTGGCTAAGGGCGAGTAATGCTTTGGCCTGTGCTAACTGTAACTGCCACATAGGCGGTAAATGTTTATCCAGCATGGCTGTGACTTGCGCCGCATCTTGCAGGCCAGCAAAACCATCGACAGGCTGACCTTTATCCAATACTAACGTGGTCGGTAGACTTTGAATGCGAAAGTAATTGGCAATTTCTAATTCTGCTTCACAGTCAACTTTAGCGAGTACGAATCGACCCGCATTTTGCGCGGCAATTTGCTCTAAAGTGTGCAGCATAGCCACACTTTGTTCCTGCGGCTGTGCCCAAAATGCTAACACCACGATCTGCTGCATCGAGGCATCAACCACTTGCTGAATATTGTCTTTAGTCAGGCTGAGGATATTGTCCATAGTATTCCCTTAACGTTTAAGGCCTCAATCATGGGAGGCCTTATGCTTTTAAAACGAAGCGCTAGCACTGAGTGTTAACGCGCTATTTTAAAATCGTTGTCTTAACAGCTTGTATTTGAATTGAGTGACAGGCTAGGCTCAAACCACTCTTCCTGCACTAGAAACAATATCGGGGCCGTTCAAAGAAAGGCCCCGATCATCATTTACTTCATATTAGCCAGCAACATTTGGTTCATCAGCTTGATAAAGGCCGATGGATCCGCAAGGCTACCTTTTTCAGACAATTGTGCCTGTTGCAGCAGCAGATTCGACCAATCCGCGAAGGCGGCTTCATCTTGAAGATCATTTAAGCGCGACACTAATGGGTGCGCTGGGTTGATCTCAAATGTCGGCTTCACTTCTGGCACAGGTTGACCCGCAGCTTGCATCAGCTTGATCATCTGAGTCGACATTTCGCCTTCACCCGCCACTACACAGGCTGGGGTGTCGGTTAAGCGTGACGTGACTTTCACATCCGCAACAGTCGAGCCTAATGCCGCTTTAATGCGTTCAACTAAAGCTACCGATTCTTGCTCAAGCTTTTCTTGCGCTTCTTTTTCAGATGCATCTTCCAGCTCGCCAAGTTCTAAATCACCACGGGTCACTGAGTGCAGTTGTTTCTCTTTGTACTCAGTTAAGTGGTTGATTAGCCACTCGTCGATACGCTCTGACATCAGTAAGACTTCGATGCCTTTCTTACGTAACAACTCTAAATGTGGGCTGTTAGCGGCGGCTTCATGGCTGTCGGCAACGATGTAATAAATCTTAGTTTGGCCTTCTTTCATGCGGCTGATGTAGTCATCGAGTGACACAGTCGGCGCAGCACTGCCCGTGTGGGTCGAGGCAAAACGTAATAAGCCTGCGATACGTTCGCGGTTGGCGAAATCTTCCGCTGGCCCTTCTTTCAACACTTGGCCAAATTCAGCCCAGAACTGTTGATATTTTTCCGCATCGTCTTTCGCCAGTTTTTCCAGCATGCCAAGAACACGTTTGGTGATACCAGTACGCATCGCTTTGGTCACGTGGTTATCCTGCAGAATTTCGCGGGATACGTTCAGCGGCAAATCGTTTGAGTCAATTAAGCCCTGCACGAAGCGCAGATAAGATGGCATAAATTGCTCAGCATCATCCATGATGAACACACGTTGCACAAACAGTTTCAGGCCGTGCTTACGGTCGCGGTTCCACATATCCCAAGGTGCTTTTGCAGGAATATACAATAAGTTAGTGTATTCTTGCTTACCTTCTACCCGATTATGGCTCCACAGTAGCGCGTCGGTATAATCGTGAGAAATGTGTTTGTAAAATTCTTGATACTCTTCGTCACTGATGTCAGCTTTGCTGCGCATCCACAAAGCAGTCGCTTTGTTCATGACTTTCCATTGACCTTCGGTCGCAGGAATTTTTTCGCCATCAGCACCATCACTTTCTGGCGTACCCTCTTGCCACATTTCGACCGGCACAGAGATATGATCTGAGTATTTAGTGATGATTGAACGCAGGCGCCAATCATCGGCAAATTCTTTTTCTTCATCACGCAGGTGCAGGGTGATTTCAGTACCACGGCTCGCCTTAGTGATGGTATCAACGGTGAAGTTACCCTCGCCTTCTGATTCCCACAATACAGCTTCATCGGCCTTATGACCGGCAGCGCGAGTGCGAACCGTGACTTTCTTGGCCACGATAAAGGCTGAATAGAAACCGACACCGAACTGGCCGATTAACTGTGAATCCTTTGAGGATTCGCCCGATAGATTTTTAAAGAAATCAGCGGTGCCCGACTTAGCAATTGTGCCTAAATGCTCAATCACGCCGTCACGGGTCATACCCACGCCGTTGTCTTCGATGGTCACAGTGCCTTTTTCTTTATCAGCACTGATACGGACTCGCAGTTCACCGTCGCCTTCATACAGAGCATCATTGGTCAACGCCAGATAACGCAGCTTGTCCGCTGCATCCGCAGCGTTGGAGACCAGTTCACGCAAGAAAATTTCTTTGTTGGAATACAAAGAATGGATCATCAAATGCAACAGCTGTTTGACTTCTGTTTGAAAACCATGAGTTTCTTGTTGTGACATGAAATTTTCCTTTATTTGTTACGTAATTTGGTAAAAGTAACGCTTAGTGTTTACTTAAATGGGGCTCCAAATTTGCTTTTCAAGGGCAAGGGCTAAAACGAGGTTCGAATGGCGAAAAATAAGGCGCTTGATGAATACCAAGCGCCTATATGTGGACTTTCGTGTACTTTCAACATCAGCCTACGCGAGGCGTTAGTCTTGGGCTAATTCTTTTTCTAACTGTTGGGCTATGGCTTCGGGCGATCCGCTGTTACGGGCGAACAGTCCGTAGGCGGCGGGGATCACGAAGATAGTGAATAGGGTTGCCAATAAAATCCCCGACAACACGACTACACCAATCACGAAACGGGTTTCAGCGCCCGCGCCTGCGGCCATAACCAAAGGCACAGCGCCAGCAGCGGTAGTGATGCCAGTCATCAGAATAGGTCGTAAACGCTGCGCCGAGGCTTGGATAATCGCCTTGTCAAAATCAACGCCTTTATCCCGCAATTGGTTCGCAAACTCGACAATCAAGATGCCGTTTTTCGCCGCCAACCCGACCAGCATAATAATACCTATCTGACTGTAAATATTAAGACTCTGCCCCGTGAGCCACAAACCAATTAACGCGCCCACGGTCGCCAGTGGCACGGTAAGCATGATCACCATAGGGTGAATGTAACTCTCGAACTGCGCCGCGAGCACGAGGAACACAATCCCCAGCGCGAGCAAGAACACGAAGTACATAGAGCTACCCGACTCTTGATAATCGAGGGATTGGCCCTTGTAGCTAATGACCGCTTCTGCAGGTAAATAAGCACGCGCCAGTTGATTCATATAATCAAGGGCCTCACCTAGACTATAACCATCTTCTAAACTGGCTTCTATGGTGATCGCGCGCATACGGTTGTAACGGTTAAGCGAACTGGCGTCGGCAAACTCTTCCACCGTCACTAAGTTCGACAGCGGGATAAGTTCTTGAGTCCGCTCGGAACGCACATAGATGTTTTGCAGATCCGCTGCGGTATTTTGATTACCGCGCTCGCCTTCAATGATCACATCGTATTCTTCACCGTCACGCATAAAGGTCGTGACTAAACGTGAACCCAGCATGGATTCCAGCGTACGGCCAATATTTGAAATCGATACCCCAAGGCTTGCCGCTCTGTCTCTGTCGATGACAACACGAAGCTGCGGCTTAGTCTCTTTATAGTCGTGATCTAAGCCGAGTAATTTAGGATTCTGTGCCGCCTTTTGCATCATGATATCGCGCCAGCGGGCCAGCTCTTCGTAGCTTGGGCCGCCAATCACAAACTGCACAGGTTTACCGACGCCACGGCCAAAGGCTTGGCGCATCACAGGAAACGCTTGCACCCCAGCGAGATCGACAAGACGTTTGTTAATGTCTGCGATCACTTCTTTCACCGGGCGACGTTTACCCCAATCTTCCAGCACGACGATAGCCATACCGTTAGAGAAATCCGCCGAGCGGCCAAAGCCACGGGGAGCACGGATCAGCAGACGTTTAATATCACCCGTGTCGACCAGCGGCATCAAACGGTTTTCCACCTCATTCATGTAGGATTCTATGTATTCGTAACTCGCGCCTTGCGGTCCGTTGACCATCAAGAATAACGAGCCTCGGTCTTCCTGCGGCGCAAATTCCTGCGGCACTTTTTGGACCAAATAGGCGCTAGAGCCTAACGCGATCAACACCAAAACCGACATCAATAACGGGTGAGCCATGGCGGATTTTAACGACAATTGATAGCGGTTTGACACTTTGGTCATGATGCCGTCGACCTTACGCACCAACCAAGAATCCTGCGAGCTCGGCTTGAGTAACTTAGAACACATCATAGGTGTTAGTGTTAGCGCGACTATGCTTGAAAACAGCACCGCTGCACTCATGGTCACTGCAAACTCTTTGAATAGTTTACCTAAGTCGCCCTCTAGGAAAGTGATTGGCATAAACACTGCCACCAAGACTAAGGTGGTGGCGATGACCGCAAAGGCCACTTCACGCGCACCGAGAAAAGCGGCTTTGAGCGGTGAGTCCCCTTCTTCGATACGTCTATGGATGTTTTCTAGCATCACAATCGCATCGTCCACCACCATGCCGATGGCAAGGATCATCGCCAATAAGGTCAAGAGGTTGATGGTATAGCCAAGCGCATACAGCACAATAAAGGTGCCGAGCAAGGATACAGGCACAGTGATAGCGGGGATCAACATGGCGCGCACACTGCCAAGGAACAGATAAATCACGATAATCACTAAGACCATCGCAGTGAACAGGGTTTGGTACACTTCTTTAATCGAGGCTTCGATGAACACTGAGCTATCGTAGCTGCGCTTAATGGACATGCCCGCTGGCAAGGTTGGGTTAATTTTATCAACCAGCGCATTCACCGCGCGCGCCACTTCCAAGGTATTGGCGGTTGACTGCTTAGACACGCCTAAACCTATCATCGCCTCTTTGTTACCACGGAACATAATCCGCTCTTCTTCAGAGCCTATTTCCACCCGCGCGACATCCCCCAGTTTAACTAAGTAACCGTCTTCCCCTTGGGTGATCACTAGATTTGCGAAATCTTCGGCGGTGCGATAACCCCGCTCGAGCCTCACCGTAAAGTGCCGCTCCTTAGATTCAATCGAACCTGCGGGTAACTCGACGTTCTCGGCTCTAAGCGCAGCCTCTACATCGGCAACCGTTAAACTGCGCGATGCCAAGGCTTGTCTGTCGAGCCATATCCGCATCGCATACACTTTACCGCCACCAATACGCATTCGCGCCACGCCATCGACCACAGAAAAGCGGTCGGCTAAATAACGGTTGGTGTAATCGGTCAATTCGAGAGTCGTCATTTGATCCGACACCAAATTGAGCCACATGATTACTTCATCGCCGCCATTGGCTTTTTGCACTTCTGGGGGATCGGCTTCTTCGGGTAAATTGTCGAGTAAGCCAGAAATACGGTCGCGGACATCGTTAGCCGCATCTTCAATATTACGACTAATATCAAACTCTAAGGTGACGGATGAACGGCCATCACTGCTCGATGAGCTCACGTGCCGAATGCCTTCGACGCCGCTGATCCTGTCTTCAATCAATTGGGTAATGCGGCTTTCTACCACGGCGGCACTGGCGCCGCGGTAGTTAGTGTCGATAGATACTACAGGAGGATCGATGTTTGGGTATTCACGCAGGGGCAATTTATCAAAGGAGACAAGCCCAAAAGCGACCAGCAGCAAGCTGATCACTGAGGCAAATACGGGTCGTTTTACCGAGAGATCAGTCAGGATCATACACTTGGCTCCGCGCTCGTATCCGCTAGATAACTAAACTTTTCCGCGAACTCCGTTTGCACTTTATCCCCAGGATGGACTTTCAATAAGCCACGGATCACCACGTTTTCACCCAAAGCTAAACCGTCTAAGATTTCCACCCAACCACGGGTACGAATCCCGATAGTGACTTGTTTACGCTCAATCACATTGTCGGCATTAACGCTGTAAACAAAGTGATCATTTTGGATCGGGATAATGGCAGATTCTGGCAACATCAAGGCTTCGCGGCTACGTTTTATGAGTTTGACCTTCATCAACATGCCCGGTAATAAACGCAGCTCAGGATTGGGGATTTCGGCGCGGACAATCACAGTGCGCGTCGTTGGGTTTACGCGGCTGTCAATCGAGGTCACTACGCCTTTGAAGGTAAAATCAGGAAAGGCCACGGCTTTAGCTTCAACTTTCTTACCTGGGGCTAAATCTTGAATAAAACGCTCAGGTACTGAAAAATCGAGTTTAATCTTAGAGATATCATCCAAGGTGGTGATAGCAGTGCCGGGCGACACTAGGCTGCCGACACTGATTTGGCGTAAACCTAAACGGCCATTAAAAGGCGCCAGAATACTGCGATCATTGAGTGATGCTTGCGCCTGTTCAAGCTCTGCGCGGGTGGTATCGATAAGGGTTTGTAATCTGTCGCGTTCTAACTCTGCCACAGTGCGGCTGGTGACTAACGAACTGATACGGTTGAATTCACGTTGATTATCACTGACTTTGACTTGCGCGGCTTTAACCTTAGCGATCTGCTCAGCATTTTGCAGTTGGACTAACAAGTCGCCCTTTTTGACTATGTCGCCATCATCAAACTTCAGTGCTATCACCATGTCAGTGACTTTAGGGGTTATGGTCACAGATTCTGCGGCTTTGTTGGTGCCAATGGCTTCCACTTCATCGCGAATAGGTGCCATAGCGGCGGTGGCAATCACCACGTTAGGCATGAGTTTCATTTGCGCGGTGGCAATCTCTTGCGGTTGCATGGCTTGATATCCAAACCATGCCGCGGCCAATAGGGCGATTATTAGAATAATTTTTTTCATCGGGCTTCCAAGGGATGACTCGCATTAATGACGGCTAGTTTACTCACTCACATCATCGCATCAATACGTTTTACTTTTTCTTACAAATTACGCCAATAGTGCAAAATATGTGTGATTAAGTCTCTTTGGCGATATACATGGCGGAGTGGCCAGAATGCAGTACGATAATGAGGGTGGATAGTGATTAGCTCTGCAATTGATAAATCCAGCGGAGTTTATTGCTAAAACCATTTAAAAAATATTGATGTATAGACAATTAAACCCTAAAACACCGTTTGCTTAGATAATCATCAAAACCTGCTCCATAGCGCTAAATCGCAGCCAATAAAAAAGGGCGATAATTCGCCCTTCTCTCATCAACCGTTGAAATTAACGCAGTTTGCGTTCTTCTTTCATCAGGTTTGACAGTGACTGATACACATTGGTAACGACTTCATCGCTCAATGGCTGATCTTCAGCATCGCGGAGGAAGATCTTAGTGTCTTCAGGCGTATCGCCATCTTCAAGCAGTAAACGGTAGCTGCCTTCTTTTAGCGCTAACTTATCTTCGCCCCACAATGAACTCCAGAAACCTGAGTTATCGTCAAACTTGATAAAGTACAATCCTTTCGCGCTATCCATATCGGCAATTTCGAAGCCCATTTCTGGCAGCACGATACGCAGACGATCCCACACTTGTTTGTACGGGGCTTTAGCAGACCAGTAGGCTTTGCCTTCTTCTGGCGTGACTAAATCGACATTGATACCTAAGGTTTGCTTCAAACGGTTCGCTTGAATAGATTGGTCACGTTTAACACTGATGTAGGCGATGGCACTGTTCAGCATATCAATCGTGTATCTTTGCTTATCTTCGCCGCTTAGTAACACGTTTTGTGCTTTATCGTCGTAAAACTCTTCGTGTTCAACTAAGTGAATAACGATATTGGCAGTGCGGCCATGTGGACGTGTTTCCACATCGAAACGATAGCGTTGGCGCAGCAGATAAACTTTATCTGAACCCCACATGTTTGATTCGATCACTTCGCGACTTTCGATCCAATCGGTTTCTATGTTGCCTTTATCAAAATCACGGCTACGAACAGCGATACCTTTTTGGGCCAAGAAACCATCTAAGTTGCTAAAGATCTCTTGTTTCAAGTCCACTGTATTGTCGATAGATTCGACCACGATTTTAATGTTATCGCTGCCCTCTTCCACGTGAGTACCTTCAGCCATAGGCAGTACTTGCAGTGGCGGACGAATATCCAAATTTTTACCGTAGACAGTCGCATTGGCTTTAGGGCCCAATGCTGGCACATCGAATTCTTTATTGTAGGGCGGTGTTTTTAATCCGGCAGGGATCTTAAGCAAAGGCGCTTGCTCAGCCTGAACATAGTCTTCAGTACCATTCGCTTGACGGCGATCAAGTGGCGAACTACAGGCTGCAACGGCAGCAACTAAGATCAGTGGGGTGACTTTCTTTAACATTAATTATTTAACCTCTATCTGGGCACGAGTCATTGCTTCTATCAACAGACCATGACATTGCTCAGAAAGTTCAGTCAAAGGTAAACGAATATGGCCACATTCAATCAAACCCATGCGATGGGCAGCCCATTTAACAGGGATAGGATTGGCTTCACAAAAGAGTGTGCTGTATAAACCGCGCAGTGGTGTGTCTATGCTCAGCGCAAGCTCAGCATTACCGGCAAGCGCCGCATCACACATAGCTTTAAAGGCTTGTGGCACTATGTTGTTCGCCACTGAAATCACGCCATTGCCGCCTAAGAGTAAGAACTCTCTGGCAGTGGCATCATCGCCGCTATACAAAAGGAAATCGTCGCCGCACAGTTCGCGCAGACGTTTTACACGGGATAAGTCACCGGTCGCTTCTTTCACGCCAATAATGTTGCTAACGCTGACTAACTCGGCAACGGTTTCTGGCAACATATCAACGGCAGTACGGCCAGGGACATTATAAAGAATTTGTGGAATATCTGTGCTGGCAGCCACGGCTTTATAATGCGCAATCAATCCCTTAGGAGTTGGCTTATTATAATATGGCGTTACGCCAAGCATAGCGGCAACACCCACCTTAGATAAGGACTTGGTGAGCTCAACGGCTTCAGATGTGGCATTGGCACCATTACCACCAATGACAGGAACGCGGCCCGCAGCAAATTTAACGGTTTGTGAAACGACCGTTACATGCTCAGACATAGGCAGAGTCGCTGACTCGCCAGTAGTACCAACGGCCACAATGGCATCTGTGCCTTGGTCAATATGGAATTCGACTAACCTTTCAAGACTTGCAAAATCTACTGAGCCATCACTGTTCATTGGCGTGATTAAGGCTACGATGCTTCCGTTTATCATCTGACTTTCCCCAAGATTTCAGGATTCGCTATGGTACTGATGCCAACCACTAATGACAAGCATTAACGGGGCTCTCAAATTGAATTAGTTATGGTAGCATTACATCCCGCACAAAAACTCAGCTTCAACCCTGAGTTTTCGCTCTATGATATCGAAAAAGTGAGGAAAATTCATGACCAATTTCCTGGTCGTAACAGCGATGGGTCTCGACCGTCCTGGACTCGTAAGTAAACTAGCTCGTCTTGCCAGTGACTGTGACTGCGATATCGTCGACAGCCGTATGGCATTATTTGGTAACGAATTTACCCTTATCATGATGTTGTCAGGCTCGTGGGCATCAATAACGAAAATTGAAAGCATGCTCCCCAGTCTCTGTGTCGAGTTAGAACTGATGACAGTGATGAAACGTACCTCTAAACACACACCACAAAATTACCTTTCTCGCCTTGAAGTTCGCTTCACGGGTAAAGACCAGCGCGGCACGATAAAACGCATTACCCAGTTCCTTGCCGACAGGTCATTAGATCTGGCTGCAGTGCGCTCTTTCTCCGAAGAATTACCTGACAGTGAGCAGACGCAAAACGTGTCGCTGACCATTAATATTCCTGAAAAAGTTGAACTAGAAAAACTCGAACAGAGTATCTATCAACTCGCCCAAGATATGACCTTAGATTGCACTATTCGTCGTATGGAAGGCACAGCCATTTTAGAGGACAGAGGATAATAGATGAATACCTTAACGGCTGGGGCAAAAGCGCCTCAATTTACCCTGCAGGATCAACATGGCACGTCAGTTTCACTGGTCGACAGCCTTAAGCAAGGTCCTGTTTTAGTGTACTTTTACCCTAAAGCAGCAACCCCGGGTTGCACAGTGCAAGCCTGCGGTCTACGTGACAGCAAAGCAGCGCTCGATAGCCATAATGTGACGGTATTTGGTATTAGCCCAGATCCTGTGGCTAAGCTGGCCAAATTTGCTGAAAAACAAGCACTCAACTTCACTTTACTGAGCGATGAAGACCACAGTGTCGCCGATGCTTTTGGGGTCTGGGGTGAGAAAAAATTCATGGGTAAAACCTATGATGGCATCCACAGATTAAGCTTCCTAATCAATACCGATGGCACTATTGCCCACGTTTTCGATAAGTTTAAAACCAAAGATCACCATGAAGTCGTACTAGCGCAAATCGCGGGTTAATGGCTGATATGACGACGAATAAGACACGTCAAGCTGCTGCTTTAATCGGCAGTAAAGTGTAAACGTCGTCAGTTGATGTCGGTAGGCTGAATAAATAATCGGCAATCGATAACGAAAAGGTCCTGAAATCAGGACCTTTTTCATGAAAAATTTTCACTTTCGTATCACAACATACTGTCCAACCGAGCAAAAATTCCGCAAATGCATTCAGCCATGCCCACATGTCATAGCATCTCAGCGTCGGTTTATCCTGCCACATAGGGCCAAATAATCGCGGCGGCAATGCTCCACATGGTTAGCCATATAAAACGGTCAAGGTAACGCCATGCCGCTGGGCGAGTAAAAATAGGCGCCAGCAAACGCGCACCAAAACTTAAGCCGAAGAACCAAATAAACGATGCCAACACGGCGCCTGCGCCAAACCAAGGTCGATGTAAATCATCAAATTGAGTGCTGATACTGCCGAGTAACACCACAGTGTCGAGGTACAAATGCGGATTAAGCAGACTGATCCCAAGCGTAGTCAACACGGCCTTTTTGAAGGTATCGGCATTATCTGCCTGCTCCATCTCAATGCCCTTGGCCACAAACGACGCCTTGAGCGCATTTGCACCGTACCAGAGTAGAAACGCGGCGCCACCGAAACTCGCCACATGCTTAATGGTCGGGAAAGATTCAATAATGTGCCCCAGCCCCGCCACACCCGCAGTGATCATCAGCGCATCAATCATAGAGCAGAGCAAGGCAATCGGTAACGTGTACGAACGCTTAATGCCTTGCTTGAGCACAAAGGCATTTTGCGCGCCCACAGCAATAATCAAACTGCCACCAATTCCCATACCTTGTATAAATGCCGCTTGCATAACCACCTCTCATGTTCGAAGAAGGCGCTAGCATAGTCAAAACAACAAAATTAATATAACTAATGTTTTTTATGTATCATAAGTAAAATTAATAACCATCAAATGCACATCGATTAAGGATGACTATGCTGGAATACGCCAATCTCAAAGCCCTCGCCGTTGTTGTCTCGGAAGGCGGTTTCGATCGCGCCGCTAAAGTGCTGCACATCACCCAGTCGGCGGTATCGCAACGCATTCGGCAGCTTGAGGAAAAAGTCGGTCAGTCATTACTTATTCGCTCCAATCCCGTGGTTGCGACACCCACAGGTAAACGTCTGCTGCGCCACTATTCACAGGTGCAATTACTTGAGAGTGAATTAAGAGCCGAGATGGACGCCGACGATCCCAACCATCCAACCACAGTGCGCATCGCTGTGAATGCCGACAGTTTAGCCACTTGGTTTTTACCTGCGCTGGCAGGCATGTTCAGCCGCCATGCTTGGCTATTGGAATTGATTGTCGATGACGAGTCTTACACCCATCATCTATTAAAAAACGGTGAAGCGGTCGGCTGCGTCACCACAACTGAGGTGCCGATGGCAGGTTGCAGCAGTGAGTTTTTAGGCACTATGGAATATTTGTGTGTGGCCACGCCCGAATTTGCCGCGCGCTATTTTGGTGAGCCGAGAGACTCGCTATCGCTTAGCGACACTCAGCTGTTTAATGGCATTAGCCAAGCTCAGTTAGCAAAGGCGCCAGCAGTGGTGTTCTCCACCAAAGATAAGCTGCACGAGAAGTTTCTCGCCCAATATTTCAATATGACGCCAGGGCAATGGTGGCAGCATACAATCCCCTCTTCAGAAAGTTTTTTAGAAGCGATTAACTTAAGCTTAGGTTATGGACTCGTCGGTCATCTGCAAGCTAAGCCATTAATCGATCAAGGAATACTGATTGAGCTCACGCCAGAGCGGCGCATGCGCGTGCCACTGTTTTGGCAGCATTGGAATATTAAGGCGAAGCAAACGACACTGGTCTATCGCGCCCTTGCGGCAACCGCGCAACACAATTTACTGCAGGTATGATTTGTTGCAGCAATAATGAACGCACAACCCGCATGAATCTTCAGCGATTTACCCGCGATGGTGTTTAACGCGGAGTGATGATTCTCATAGCGGCGCCTTTTTGCTTCATCAAATGTGAGTTAAATGGCAGGCATAAAAAAATCGGGCTCAAACCAAAGTTTGAGCCCGATATTGAGAGTCATAGATCTAATCTCAAGTGAGGCTTAAAACTTAAACCTAACTCTCTCTTTATTAGCTTGCTCTTAACGCTGCAATACGTTTTTCTAATGGAGGATGACTCATCATCATTTCCGCCATTGAACGTTTGCCGTTAATACCAAAGGCAGACATTTGTGCAGGCATTGCCGTGCTTTCTGGACCTTGGCGTAAACGCTCAAGCGCAGCAATCATCTTGCCTTTACCCGCTAAACGGGCCGCGCCTTCATCGGCTTTGTACTCACGAATACGTGAGAAGTAAGCGACGATGATTGAAGCCAAGATACCGAATAGCATATCCAGCACGAAAACCACGGCCATGTAAGCAAACATGCCTAAACCTTCGCCTTCTTCATCATTGCTCGACACAAAGTTGTTGATAATGCCTGCAACCACACGGGCCGCGAAGATAACGAAGGTGTTAACCACACCTTGGATCAGTGTCAAGGTCACCATGTCACCGTTAGCAACGTGGCTCACTTCGTGGGCCAATACGCCTTCGATTTCATCTTGGCTCATGCCATATAACAGACCCGTACTCACAGCCACTAATGAATTGTCTTTGCTTGGGCCTGTAGCGAACGCGTTCATGTCGGATGATTGATAAATCGCCACTTCTGGCATTTTAATCCCCGCTTGTTTAGCTTGACGGGCAACCGTCTCTACTAACCAACGTTCGGTACTGTCACGTGGGGTGGTGATCACTTCACAACCCATGGTCTTTTTCGCCATCCATTTTGAAATGGCTAAGCTGATAAAGGCCCCACCGAATCCAAAAATGGCAGCGAACACCAGCAGTCCACCCATAGTAGACGTGTTCACGCCTAGAATAGACATTACAATTGAGGCTACTAGCAACACAGCTAGGTTAGTCGCAATCAATAAAAATATACGCTTCATTTCAGCTCCTTTAGGGCAAGAATGTGCCATTTAACTTTGTTCAAAGACATAATATGTCCTAATCATCGAAATTCAAGTGGTAAAAGAAAAGAGTTTTTAAATTAGGTTATCTTTCTCGTATAAAGGCACTGTCTTTCATGGAGCGAGAGTCTAGGGTCACTATATTAATCGAAACTTAAATCTAGCGGCTATCGGCGCTACAGCGCAATTCTGCTTTATTTCTCTATGTTTATCGGGATTAATCTTTGTTAACATGCCTGCACACTCCGAGATTTCAGGATACAAAATGACAATCAATGCCCTACTACTGAGCAGCTCTCGTGTCGGTGATACACCTTATCTTGCCCACGCGATCCCTTTTATTAAACCGCTTACCACCAACGCGCAAAAATGGATTTTTATCCCCTATGCTGGCGTCAGCATGAGTTATGACACTTATTTAGCGTCTGTAGTGACAGGATTAAGTGAGCTTGAACTCGATATCAGTGGCATTCATCAGCATCCCGATCCTCAGCAAGCGATAAAAGATGCCGATGGGATTTTAATCGGCGGCGGTAACACTTTTCATTTGTTGCACCAACTATATCGCTATGATCTGGTAACGCTGATTGGTGAACAAGTCGCCCTTGGTAAACCTTATATCGGCTGGAGTGCGGGTTCTAACGTATCGGGACTGAGCATTCGCACCACGAATGATATGCCCATCATTGAGCCGCCGTCGTTCAAGGCGTTAAACTTAGTGCCGTTCCAGCTCAATCCGCATTATTCCAATTACCAAGCACCGGGCCACAATGGTGAAACCCGTGCCCAGCGGTTATTAGAATTCACTAAAGTCGACCCATTAACCCCTGTGGTCGGCATAGTCGAAGGCTCAGCTCTGTGGCGTCAGGGAGACAAACTCTCACTCTTAGGTGACCAACCGGCGTATTTATTCTGCGGAGAACAGCAAGAAATCCCTATCCCTGTGGGCAGCGATCTGTCGCACTTACTCAAGTCCTAATTTACTAAGGTCTTAATATTCAAGCTAGCAACCGTATAGCGCATCTAAATAGGCTCACAGGAAAAACGATGAGCCTAAGTTATTACTTCCTATAGCTTGAGCCCTAATACGCTTGTCTGTTTTTTTTCAAATCCTAACATTTACGCTGCCACGGCTCTGTAACAACGCCACTCGTTTGAATCAGTGCTAAGTTAACTTAGCCAAGCGCGTTTTCACCACGCTCTTTATTACCACTGAGCTATTACTACCAAAGAACAATTACTACCACTGAGCGATTACTACGTGTTACTACCACTGACTATTACTACCGCCGAGCACATTCGCAATTACTGTTATTGATAACTAAACAACACAGTAAAGTATCCAGAGCAGCACCTAAATAGCACTAATCATAATTTATGTTACAAATATCCTGCTACACAGGTAAAATTACCGCTCACCTCAGCGAGTCAGATCCCACAACTGAGGATTTTGTAGCAGACAAGTTATTAATATTTAGGGATTAGATAGACTGAAGCATATATTGTGCCTATGAATCAGCGTCATTTTAGTAAGGAGTTTCCATTTTGCGAATGAATCATACGATGAATTACCCTACCGGTTATCCGGCATTACTCAAAAAACTACCTTTTTTCATCTTGACCGCCATCGTCTACGTCGTCGGCATGAATAACGTCAATGCCGCAGCCGCAGAGACAACCGCAGCACCTGCGCCTGCCCCAGAAAAAAAATCTAAAAATTTTACCCACGATACTGTAGTCGAACTCGCGCAACAACTGTCGCAAAAACCATTTAAAGAAGCCAAGAAAGCGCCTCAAGAACTGATCGATCTTGATTTTGCCACCTATGGCAAAATCAATTATCAAGAAAATGCCGCGATTTGGGGCGGTACACCCACTAAATTTTCGGTACAGCTTTTTGCTCCGGGTTTTCTCTATAAAAACCTCGTCGACATCGACGTGGTCGAAAACAGCAAAGCGATACCGATTGAACTCACCGAGGCCTCGTTCGATGTGCCCAGTGACGCCATCGAAAAACTCATCACCCAATTGGGCCAATATGCTGGCGTGCGTTTGCATTACCCCATCAATGACGATGAAGTAAAAGATGAATTCATCATGTTTCAAGGCGCGAGCTATTTTCGCGTTCTGTCTAAAGGGCAAACCTATGGCCTGTCTAATCGCGGTTTAGCGATAGATGTCGCCCAACCTAAAGGCGAAGAATATCCATTGTTTAAGCGTTTTTGGGTTGAACGACCATCCAAATACCAAACGGCAATTGTGGTACATGCCCTGCTCGACAGCCAAAGTGTGACGGGCGCCTATCGTTTTGGTATTTACCCTGGCGCACCATCACGTGTCGAAGTGGATGTAACCCTGTTCCCACGCAAAGATATTCAACATGTTGGCCTTGCGCCGCTGACCTCTATGTTCCTGTTTGGTGGATTAGATAACTCAGATAAACCCGATTACCGCCCTGAAGTACACAACTCAGACGGCTTGCAAATCGATCGCGGTAATGGCGAGCGTCTATGGCGCCCCTTAAATAATCCCAACAAACTGCAAGTCAGCGCCTTTGCCGATGAAGATATTAAGGGTTTTGGTCTGATCCAGCGCCACCGTAAGTTCGAAGACTATCAAGATCTGAGTGCAAACTATCAACTTCGCCCTTCAGCGTGGATTGAGCCACTTAATGATTGGGGCAAGGGCCAGCTGGTGTTGATTGAAATCCCATCGAGTGCTGAAACCAACGACAACATAGTCGCCTATTGGGAGCCTCAAGGCGGCCTGAAGAAAGATCAACCCTATAAATATTCCTATCGTATGACGGCATCAAACGACAGCCCTTCAATCGCGTCAAAGGCTCGAGTGGTCCGCAGTTCGAAGGGGCAAGTGCTCAGCAAGGGTAAAGAGTTACTCGTCGACTTTAGTAATATCAAGTCACAAGATATTGATAAGATTAGTATCGATGCCAGTATCAACAAAGGCAAAATCCTGTCTACTCGGATTGTTGCCCACCCTGACATCAATGGTGCACGGGTATTTGTCAGCTTCGAACCAGAAAGCACCAATGTAGCCGAACTGAGATTACAGTTGAAGAAAGACGATAAACCTCTAGCAGCGACTTGGTTATACCGCTGGAATAGCGACGATTGGCAATAGAGCTTAATTAGTTCCCTTGCTTAGCGAGCATAAACCGACCCTATAGCGTTAATAAAAAGATAGGGTTAATAAAAGCGTCAGTCTTTACTGGCGCTTTTTTATGCCTAGGATTTTATCGATAGATGTTATTGATAGATTTTATTGATAGGTTTTCTATTCCTAGGTTTATCTCAAGCATAAATAGGTTAAACCAAAGCAAAAAACTCACGACCTGCGTTTCAGCCGAAATAATCTCACGCCTTATCGCTCTGACTTCTCTGCACAAAGAGTTACATCAGCATACTACTGGCTTGCTTCAAGTTGATGCTATCAGCTTCTAACGTACCGCTGTTACGTGATGCAATGGTTTTCAGCACTCCGCCCCATGACTAGCCCGCAGCAAGAAGCCCTGCTAACTAAAGCTAGCGAGACTAGTCCAACACATTGATAGCCATATCTTGTATTGGAAACTGCGAACCCAGCGTGACAGTCAAGCTTAGCCTTAAACATATGTGAAGAATGATAACCAAAAGTAGGATTCTAGATTCAAAAAGGCCTCAACTTTCGTTGAGGCCTTATGCTATTCATACAGAATACTAGCATCCGAGACAAGACCTAAGCTGGTATCGGCAGCGGCACGCCAAGCGTGTCAGTCAAGTTTGGCCTTAAACCTCTCGCGAACAATACTGACTAAATGTGGGAATCCAGATGCAAAAAAGCCTCAACTTTCGTTGAGGCTTTATGCTATTTGGTACCCGAGGCCAGACTTGAACTGGCACGCTGTTACCAGCGAGGGATTTTAAATCCCTTGTGTCTACCGATTCCACCACTCGGGCAAACTCTAAATATCAATGACGGGAATCATGTCAAAAATATTATTAACTCTATGTAGCTAACGCTTAATACAACAATCAAATCTTTAATAAAAACCTATTGAAGCTTAGGATTTTATTTTTACCATTATCATCAAAAATAATGGTACCCGAGGCCAGACTTGAACTGGCACGCTGTTACCAGCGAGGGATTTTAAATCCCTTGTGTCTACCGATTCCACCACTCGGGCAAACTCTTTATATTAACGACGGGAATCGTGTCATTAATACGTTAATCTATGGAGGCGCGACCCGGAGTCGAACCGAGATCGACGGATTTGCAATCCGCAGCATAGCCATTCTGCCATCGCGCCATAGTTGCTAACTCGGATTAACCAGAATCAGACTTCAAGAATATTGGAGCGACATATCGGGTTCGAACCGATGACCTATACCTTGGCAAGGTATCGCTCTACCAACTGAGCTAATGTCGCATTTTGTTTTACTATTTACTCAAGTAAATAAGGTATTGTATTTCACCTTATCAGCTGAGCGAATATTACATTTCAATATTCAGTAGCGTTAAGATTTTGTTTTCACATCGTCTCTTGTCTACGGGGTGGCATTCTACCGATTTACCACCCAGTGTCAACCGCTGTTTTATCGATAACTTACTGCTTGCACACTAAATAATCTCTTTGATTTTTTATTGCGCTATTCCGCGGTAAGATCTTTCCAAGCGGCTAAAATGTAACTCATCATTGACCAAAAAGTTAATACTGCGGCGATATATAACAGCACAAACGCTGCATTGGTCATTAAAGGATTGTATTGCCAAATCAGGCCGATAATCGCCACCATTTGCGCGGCAGTCTTATATTTACCAATCCAAGACACGGCGACAGTGCCACGCTTACCAATTTCAGCCATCCATTCTCTCAACGCTGAAATGACAATCTCGCGACCTATCATAAACAGTGCTGGCATCGTTAGCCAGATATTGGCGTATTGATCGACTAACAACACTAAGGCTGTGATCACCATCAACTTGTCAGCGACTGGATCGAGGAAAGCACCAAAACGGGTTAATTGCTTCAATTTACGGGCAGCATAACCATCTAATGCATCCGTTAACGCCGCGAGCCAAAAGGTGAAGGCGGCAACAAAAGGGGTCCAGTCGTAGGGTAAATAAAACAGCACCACAAAGATGGGCAGTAAAAAAAGCCTGAAAAGAGTTAATGCTATGGGTAAGTTAAACGGCATGATCAAACCAGTTAGTCAAAAGCAGCGCCAATCTTGCCTTAATTTTATCACCCTCGCAATGCATCATGAATGGTTTGTGCCATTTCTATGCTGATCCCTGGTACTTTGACTAATTCCGCCACACTTGCCCCTTTCACTTCTTGCAACCCACCTAAATGCTGTAACAAAGCTTTACGGCGTTTAGGGCCAATTCCTGGAATAGATTCCAATGTGGAAGTATTGCGGGTTTTCTGGCGACGATTACGATGGCCAGCTATCGCGAATCGATGGGACTCATCGCGAATATGTTGAATAAGGTGCAACGCGGGCGAATCACCTTCGAGGGAAAAGCTGGTTTCTGTATCCCCTAAAATCAAGGTTTCGAGCCCAGGTTTACGGCCCTCACCTTTCGCCACCCCAATGAGCTGCGGTGCTTTATCTAAATGGACAAACTTTTCATCCACTATCTTCTGGGCGATACGCAACTGCCCAAGCCCACCATCGATAAACAGAATGTCAGGGATTTTACCGCCCGCCTCAATCTTATCGAAGCGTCGGCTCACCGCTTGCTTCATTGCCGCGTAATCATCGCCCGGTGTAATTCCCTCGATATTATAGCGACGATATTCACCTTTATGCGGCCCTTCCCGATTGAATACCACACAGGAGGCAACTGTGCTCTCCCCCATGGTATGACTGATATCAAAACATTCCATCCGTTGAATAGGCGCACTCAATTCAAGGATTTCTTCGAGTAACACAAAACGCTGCTCGACCGTATTTTTATGGGACAAGCGCGTAACCACAGCATTGGTCGCATTGGTCACCGCTAACCGTAAGAAGCTTGCCCTGTCGGCGCGCACATTGGTCTTAATCGAAAACTTTTTATCTAAAGCATCTGAAATTGCCGCTTCAAGTTCATGTAATTCTTCAAAGTTGTGGCTAATCACCACTTCCTTTGGGATCGTGCGTTGAATATCCGCATTTAAATAAAACTGCAGGATGAAAGAGCGCAGCACTTCGTCCATATCGGTTTGGGCGGGCACGGAAGGATAATAGCTGCGACTACCAAAGATTTTACCCTCGCGGATAAACAGCAAATGGAAACAGGCGATGCCCGACGAATAATGCACACCGATGACATCCATATCGCCTTTATTATTCGATACTTCCTGTTGTTCGGCGACTTTACGCAGCGCCATGATCTGATCGCGAAATCGTGCAGCTTGCTCATAAGCTTGTCGCTCAGCCGCAAGCTCCATTTTGTCAACCAAGGCGCTGATCACTTGCTGATCTTTGCCCTTTAAAAACAGGCTGGCGAGTTTCACTTGCTCGTCGTAATCGGCGTTGCTGACTTTACCCACACAGGGCGCGCTGCAACGGGAAAGTTGATATTGCAAACAGGGGCGTGAGCGAGACTTGTAGTAAAGGTCGTCACATTGACGAATTGGAAACAGCTTCTGCATTAAATGCAGGCTTTCACGCACGGCGCCGCCGTTAGGATAAGGGCCAAAATAGTGGCCTTTTTCCCGCTGCGGACCACGATGATAAGCAAGCCTTGGGTGTTCGTGCTGGCTTAACAGTATGTAAGGATAAGATTTGTCATCACGCAATAACACATTGTATTTTGGCATGTATTGCTTGATGTAATCATTCTCAAGCAACAGAGCATCGGTTTCGCTGTGGGTCAGCGTCACATCAATATGGTGAATATGCGAGACTAAGGCTTGGGTCTTAACATTAGCGAGGTTTTTACGAAAATACGAGGTAAGCCGTTTTTTGAGATCTTTGGCTTTACCCACATAAATGACGTCATTCTTAACGTCATACATGCGATAAACCCCAGCGGAGGATGAAACCGTACGTAAAAAACTTTGGGCGTTAAATTCATTCGACATCATTTACACCCACAGTTTTGCAGACTTAACACAGACAACATAGCAACATTTAACCCACGAACTCACTCGATTCAAGCCATCGACCAACGCAATCCACTTACTATTAAAAATGGCCAGCATCCAACATCTTATAGCGAATAGCTAACCGCGTTAGCTCGACATCACCACTGATCCCCAGTTTGGCAAATAGGCGGTAACGGTAGCTGTTAACCGTTTTAGGGCTTAAGTTCAGCTGCTCAGAAATATCGTTTACCTTCTCGCCGTTGGTGATCATCAACATGATCTGTAACTCACGTTCAGACAAAGACTTAAACGGGTTTTCATCGGCGGGATTAAACTGACTCAGCGCCATCTGTTGGGCAATTTCAGGGGATAAATAACGTTGGCCGCGAGACACCTGACGTATCGCCTGCAATACTTCCGGCGGCGTCGCCCCTTTCGTCAAATAACCCGAAGCGCCGGCCTGCATAACTTTGCTAGGGAACGGATCTTCCGTGTGCACAGTCAACACAATAATTTTAGCATGGGGTTGATAACGTAGAATTTTTCGAGTGGCTTCCAGTCCGCCCATCCCAGGCATATTCATGTCCATTAAGATCACATCGGCTTCGTTTTGGCGAGCCCACTGCACCGCAGTCTCACCATCAGGGGCTTCGCCCACCACTTTGATCCCACGTTCATCTTCCAAGATGCGGCGGATCCCAGTTCTCACAAGCTCATGATCGTCAACCAAATATATCGAAATCAACTTAACCCACCTTTTACAATTTACAGCTCGATCCGCGCGTTAAACAAAGCAACACAGCAGACGGATAACGAGTTCATAAAGCTAATTTAGCCCAACAACCCCATTTCGCAAAGCATAAATTCAACATTGTTAACTAGATGATATTTAAAGAAAGGATTCCAGAATAGCATACCAATAAAAAGCGTTTAAAAACGAAGCAATAACCCAAGCATTATCAGCCTAAAATCCTTGTTGAATCGATAGTAAAGTATTTAGCAAATCGGTTGTTATTTCTTCAAGATAAGCAAAAAAGCCATCGATGCAGATGGCTTTTCCCGTGACATTTGACGAAGGAGCTGCGCTTAAAATGAGAAGTCTGGAGTTAAAACTGCAAGATGCAAAAAAGCCGCTAATGATTAGCGGCTTTTTTGACTAAATATGGCGGAGGAGTAGGGATTTGAACCCTAGGTGGGCTATAAACCCACGCCGGTTTTCAAGACCGGTGCATTAAACCACTCTGCCACCCCTCCGAACGAGCGAGATAATAGCGATCTCTGCTGCCACTGTAAACTTAAATTTATGCTTAATCGTGTTAATTGACTATTTCATATTCACTTAGGTCAAAAGCAGTTAAACAGTAAAGGGCTTGAATGGATAAACGACTCACATCAAGCTTTATATATTTTGCTCAATCACACTGCCTTATAAATAAAGTAGCAGATTGAAGTCAATCAACAACAAAGCACTCTCAGGAAGGATATACCCGCGATAAATAAAATCCAGTCAGCACATGTCAAAAAGACATAGTGATGAGTTCTGGAAAAACTAACTTAAATGCAAATAGGTAACTAATTTATGAGTCGCTGAATAGCGTTAAAAATGAAGTGTTGGGACGAGAAGCCCAAGGTGACAACTGCATAAACGGAAAAGGCCATCGATGCAGATGGCTTTTCCGTGAAATATGGCGCAGGAGTTGTGCCTCGAATATGGAACTCAGGGTTCACACTCCAAAATGCAAAAAAGCCGCTAATGATTAGCGGCTTTTTTGACTAAATATGGCGGAGGAGTAGGGATTTGAACCCTAGGTGGGCTATAAACCCACGCCGGTTTTCAAGACCGGTGCATTAAACCACTCTGCCACCCCTCCGAACGAGCGAGATAATAGCTATCTCCTACTCCGCTGTAAACCCTTAATTTAAAAAAGCAATCTACATGGTCAATCTACATCCAATCCGCTTAAAAATATCGCGTTCTTTAACTTATCTTTGAGTCCCTTGTCGGTTGAAGCGCCACTTCAGGGTGGCCCACAACCCACTATTAATAAGCATATTAGGATTAAGCTCGATTGATGTTGATTAAACGGTCGGATAATTTTTGCATCTCAAGGCTTAACGCATCGAGCGCGGTCGCATCGAGTGAGTTATCTTCACTGATACTATTAATCCGCACCGCCAACTCATTGATCTCCTGAGTCACTTGGCTTTGTTGCTGAGCGGCTAAAGCAATTTGCTGAGCTCGCTGCGAAATATCATCGAAACTTTGTACAGTACTCGATAAAGAACTGGCCGCTCCCTCAGCCTCAGCAACTGCGTGGACAGTGCGGGACTCACCTGTTTGCATCGCTTGTACCGCAAGCCGCGAAGCCGATTGCAAAGCGTTAATCATGGTACTGATTTCATTGGCGGAATCTTGAGTTCGCCCCGCAAGAGTTCGTACTTCATCGGCAACAACCGCAAAACCACGACCCTGATCCCCCGCCCTTGCTGCTTCTATAGCCGCATTTAACGCTAATAGATTAGTTTGCTCAGAAATCGCCTTGATCACATCTAATACGGCGCCCACTTTCTGGCTATCTTGAGCCAACTGGGATATCACCTTGGTTGCATTGGCGATTTCCCCCGCTAATGCCTCAATGGAAGCATTGCTGGATGCCACTCGGGTTTGCCCTTCTCGCACCACAATTAAAGAAGATTGCGCTGTTGCAGCACAATCATTAGTGTTATTTGCCACTTCCATCGCGCTTGAAGACATTTGTGTTATCGCCGCGGCGAGTTGCGCACTCTCGAGCCGCTGTTGTTCCGCACGTTGGGCTAACCTATGGCTAAGACCACTTAATTGCGTTGCCTCAAACTGAACTTTCTTCGCCTCTTGGGTGATCAAATCTAACATTGCCCTCAGTGTACCCGCATAGGTATTTACTGCTCGACGCAAAGCGCCAATTTCATCATCTCGCTGAATTTGCAGCTCGACATTGGCCCCCAAATTACCGCTCCCAAGGGAAGCAATTTGATCTGTGGTTTCCTCAAGTTGCGCCAACAGTTTTTTACCCGACAACCAAGCCAAATAAAGTAAAATGGCGAGCAAGGGTAATAAAAACAACAAAATATCAAAGGTCAGCTCACGGGCAAGCCCTGTGACTCGGGTCTTTGGCGTCACAAGACCAATCACCCATCCGGTATCAGGCATCACAAACAGGCTTACCTCGCTCGCCTGATTGAGTCTTCCATCCTTATCTAAACTCACTGAAATAACGTTATTAATTGAGGTTTGTTTAAGCGCAGCTTCAACGGGGGCAAGCCAAGGTAACTGCCCGACGAGATCCGTGAAGCGCAGCATAGTGTCGGACTTATTCGCTTCAGGAAAATGCAAGATATTACCCGCTTGATCTAAAGCAAAAGCATAACCGTCAGTTACATTGCCATGTTCTGTTAGAAATTTTGCTAAATCATCAAGTTTCAAATCTATTGTTGCGACCCCGGCAAATGTCCCCGTCAGACGATATGGCACACTGCATGTCACCATAGCCACTTTTGTAACGGTATCCTGATAGGCTTCAGACCATAAACACTGAGATACAGAACTCGTGCGTGCCCCTGTATACCAAGGATCATTGTGATAGCCAGGGCCAGATTGCGCATTATAGTCATCTGAATAAGCCAGCAAATTATCGCTACCACGGGCCCAGAAAAAACTATGGCGGGTGCTTCCAGCGACAAATTTATCCGGCTCAGGCCAGATCCCGCCGCCAGCGATAGTGAGATCGCCATTGTTATCAATTAGATTGGGTAAGGAATTAAGGTAAAGAGCTTGCTCGTGGGGCAGTACTTCAGCGAGGTGTGCAAGGCTCAAGGTAATGCCCTCAATGCTTGCAAGCTTGAGCGCGAGTTGCCTCACGATACTGCTACCGGTTTGCTCGATTAAATCTTGACTCGCCGCCACTACTCGAGGTTGCCCCCTAAGTGACATCACACCAAAAACGGCAAGTCCGGTCAGTAAAAGCAGCACTATGCTGCCCATAGTGAGCCGCTGCGAAATACGTGTTGGTAACAACATAGCTTTCTCTACTTAAAATAAGTCACCCAGATGGGAGAATTGCTCGGCCGTATGATCCAAGACAATCGAGAATCATACGTCGCACCATCCTAGTGCAAATTTTAAAGACCATAAAAACCATAAACTTGGCCACTGAGATGAGTGTAGACCATAAACAAGAAGATCGGACATAAAAGACCCTCTCTGCTTCACAGAAGCAGAACTTAGAATGAGGAACCTTGATTCAAATTATACAAACCCAAAAGGCCATCATTGCTGATAGCCTTTATCGTGAATATCGCGGAGGAGCCGTGCCTCGAATCATTATTCAAGGGGTTAAACTGCAAATAATTAGCAGCTTTTTTGACTGAATATGGCAAAGGAGCTGAGCTTAAAATCAGGAACCCAAGGGTTCAAACTGTATAAATGCAAAATGCCGCTAATTGCTTAGCGGCATTTTGACTAAATATGGCGGAGGAGCTGAGCTTAGAATGAGGAACCTTGGTTCAAATTATACAAACAAGAAAGGCCATCATTGCTGATGGCCTTTCTCGTAAAATCAGGAACCCAAGGGTTCAAACTGTATAAATGCAAAATGCCGCTAATTGCTTAGCGGCATTTTGACTAAATATGGCGGAGGAGCAGGGATTTGAACCCTGGGTGGGCTATAAACCCACGCCGGTTTTCAAGACCGGTGCATTAAACCACTCTGCCACCCCTCCGAACGCCGAAAATAATATAAGCATACCGCTAGCTTGTAAACCTCAATTTTTAATTATTGAGCCAAATGCTCAACTTATGTTCACCACGATGTTTTTTACGGCAAATACATCGCTAGTTTCAACGAATAATCGGGCAAACAGACGTAAAAACACCTATACAGTGAGAGACTTGTCGTCTTGGTATGGTAAAATCACTGTAACTTTTCACGGTAAATGCTTATATGAATTCACTCTTGATACCCACGTCTTCACTCGCACCTGAATTTAGCCTGCCAACCCTTTCCGAAACGGCTGCCAATCTAAGCGCATTGCTCTTAGGGCAAGAGCGCACTGTGGACGCGTTTAAACTCCACCAAGCTATTGTCGATCAACACTTGTATCTGGCCGATTTCCCGAGCATTGACCGCCAGTTAATGATCCAAGCCTGTATCGATAGCCTTGCACCTTTGTCCCCTGCGTATTTAGTGGCCACACGTCCGATTGATAAGGCGGTAACATTTCAGTGGCAGTCCGATAAGCCGCAGGAAAATCAAGGAAGTATTGCCGAAAAAACAACTCACTATCGCTACCTCAGTGGCAATATTCGCCGCGCAGATTTAATTGGCCGTATGGCGCAAACAGGGACAACGAGTCAGTATCAAGCTGGTGCCCTAGCCCAATGCCATTATGTGTTTATTTGCGCCGAGTCACTGTGGAAACGTGAAGGTTTATGGGAGTTAGTGATGCAAATCCTCACCCATAAAGAGTATCAAATTAGCAATAACTTAAGTCCTATTCCATTGAACTGTAAGATAGTTCTGGTTGGTGCTGGGATGATTTATAGCCAAGTCAGAACTGAGGATTGGCAATTTCAACGTCACTTTACCCTGTTAGCGGAGCTTGCCAGCGAAATAGACTTGGTCCGTTATAAAGAGTCACAATACGTCGCATGGCTGCAAGCGGTTGCCCAAAGTGTGGATGTCACGCTTGAGCAATCAAGCTTAGCGCCACTCTTTCGCTATAGTGCACGGTTAACCGAACATCAGCGTCGCCTCAGTTTATCTATGCTCGAGTTCGCCCAGCTCATGATGCAAGCTAAAGCCTATCGTGGTAAACCGAGCATCAATGCAAGCAGTATTGAGCACGCGTTAACCCAAGCCAACTATCGTCATAACAGTTCGGAAGAATATTCGGGCCAGAGCTTCGATGACAATTTCATAAATCTGCCAACTTCGGGTGCTATGGTTGGCCAGATTAATGGCTTAACTGTGATTGATGCTATCGATTATAGCTATGGTGAACCAGCGCGTATCACGGCATCTGTTCACTACGGTGATGGTGAAGTAGCCGATATTGAAAGAAAATCTGAACTTGGCGGGAATATACATGCCAAAGGCATGATGATCCTTTCAGCCTGTTTGTACCGTATCTTTGGACGAGATGCGCCATTACACCTGAATGCCAATATCGTTTTCGAACAGTCCTATCAAGAAATTGATGGCGATAGTGCATCACTAGCAGAGTACTGCTGTTTGATGTCAGCGATTGCCGAACAACCCATTATTCAATCACTGGCGATTACCGGCGCATTGGATCAATTTGGTAATGTGCAAGCGATTGGCGGCATCAACGAGAAGATTGAAGGCTTTTTTAATCTGTGTGAACGCCGCGGACTTACGGGAGAACAAGGCGTTATTATGCCGAAGTCAAACGTATTACAGCTTAATCTCAATCCCAAAGTGATTACAGCTGTAGGCAAAGGCCTGTTTCACATCTATGCCATTGAACATATGGACCAAGCGGTTGAGCTATTAATGCAAATGCCAGCGGGTGTTGCCGATGAAGATAATGATTTCCCGCATGATTCATTATATGGTCTCGTGCAGGAACGATTAGACAAGCTCGCGGGAAATGGGGAGGAGGAAATCGGCCTAATCACGAGATTACTCGCAAAATTGGGATTTTTTCGCCGCTAATTAGCTGATCGGAGTTGTTTAGCTTACACGTGTTCGCTAACCTTGGCGGCTCTTATTGCTGGAGTAGTAAAACAATGAATAAAGCAAACAGTTTCAATAAAGAAGAACTCATCGCCTGTGGCCATGGGAAATTATTTGGTCCAAACTCACCTCGTCTGCCTGTCGATAACATGCTGATGATGGATAGAATCGTCACTATCAATGATAATGGCGGCGAGTTTGGCAAAGGTGAAATTGTCGCTGAACTCGATATTAATCCAGACTTATGGTTTTTTGACTGCCACTTCATTACCGATCCGGTAATGCCAGGCTGTTTAGGCCTAGATGCCATGTGGCAACTCGTGGGCTTCTATTTAGGCTGGGAAGGCGCTGAAGGTAAAGGACGTGCACTGGGTGTAGGTGAAGTGAAGTTTACCGGCCAAGTATTACCAGGCGCGAAGAAAGTCACTTACAAGCTCAATATCAAGCGTACCATTCACCGTAAACTGGTGATGGGTATTGCCGATGCAATCCTAGAAGTGGATGGCCGTCAAATCTACAGTGCAACCGATCTTAAAGTTGGTGTCTTTAGCGATACTTCTACATTCTAATCCGTCTGACTCCAAAACACTGAAGCTATAAGTACTGCAGATATAAAAATGCCCTCATCTGAGGGCAATATGCTGCATTACTTTGCTTGTTCTGGACTATTTAATTAATGAGTTAAAACTCAATTATTTATTAAATAGCCCATTAACTCGGCCATCCACACCTTCACGCCAACCGCCTAACCACTGCGATCGCGAATCAAGATTTGCATAAGGACAGAGCTCCTTAGAGCGCCCACCCACACCAGCTTGGAATCCTTTTGAAAAAGCTCTGTCTAAACGATCTCGTTTTTGTCTTTTCATGCAAGCGTCCTCTGTTCTACATAAAATAGAAGCAAAAGCTTCACCCATAGAAATAGTGCTTTTTGACGCCAAGATCAATCAAAAAATCGGCTATTATACTGACTATTTATTAAACTATTGAGATCCTAACGAAAAAAAATCGAGGCATTTTGCCTCGATTTTTTTAGTCTGAATTCAAGCTTAAAACTTAGCGAATTCGACGACGGAACCACACTAATGGTAAAGCAAATAACCAAGCTAAGGTTGCAGCACCAGAACGCTCAAAATTACCCGTATCGCTATTATCCTCTACAGTGCAAGCCTCACCATTAGTGATGGGTTTTAGTACGACCATACCCGGGATATAGGCAGTCACTGGATCACCATTGCCATTGAGTTCAAATAGCGCTTCACCATTTTCGCCAACAATAATATTTCCAGCACTATCAAGTTGTAAGGAAGGCTTACGAATGAATGCTGTTCCTACAATAGTGCCCTCTTCGTTAATACTTGTCCCTTCGACCACAATAATATCGGCATTATACGTGAAGGTTTTACCCGAACCGTCACGCACTTCGACTTGATGACGTGCCCAGCTACCATCACTGGCTTTTTCATAACCCTTAGACTCACAGGTCAGTAACTTGTTGAGGTTATTAAACTCACCAGTTGATTTCTCATACAGGAAACCAGCCTTAGGACGTGGTTTTTCTTTGTCGTATGTTGTCTCAACGTAACCAACAACTTGACCTTTATTGTTAATATCTTTTGGCTTACTCGAAAGATCCGTTGTCGTTGAGCCAAAATCATTAGGTGTCACATAAGCGACATCTGGGGTATTGGTATCAAAGACGAAAAATTTATCACGTAAATAGCCTTGGATATAGCTGCGATAGCTACCAACAAGAATCCCACTGTTGTTAATGTCATAGGCGATAGAGCTTGAAATCGAATCCCCCATAGGGACCCAGTGGTACTGGTAGTTACCTTCGGTATCTTTAGCCCAATAGGCCGCATCTTGACGCAGCTTATCTGTATCATTGTTACGATAAACGTGTGAACGACCCGCAACGACACCGTTATCATTCAAGCCGAGCGCTTGAGCGGTAAAGGTTAAAGTGTTATCAGCTTTAGGTGTTAATCCTAAAGGCAACGCCGTTCCTGTAGCCGTATCATTATCGATTTGCCATACATAGGCGCGAGTTTGATACTGAATATTACGTGTACCTGTAGAATTCGGATATTGCTCACGTTGTACGCACACATCTACCAGCAAAGTATTCTCTGTACCTAAACAATAATTAACTCTATCGCTACCATATTTACTAATATCAATACTGGCATAACCCGCTACTAAATTATTGTTATTAATGGCTGTTGCCGCTGACCATCCGCCTAACTCAACGGTTTTAGTCTTATCAGCATTAACAAATAGCGTATAGGGAGGTACTAGCGGTATTTCAGTACTGCCAGCTTTGGCGACACCGCGGAACTCATAGTCGCGGTAATACCAATAATTATCGGCTACATTAGCAGTAGATTTATTCTCTGTTTTCTTTTCAGGTGCTGTCATGCTGCCCACTTTAATACCGGCATCGTTAATACCGTAATAAAAGGTATCAACTGAATTAATCACCTCGGTATTGCTTGGATCTGTCGTGCCATTAATGCTGTCAAAAGTGGGGAGCCAAGGCTTAGATGCATCGTTGTGCTTAGCAACAAAAGCAAAGTTATTGGCAATGATGGGTTTATCTATCGAATACGTAATGGTTTCTTCCGGTGCGATACCATCGGCAACATCAATCACGCCGCCTTCAACATCTGAACTGCTGAGCTTTTTCTTACCCTTTGAGATACCGACTAATTCATCATTGGCATTCACACCTAAAGCATAACCGTTACGAGTGTCTTTAAGCGTGCCTTTCAGCTCATAATTTTCGATATTATCAATTTCATAGACAGGTGCAGCATGGGCACTGTTTAATACACCAAGGACACCTAAGGCAACCAAGGAAAGGGCTTTATCCAACTTTGACTTCATTAATTCTATTCCCATTTTTATTATTGGTTTACTTCAGTGACTCAAGCTCTTCCCATCGCTCGAAGCAAACTTCCAATTGCTTTTCTTTATCCGCCAACTGGCTCAATACCTGATTGACTTTATCCTGCGCCTGACTATAAAAGTCTGAATGTCCAATGGTGGTCTGCAATGCGAGAATATCGGCCTCTAATTGCTCCATCACAGTGGGTAGCGACTCTAACTCACGCTGTAACTTATACGACAGTTTTTTTACCGCTTTCGCAGGTTCCGCAGCCTTAACTTCAACGGCTTTCGTTTCAACCGCTGGAGCTTCGACCGCCTTTTGCGAACTAGGTTCCTCAGAATAAAACTTTGCCCCCTGATTCACTGCGTCTTGATAACCACCAACATACTCGCTCCAATGGCCATTACCCGCATACCACCAACTACTGGTGACGGTATTATCGATAAATGCCCTATCATGGCTCACCAACAAAAGCGTACCTTGATATTCAGTTAGCAGCGACTCTAACAATTCTAGGGTCTCAATATCAAGATCGTTGGTCGGTTCGTCGAGTATGATTAAGTTTGCGGGGCGAATTAATAGCTTGGCAAGCAACAGACGGTTCTTCTCACCACCCGACAGCGCTTTCACTGGTGTTCTGGCGCGCATAGGCGAGAACAAAAAGTCTTGCAAATAACTTAATATGTGGCGGTCTTGGCCATTAATCGTGATGGTCTTTTTACCTTCGCCGACGTTATCTTCAACCGTTTGCTCAGGATCTAAGGCTTCACGATATTGGTCGAAATAAGCAATTTCGAGCTTAGTGCCGACTTTAATTTCGCCCGATTGCGGTTGTAGCTTTTCGATTAATAGTTTGATCAAGGTCGATTTACCACAGCCGTTCGGGCCAATCAGCGCAATGCGGTCACCGCGGATCACTGTGGTATTGAAGTTCTTAACCAGATTTTTATCGGGCAGATTGAAGTTAAGATCTTGAACATCAAATACTAACTTACCAGAACGTTCGGTATCCGATACCGCCATCTTAGCGTTGCCTTGACGATTCAAACGCTCACTGCGCTCATCACGTAGCGCTTTAAGTGCACGCACTCTGCCTTCATTACGGGTACGTCTGGCTTTAACACCTTGACGGATCCACACTTCTTCATCAGCGAGACGCTTGTCAAACAAGGCATTTTTCTCAGCTTCAACCCGTAGCCATTCTTGCTTACCATCAAGATACATTTGATAGTTGCCCGGCCATGATGTCACAACACCACGGTCTAAATCGACAATCCGCGTCGCCATACGGGCAATAAAGCCCCTATCGTGACTGATAAAGACGATAGCACCTTGATAATCAAGTAAAAACTTTTCAAGCCATTCAATCGTGTCTATGTCTAAATGGTTGGTCGGTTCATCGAGTAACAACAGATCTGGCTCGCTGACCAGTGCTCTGGCTAACGCCACTTTACGCTGCCAACCACCGGATAACTCGCTCAACGATTTGTCAGGATCTAGGCCTAACAACTCGCAGTTTTGTTGAATGCGCGAATCGAGCTGCCAACCATTATAGTGATCTAAGGTTTCTTGCAGACCTTGCATCTCATTTAACATACGATCCATTTGCTCTGGATCGGCATGGGCGACATCGTGGGACAGTTGATGATAACGCTCAAGCGCCTCACCCACTTCCTTTAATCCTGCCGCGATATACGCGTATACCGTGCCTTGCTCAGCTTTTGGCGGATCTTGCTGTAAACGACTAACACTCACATTACCGGCAATATTGAACTCGCCTTCATCCAGCAGCACATCGCCGGATAACACTTTTAATAAACTCGACTTGCCGGCACCATTACGGCCAACGATACACACGCGCTCGCCGCGTTGAATAGTAAAATCCGCTTTTTGTAACAACGGAGTGTAACCATAGGCTAAAGAGCCACTATTGATACGAACCAGACTCAAACTAAGCTCCTGTAAACTCTTGTAATTGCGTTGCGTTAAATGGCCAATGTAATTCTCTATCATCCCAGGCTTTAAGCACAGGGATCGATACGCCATAACGCTGCGCGAGGTATTCATCGTCACATATATCTATGGCCCGATAGCCAATGTCGGCCGCGTCCAGTAACGCCGCGGCCAGTTCACACAGATGGCAGCCATCTGTGTGATATAGCAGATAAGTTCTGTTATCCCGCTCTGCTTGAGTCAACTCAGGCATGGGTGATAAGCCAGGTATTATGGATATGTGGATTACGTTTGTAGTCCATAGGCAAAGTCATGTCATCAATGTTCGTCACATTAATGTTCATCTTTGTCAGCGTCTCTATGTCCATCTTAAACTTACGTTTATTGTTAGAGAACACTAGCTCTCCCGTTGGGCTGAGCAGTTTCACTAAGGATGCCAGTAAGTTCACATGATCCCGTTGCACATCAAACGAATCTTCCATGCGCTTAGAGTTTGAGAAGGTCGGCGGATCGATAAAAATCAGATCGTACTGTTCATTACAATCCCTAATCCACTGCATGCAGTCAGATTGAACAAACTCATACTGCTTACCTTGCAGGCCATTAAGCGCAAAGTTGTCCTTCGCCCAAGCGATATAGGTATTGGACATATCTACCGTCGTTACCGACTTAGCACCGCCAAGCGCTGCATGCACAGAAGCAGAACCTGTGTAAGAGAACAAGTTCAGTACGCGGCGACCTTTAGACTTTTGACCGACTAAACGACGTGTCAATCTGTGATCGAGGAACAAACCTGTATCCAAATAACCGGTTAAGTTCAACTTGAACTTAGCGCCATATTCGGTAGTGATAAGCTCTAACTTGCGCTCATCCAGCTTTTGATATTGACTCGTGCCCTTTTGACGCTCACGGGTCTTCATGATCATCTTGTTAGGATTGATGCCAATAGCCGACGGCAGGGCTAATAACACATCGCTTAAACGGCGCTTAGTCACGGCTTCAGGTATGGTCGCTGGCGCCATATACTCTTGAATAATCACGTAATCTAAATACTTATCTACTGCGACGTTATATTCAGGAATGTCGGCATCGTAAATACGATAGCTGTCGATGCCTTCTTTCTTCGCCCATTTCTCTAATAACTTGGCATTCTTCTTAATGCGGTTAGCAAAAGCTGGGGCAATATCGGCAATGTCGACGCCATCTGGTAGCACAGGCGTATCACGGCGAGTACTGTTGGCATGTAAGGTATAGATGTTAAAAGCACATTCAAGCGCGCCGTTAAACATCTTCATTTGTTTATCGGCTTTAAGCTTTAGCGATGACACCAGTTCGATATCACTACACAGCATGGCCACTTTCCAGCCGCCAAACTCTTTCTTCAACTTGTCACCCAGCTGATAGTAAAGCTGCAATAACTCAGACACATTGCCTAAACGCTCACCATAAGGTGGGTTAGTGATCAAATAGCCGCTTTCCGCAGGCGGCGCTATCGTTAAAGCATCCGCAACTTGAAACTCGATTAACTCCAGTACACCGGCATTTTCGGCATTACGTTTCGCCAACGCGACTAAGCGCGAATCGATATCAGAACCGTAGAATTTAATCTCGCAACGTTTCACGCCTAATGAGGCACGCGCTTTCGCTTCTTCAACGATTTCTTGCCACACGGCTTTATCATGGCGACGCCAATGTTCAAAACCAAAACGGCTACGTTGCAGACCAGGGGCAATATCGGCTGCCATTAACGCCGCTTCAATCAGCACTGTACCGCTACCACAGAAAGGATCGAGCAAGGTTGAAGGCGCCGCTTGCCAGCCACTGCGTACGAGCATGTTAGCGGCTAAGTTTTCCTTCAATGGCGCTTCACCTGTGGTCGAACGATAGCCACGTTGATGAAGCGATGGACCCGAGAAGTTCATCGCAATCGTGATCACGCCATTACGGAAATGCGCATCGACTTTAAATTCAGCATCAACGCGAGATACATTCGGACGCTCAATATCATCGTCACGGAAACGATCGACAATCGCATCCTTAATCTTCAAGGCGCCAAACTGGGTATTATTAAGAAAACCACCCGTACCATGGAAATCGATACTAAAAGTACTTTTATTGGAAAAGTGTGCCGGCCAATCGACACAATAGGCTGCATTATAGAGTTGTTCTGCCGACTCGCAGCTTCCTTTATAGATAACCAACACAATGCGGCTGGCTAAACGTGTCCATAAAGTGATGCGATACGCTAAAGCTAAAGAGGCAGTGAAATACACACCAGCAACACTCTCTTTTACTTCAGTCGCACCAAATTCTGTCAGCTCTTGGGCTAAGCTATATTCAAAGCCCTTAGGGGCGGCGGCAAAAAAATTAAGCATGGGATAATCAGTACGCAGTCAAAATCAAAGCGACATTATACCTGCTCGGATACATAAAAGATAAACAGTTATTAGCCAAAGCCCCATTTAGTCACTGTCTTGGCCTAAGAGAATCGACGAAAAATCCCCAACTTATACGTAAATCGTATGAATGCCGCCCATCCCGCTTTATATTTAAGCGTTCACCACCTTTTTCAATCTTCGTCCTTGCATTGCAAGGGCACTGCCGTTATAGTCTGCCCCGCTTTGAAGACGGACGCGGGATGGAGCAGCATGGTAGCTCGTCGGGCTCATAACCCGAAGGTCGTAGGTTCAAATCCTGCTCCCGCAACCAATTTAAAGCAAAATAGTAAAGTAAAACAGATAGATATCGGACGCGGGATGGAGCAGCATGGTAGCTCGTCGGGCTCATAACCCGAAGGTCGTCGGTTCAAATCCGGCTCCCGCAACCACTTTCTATATGTGTTTATAACGAGAAACAGCTTATCGGGCTCAAATCCTTATAAACAACAGGCGAAGGTCGTCGGTTCAAATCCGGCTCCCGCAACCACTTTCTATATGTGTTTATAACGAGAAACAGCTCATCGGGCTCAACTCCTTATAAACAACAAGCGAAGGTCGTACGTTCAAATTCGGCTTCGGTACCAATTCTTTGATGACAGAATTCAAACAGTTATTAACAGCAACAATCGGACGCGGGATGGAGCAGTATGGTAGCTCGTCGGGCTCATAACCCGAAGGTCGTCGGTTCAAATCCGGCTCCCGCAACCAATTTTTTATGTGTTTATAACGTGAAACAGCTTATCGGGCTCAACCCTTTATAAACAACAGGCGAAAGTCGCAGGTTTAAATCCAGCTTCCGATGCCAATTCTTAAATGACAGAATTAAAACAGTTATTCATAGCAACAATCGGACGCGGGATGGAGCAGTATGGTAGCTCGTCGGGCTCATAACCCGAAGGTCGTCGGTTCAAATCCGGCTCCCGCAACCACTTTTTGTATGTGTTTATAACGAGAAACAGCTTATCGGGCTCAACCCTTTATAAACAACAGGCGAAAGTCGCAGGTTTAAATCCAGCTTCCGAAGCCAATTATTAGATGACAGAATTAAAACAGTTATTAATAGCAACAATCGGACGCGGGATGGAGCAGTATGGTAGCTCGTCGGGCTCATAACCCGAAGGTCGTCGGTTCAAATCCGGCTCCCGCAACCACTTTTTATGTGTTTATAACGAGAAACAGCTTACCAGGCTCAACCCTTTATAAACAACAGGCGAAAGTCGCAGGTTTAAATCCAGCTTCCGAAGCCAATTCTTAGATGACAGAATTTAAACAGTTATTAACAGCATTAATCGGACGCGGGATGGAGCAGTATGGTAGCTCGTCGGGCTCATAACCCGAAGGTCGTCGGTTCAAATCCGGCTCCCGCAACCAATTTAACCAGCATATGCTGGTTTTTTTGTATCTAAAATCAGTAATAACCTTCTTTAAAATCCTTACCAGATCAAAATTCTCCCTCGTCGGACTCAACTCTCTATAAATAGCGATCGAAGATCGTCAGTTCAAATCCACTTCAGCAACTGCATCCGAACTAAAAATTTAACCTGATTAGCTGACATCAATGCGTTTTTTGGATTTCAAATTTAGCCATGAAGGTGTCGGACAATATGACTCCTGCCATAGCACCAAAGGAAACGGTGAAAATCATGATGAAAGGTAGAGGTTTCAAATAAGCGGAAGTGAGAACACCTTGACCGAAGCAGTGCAGCAACAGACCAAGGATCATGACGCCAAAAGCGAGCTTATTCGCAGCAAAAAACATCGGAATTTCGAACGCCCACAACGCTTTATTTTCCTTAAATTGAGCGAAACCGAAATAGAGATAAAGCAGTAATGCCACCATAGCGATCGCACAAACGCTGAGTGTATAGCTTAATTGAGATGTCCCAGCCAAGACTTGATAGCCGATACGAATGGCATAAATACCGACACCCAACCAAAATATCAGTAGTGGCAATAAAATGAGTCCCATTTTTTATCCTTAAAAGTTGAGATAGACACACACTTAGCACCTAAAGCGAGCTCTGAAAATGAGCGCTTAATGCTATCCCAGACCTCGGTTTGTGAAGTGAGCACTTGAAGTAAGTTCTTAGATTGAGCACTTAGCGTCAGATCTTATAGTAAGTACTTAAAGTTAGGACTTGGAATGAGCGCTTAGAGTCCATTCTTAAAGTAAATGCCTTAAGCAACCGTTAAAATAGTGCCAAGACCAGCATGCTATTTTATCCGCGCCATATGATACACACTGACAAACTCACCATTTCTAAAGGCAAAATCCTTCGACTCACCTTCTATCACAAAGCCAAACTTTTTATATAGACCAATGGCGGCATGATTATCGGTATAAACCGTTAATTCAATTCGTTTTATATTCATCCATTTATCGGTGAGCTCAAGCATAGCGTTAATCAAGGCGCTGCCAACACCGCGGCCTTGGTAGCTGTCTTTTACCCCCATTCCAAAGGAGGCAACATGCCTACGACGGGGTTGCTCGTACACCTCAAAACCCAACTCGCCGACAATTTCACCCTCAATCTCTGCGACATAGCGACTAATATGATTCGATGTTGCCGCAAGGCGTGACTCCCATTTATCGGTCGATGGCCAAGGGAGTTGTAAGGTACCCGTATAGGCATTTGGGCAGGCATATACGGCTTGAATGGCTGCTGCGTCACGCTTCTCTGCATGCCTAATCGTAATCTTTTCCAATGAGTCCCCTCCATGGTTTTCTAATAAAAAATACCTGTCCGGTTCAACGTACACAGAGCTAAGCACACAGATCTAAATCCACGAATTAGTTAGGCACAAAGGCTCGAACACTGTAGTAAATCGCAACTTAGCCCGCTTCTTATCAAATCGACTTTACGGATGAAGCTCGCATAAGACAAGTATGAAATTTAAAAAACTATTGATAAACCTAGTTTTTATATGGGTAGTTATCAATTGAGATGAGAATTGAAGCAACCACGGCGCTATCGTTCAACCTATCATAACAACCCAGCCTCGATATCTAGATTGAAACACTGGGCAAATAAAAACCCGCTCAAGATAGGTTCTTGGCGGGTTTATGGTATACAAGCGCTATAGCGACAATTGAGTCGAGTCGTACAGTTCAGCATTTAAATTAAGCTAATATAATCAATCGCATTACACTAACTAAACTGAGTCACAGTGTTCTGTTAAAGCGGTAAACGGCCATTGAATGACAAGGCTAACGTCGTGCTATCCACGTATTCAAGCTCTCCACCCACGGGCACGCCGTGGGCGATGCGACTGATCATCACCTTATGGCGTCTGGCCATATCAGCAATAAAATGCGCTGTTGCCTCGCCTTCTACCGTCGGATTGGTCGCCAGAATCAACTCAGCAACATCACCCGAGGCCAAGTGGCGCTCAAGTAACGCTAAACCTAACTCTTCTGGCCCAACACCATCGAGTGGCGATAGATGGCCTAATAGAACAAAGTAACGACCTGTGAAATGTCCACCCGCCTCAATGGCTAATACATCGGCGGGCGTTTCCACCACACAAATGGTGGAAGACGTACCGCGTTTATGGCTAGCACAAATCGGACAGAGGGTTTCTTCAGTGTAGGTTCGGCAAGACTGACAATGACCGACGTCACTCATCGCACAGGACAGCGCACTGGCTAATTTAAGCCCTGCTTTTCTGTCGCGCTCGAGTAACTGAAACGCCATACGTTGCGCCGATTTAGGCCCAACCCCAGGTAAACAACGCAGGGACTGAATTAACTCATCTAACAGTGGACTAAATTTCATCGGCTATCTCAATTAAAATGGCATTTTCATGCCAGGAGGTAATTGCATACCACCAGTGACTTCGGCCATTTTAGTTTTTTGGTTTTCTTCGATTCGACGGGCAGCGTCATTACAAGCCGCAGCAATCAAATCTTCCAGCATTTCTTTGTCGTCTTCCATCAGGCTTGGGTCGATTTCGACTTTACGCACTGTGTGCGCGCCAGTCATGGTGACTTTCACCAAACCTGCACCAGATTCACCCACCATTTCCATACGGGCGATTTCTTCCTGCACTTTGGCCATTTTTTCTTGCATCATCTGGGCCTGTTTCATCAGATTGCCCATACCGCCTTTTCCAAACATAGTCTTTTCTCTTCTATTAGGGTTAGTCGCAAGCATTAACGCGGCTAATCTTACTTAAATAAATGGGATTGGCAATCAATGCCGTTATCTTGTTAATAAACTTATGATCTCGATGCCGAGTTTCTCAGCAGCATCACTATAAATATGCACTTTGCGCTCAAATTTAAACCACAAGGTTACAAATTAACGACGAACATTTTACCCAAGGGCTCGTCAATCATGGTTAACTTGCTGCCTCAGTTAACTCAGGTAACGCTTGTATTTGCTGACTGCGTAAATTCAACAACTCGGGCGGATACACTAAACTGTCGGCATCGAGTTCGGCGCCCATACGTTGGATCAACCATTGCACATTGTCATCATGGATCAGTGATTGATGCGCCTGTTGCAGCAACTCTTGGTGGAAACGTTTACGTAACTCTAAAGGCGTTTCCCGCTGCGCATCGATTCCTATGACCACTTGCACCCGTCTTGGGTTCCCGAGCGCGGCACTTAAGGCTTGCTCAAGCTGAACTATGGCGACATCGGCCGCAAGATGTTTCTGATTTGGCTTAAGCAACAGCGGCAAAGGATCGCTCTGGGTTTGGCAAACGGAATTAACCGCCAGTTGCCGCACTCGCCCGCCGACCTCTAAGCTCGCCATCAACTTGTACCAATGCAAATCTAATGGATGACCGCTGATCGGAAGTTTACTAAGCGCGACTTCCCTCTCCTGCGTACGTTCAACAGCGCTAGCCGTCTGAGTCAGTGCAGTCGTGCTAGCTGGCGTTACCGCGGTAGCTTGCACTTTATCTTGATGTCTTGCTTGAGTTTGAAGCACTTGTGACTTCGAACCTGAACCCTGTTCGGCACTCTGGGAGTCATTACCATCTGCCGCATTATTCTGTCCGTCATTGGCAATGTTGCTAGCCTCTAAAAATCCTTGGCCACTGCTGGCAGAGTCATCATTTATATCAGAGCCTTGAGCCATCACAGCATCAGCGATATCAGTATTACCGCTATCAACCTGAGTCGTTTCGATAAGCTCAGCTGTTAGCTCTGCTTCTGGTGCTGCCTCCCAAGGAGGACGGTCATATGCTGCCGGTTTGACTGGATCAGCAGGGACAGAACTAGATGCGCTTGCAACCGAAGGCACTGATTGATGCAGAGCGATGGGCTCAAGATCTAAGTCAAAATCATCATCGAAATCTATTGTTAAATCGGGATCTAAATCAGCGGCGGGATCGGCAGAGAATGACGCACTTGTCTGACTTGCATCACTTTTACTGGCAGGTTTTGATAAACTGATCCCATTGGCTTTACTGTTTGGTGTCTTTAATTTTGAGTCCAGTGACGACTTTTTTTCATCACCGTCCTTAACACTTAAGGCATCAAGATCCGATAACAGTGAATCCCGCGCCGCCAATACCGCCGAGAGAATATCATCATCGGCTAAGGATGCGGAGGCTGGTGTTGGAATTGGAGTTGGGGTCTGAGGAGACACTTGAGGCATTGCAGCTGAGTGTTGAACATCATCAGGCTCACCTTGAGACTCAAAGCTGTGATGAAAATCGTCATCATTGTAAGAGCCGGAAGAGAATTCAACATAAGCATCTTGATAGGAATCGAGCGGCGCTGACTCTTGGGCATAATCTCCCATCGCTGGATATGAATGCTCGGCTTCAGTTCCATAGGGACTATGTTCATCAAGCCCATTTTGCTCAAGCGTGTTGTTAGCGGTGGGATTGTTATCCAGTGTGTTCTCAGCAGATGTTGAACCAACAACCGTTTCAGCCATAGCTGGATTAACAATACTCGACTCGGCAGTTGCCCCAATTAATTCAGGAACTTCGCTATTATGAGCATCTAAACTCTCAACCGATGCTTCATTGTCAGCAACGGGTTCAGAAATGTGTATAGAAGTCGCTTGAGCGGTTGATACTGTTTGAGTTTGAGGCTCTACCTCAGCATTCACTGTGTCAGCGTTTAAGCTGTCAGCGTTAAATCCCTGACTCTGCGCCTGACTTAGAATCACCGCCTGTTCGGCAATTAATGCCGCATCCGCTTCGAGCTCAGCATCAAGCGCCTGCTCTACAGTATCTGCTGGCTCAATTGACACGTCAGCCATGTCAACAGCGGCCGCTTGCGCGGTTTCAACTTGCTGGTTAGCGCAAGTTTGCTCAATTAATGCTGTTTTTTTTTCAGCAGGCGCAGTTTCAGCTATATGTGGTTCAGCTGTATGTGGTTCAGCTGTATGTGTTTCAGCAAACTGTTGTTCATTTACATGAGGAGCTTGCACTGCAGCAGTTACCGCAACGGGCGTTTGCCCTTCGGGTAAACGGATCTCAGCGACCGCATCAGGCTGCCAACGCTTTACCGGCTTTTCTGGCACAAATGCGACTGCGCGTAACAGCGCCATCTCAAGACCCGATTTAGGATCGGGTGCATGGGGTAAATCTTTGCGGCCCGTTAATAAAATCTGATAATAAAGCTGCACTTGCTCCGGCGTCAGCTGCTCGGCAAAGGCGCGAATTTGCGCGCTATACAAAGATTGCTGCGCGGCCGCGGGGGCAAATTGGGTCAAGGTAATTTGATGTAACAGCTCAAGCAAACTGCGCAGCACTTCTTGGGCATCTGCGCCGTACGCGAGCACTTGGGCGCAAGTGTGCATTAACACGCCAATATCGGCATCGGTTAAGGCTTTAAGCAAGGCAACCACATGCTGCTCATCAATACTGCCAAGCATAGTTTGCACTTGAGTGAGCATCACATTGCCGCCACCAAAGGCGATCGCTTGATCGGTCAAACTCAAGGCATCACGCATACTGCCATTAGCGGCTTTAGCAAGAAGCTTTAGGGCTTCAGCCTCAAAGGGAAGCTGCTCTTGGGTCAAGATATGATTGAGCTGAGTGCCAATTTCGCCTTGGGTCAGGCTTTTTAAATTGAATTGCAAACAACGGGATAACACAGTCACGGGTAGTTTCTGTGGATCAGTTGTCGCCAAAAGAAATTTAACGTGCTCGGGGGGTTCTTCTAAGGTTTTTAGCAGTGCGTTAAAACTGCTGCGCGACAGCATATGCACTTCGTCGATGAGATAAACCTTAAAACGGCCACGGGTCGGACGATACTGCACATTGTCTAACAGCTCACGGGTGTCATCGACCTTAGTTCGGGACGCGGCATCGACTTCAATTAAATCGACAAAACGGCCTTGCGCGATTTCCACGCAGCTGCCGCAAACACCACAGGGAGTCGCTGTCACGCCTTGTTCGCAATTTAAGCCTTTGGCAAAGAGTCGCGCCAAGCTGGTTTTACCGACACCGCGCGTTCCCGTAAACAGGTAAGCATGATGTAAGCGCTGCTGGCTTAACGCATTGGTCAAGGCATGCAAAACATGGCTTTGGCCAACCATTTGATCAAATGTGGCAGGGCGCCATTTTCTGGCTAACACCTGATATGACATGGAACTCCCCAGAGTATGTGATACAAGAGCGGGAGCATGCGCCCCGAGAACTTTGAAAGATAACATGTCATGATTTGACATGCCATCAAACTATCCCAAGGCGCCTTTAGCTGCAGATTTATTCGCCTTCAAACTCACAAAGTTTAACCAACTCAAGCCCTAAAGCGGTTAAACGTGCTTCACCACCTAAATCAGGTAATGAGATCACAAAGGCCGCATGTTTAACTTCACCGCCCAGTTGGCGAATGAGTTTAACGGTCGCTTCAATAGTACCGCCAGTCGCGAGTAAATCGTCAACGACTAGCACTTTGTCATTTGGATTAATCGCATCGGTATGAATTTCTAGGCTATCGTGACCGTATTCCAGTTCATAGCTTTGGCTGATAGTCGCACGCGGTAATTTACCCGGTTTACGCACAGGCACAAAACCCACACCCAATTCTAAAGCCAACGGCGCACCAAACAAGAAACCACGAGCCTCAGTGCCCACAATTTTGGTAAAGCCTTGGCCACGATAATGTTCAACTAACAAGTCGATGGTCGCTTTATAGGCGGCTGCATTCTCAAGCAAACTGGTGACATCTCGAAATAAAATCCCTTCCTTAGGATAATTAGGAATCGTTTTAATGCTTTGCTTTATCAAGGATAAGGTTTCTGTATTCATAGCCATCATATTTACTTAATAAGTTACTTAATCAATTCACCAACCTAGCGTTGGCGGTATAAAACAAAACGTCCACACTGGGTGGACGCATTGTCGAAAGTCGGACAAAGCTTATGCCGCTTTAGTTTTAGTTGCAACAATCACAACGCACAAGTGATGGAAAGGTTATCAATTTGTGCCTTAGATCAAACCCTGTCGGCACTGTGTTACATCCCCTCACCCATGACGCGGCGAAAACGATTTGCCACACATTGAATCCATAGTGTCGCTCAATCATCCCTCTATTTCAGGGATCCCTTTGAGATACCAGAGTAAGACGAGTGCCATCACGAGCAGCAAACCTTTTACCCAAAGGATAGGCACCACAATAATGCTGACACTAAAACTCAGCGCGCTGACGACCATAGCTTTGCGTTTCAACCCCTTACGCATTGCTCGCTGCTCTTGCCACTGGGTTAAGGCATCGGCAAACCAAGGATGAGTCATCAACCAATGGTGTAAACGTTCACTGGAGCGGGCAAAGCAAAAAGCGGCAAGCAAGATAAACGGCACGGTCGGTAGCAAAGGCAGCACGATACCGAGTAAACCCAAGGCTAACGCGGTTAAACCTAACAATAAAAATAATCCGCGCTTTAATACCATCGATTTACTTACCCTTTATCAGAAAAACAAAAGCCACTCTAAGAGTGGCCAATAGTCTATGCGCTCGAGATTAACGCTCGCTTAAATTAGACCTAAGTGCTTTAACCAAGACAGGCTTGCTGGCAGAGTCGGCAACAGTAAAACTAAAATAAAACCAATAAAATACAAAAAATTAAATGGGTCTTTGAACGGCTGACTACTCATTACAGCTCCTCTAGTATGTGCAAGTATAAGTGCGCAGGAATCGTACAGTGATTGAGATCACAAAACGGCCGACATTGTAGCGGTTTGTCAAATTAATAAAAACCCTTTAGATGTAGGGTTATTGCATTTATTTCGGCAATAATCCCCACCTTAAGACTGACGACCGCGCACTATCCCTTTGGCCGCTAATTGCTCGAGTAACTGGCTACAACCTTGCCCAATAACCTGAGGTGCCATTTGAGGGTAAGTGATTGTTAACCAATCAAGTATCTCTTGAAAACTCGCTTGGCCCTGAGCTTGAAGAAATGCCAGCACCTGTGCACTTAAGGGATTTAACTGTAGGAAACACACTTCGCAATCAACATCTTGATAGAGACAAAAAAACACTGGCGTATCGAGTTGTTGCTGCGGACGATAATCCTGACGAATGTGCTGCACCTCAAAATGATACTGCGCCACCCTCGCCGTCTTCGATAAACATAAGGCCTGCATCGGAATTTGCGCTGGGCTAAGTTGAGATTCATCCCCACTCGCCTGTGCAACCGCAACAGCTAACTCTAGCCATTCATAGTGGGCTAATTCGAGCATAAAAACAGGATCATTTGCCGTGGGCTGATATTGCTGCTGTAAAAAATCTAAAAATTCGCCCGCGATATCGATAAAAATCGGCGATTGGCAATCATGTTGACTAAAAAAGCTTTGCACTAATGCCAACCACTCTTCCTCAGAATACAAACTTTTCAGCACGGGAAAGCCGTTCGACACAAATCCCAGTACATTATTAAAAAATAACTCGCGGTAAACCTGCATGCGCCGGACATCAGTATCCGCGGGCAATGGCCGAGACGGATCGCGGATATAATCGATAAAGGATTGCTGCACTTGCTTAAAATCCATTAGGCGATCCTCTTTACAACATGAGCGCTATTTTGAATGTGAGAGCTGGGCGCCGCCGCTTGATAAGCGTGGATTTGATTTAGCTCGAGCAACAATTCAGCAGTTGTAGGCACATTAAAGTCACGCTCAAGCAAGGTCGGCTTTACCCCATGTAAGGCATAGCAACGTTGCAACAGTGCCCAAACGGGATCGTTAATGGCGGCGCCATGGGTGTCGATGAGTAAATCTTCAGCTTGCTTGTAGTGCCCAGCGATATGCAGATAAGCGATACGCTCCGTCGGCATGGCCTGTAAAAAGGTATCGGCATCGTATTGATGATTTATCGAGTTCACATAGATGTTGTTCACATCGAGTAGCAACTTACAATCGGCTTCTTGCAGCACGGCATTGACGAATTCAAGTTCGCTCATGTGCGCGCCGGGGGCGGCATAAAATGACACATTTTCTAAAATGAGTGGCCGCTCTAAAATATCTTCGACTTGCTTCACCCGCGCCGCCACATGTTTTACCGCTGCGTCGGTAAAAGGGATCGGCATGAGATCGTATAAGTGACCTTGGCCAGAGCAATAACTTAAGTGTTCGGAATAGACTTGGATTTGGTGTAAATCCATAAAGGTTTTGATGTTTTTTACAAACGTGAGATCTAAGGGTTCAGGGCTACCAATCGATAAACTCAAACCGTGGCAATAGAAACTATGTTGCTCGGTCAGTTCACGAAATTGACGGCCAAACTTACCGCCTAAGGTCATCCAGTTTTCTGGTGCTACTTCAAAAAAATTAATCGCTTCTGGCACCGATTCACAAAACTCACTGAGCATTTCTCGCCGTAAGCCCAGCCCTACCTGTGCCGCATTTTTTTGATCATTCATAGAACCTCACGAACGCTTGCTGTCATCGCTTTAGGATAAAACAAAAGAGACCAGCGCGGGCTGGCCTCTTAAGACTCAATAACCCCCATCACTGCGGGATTAGTACAGTCGGATTTATTTCATTTCTTTTTTAACGGCTTCGACTTTAGCGTCAACTTTCTCGGCGGTTTTCTTCATATCAGCGCCACATTTCGCTTCACCACACTTACCTTCGTGTGCTTTCGCCATCGCGGCTTTTTTCACATCGGCACCGCATTTCGCTTCGCCACATTTGCCTTCATGGGCTTTATCTGCAGCCGCTTTTTTCATCTCGGCGCCACATTTAGCTTCACCACATTTGCCTTCTTTGGCTTTTTCAGCGGCAGCTTTCTTCATATCCGCGCCGCATTTGGCTTCACCACATTTGCCTTCTGAGCCGACTATTTGATAACCCGCATCCATTGCTTCAAAACCAAACGGGTTAGTTTGGGCATTGACAGCAAAAGCTGAACTTATGACGACTGAGCCTAAGGCTACTGCAACTGCTGTTTTTTTAACTGAATTCATAAATAATCCCTTCTTGTTTATTGAGTAATGTTGACCAACAACAGTAGAAGTAGCTGGCTTACTGCAAAAGACCTGCCCTGTTTCAATTCTATTGCAAAAAATATCACTAAATCACAGAAATGGTCAAAATATCCTGCTAGGACAATCAGTTTAGCGTGGATTTTATTTATGAGTGCGCCTATTAATCCGCATTCACTCGACCACTTTGTAACTTAAGGCCGATAAGGTAGAATGCTCGCCCTTTGCAAATAGATATGGGTTTACTGCAGTGCGTGTGATTTTGGCTCCAATGGAAGGCGTAGTAGACGCTTTGATGCGTGATATTCTATCGACCATCAATCCCTACGATTTGCTCGTCACCGAATTTGTGCGTGTGGTAGACCAACTGCTGCCAGAAAAAGTCTTTCTCAAACTGTGTCCTGAGCTGCTCAACAATGGTAATACCCCTTCGGGTACGCCAGTACGAGTGCAGTTACTCGGCCAAGAACCCCAATGTATGGGCGAAAATGCCCTGCGGGCGATTGAACTCGGTTCACACGGTGTCGATGCCAACTTTGGCTGTCCGGCTAAAATCGTTAACCGCAGCAAAGGTGGCGCCGTATTACTGCAATATCCTGAGAGTGTGCACGATATTGTCAAAGCCATGCGTCAAGCGGTACCGAAGGAACATGCCGTGACCGCCAAAATACGTTTGGGCTACGAAGATAAGTCACTGTTCATGGAAAATGCTATCGCAGTGTATGAAGCCGGAGCGACTGAGCTTGCCATCCATGCGCGCAGTAAAGTCGACGGCTACAGACCGCCAGCCTACTGGGAATACATCACAGAAGTGCGTAAACGTTTGCCGATCCCGGTGATCGCCAACGGTGAAATTTGGAACAGCGACGATGCTAAGCGATGTATCGAAGTCACCGGCTGCGACAGTATTATGATCGGCCGCGGGGCGATTTCATTGCCGAACTTGGCCGATACCATCAAGACAGGTGCAACCCCATATACTTGGGCGCAAACCTTAGGGCTGATGCTCAGTTATACCCAAAGGGAACTCAATGGCCGCAAGAGCGACTATTATCCCGCCCGAATCAAACAGTGGTTTACCTATCTCAATCGCCAATATCCCGAAGCCGATACTTTGTTCAGGGAGCTGCGCGTGTTTAAAACTACAGAAGAAATCGTTGCTGTATTAGAAGCTGCGCAGCGAAACTTAGGCAACGAATCATAGAAGAGTGAGCAACCACAGAACGGCAACAAGCCATATAAGCGTTAGAAATCGAGATTCAATGCGCGGCAATGTGAGCCACGAAAGGGACTTAGCGATAGCACACATAATGCGATAGGAATGAAGTACTTTTTCGATTTTTAACGGCGAAAAAACCGAAAATGTGGCAGATACTTGATCTTTATCATAGTCGTTGGTAGTGGAACTATTAGACTGGACGCCTAGAGTCAAATGAAATAGGCGATTTTACGTGAGCACCACCCATATCAGACATGAATTGTCAGAGCTTGAAGCTAATCTAAGGAAAGAAATCGGCGCGCTCCCTCCGTTCCTCGAAGCCATAGGGGAGCATTATGCTAGCCTGAGTCTGGCAGAATTAATTGATAAATTGGCGCAAACGCCACTGGCCGATCACCCGCTATTTTGCCAGCTGAATAAACTTGATGCCGCCTTTTGTCAGCTCGACTTAGGTCTCTACGGCCTTTGCTCCGACTGCGAAGCGGAAATCGAAACCGAACGCTTAAGCCAAGATCCCACAGAACAACGCTGCGCCTCCTGCGCCGAACATTATCAACACGAACACCGCCACGAGCTGCGCCTCACCCATTGATAAAAGGAGTGCTCGCTAGCTTTACTGATAAACCCCTCGCAATGATAAAACCTCCGCCTAGGAGGTTTGAATTAGGTATTTTAAGCCCAACGAACCTTTCTATATCAGTGGGATGCGATGTCTAAAGTAACTATATCCTACCAAGACAGATATTAACTTTCTCTGCAAGAATCCCAAGATACTCAGATGAACTAAGTATTCTTTAAACATGATAGAAACTGTCATATAAAAAATGCCACTCAATTGAGTGGCATTTATATTTAAACACTGAGTAGTGATCGATTACTTAGAGTTGGCAACCTTCAACACTCTTTGAGTTTTCATAAACGATATCACCTATCGGACTATAATCCGCAGCGACAATCGCTTGTTTCTCTTTCAAGAATGAATACAATAAATCAGCATCCACAAAACCCGTTTGGATTGGGCTAGCGAGTTTAGGATAACCGTCACCACCTGCAGCGTTAAAGCTAGGTACAGTGAACTTGTAAGTACCGGTAGGGCTGAAGTCTTTACCATTGATTTCACTGATATTGGCAGTCTTAGCTACGCAGTCAATGCGTCATTTGACCGCCTGTAATTTTGCATAGCAAGAGACTATCGAAAGATTAATCAGTTACGCGTGAGAGTTAACGATTACACCAAGTACGACTCACTCATCACTAAAGTGAAATACTCAGCAAGTATTTATACTTAATTTTTGATAACTAGCAAAAGCATTTTATATGCAACGTACTACGGAAATGAAATTACCTCCATAGGAGGTAATTTAAATTGAATAAAAAGACAGCTAGTTAACTAGCTGTCTTTTAAATCTATATCGTTGCTACATAACTTAAGTTCATGTTCAGCTCGAACTTATTTACAGTTAGGTACAACCACGCCATTTTTAAGATGAACGACTTTACCAGCCACTGGCTCGTAATCGGCAGCTTTAATCATGGGATTTTTTTCAAAAAAATCACGCAAAACTGCTGCATCAGTTTGTTGAGTATTTAACACATTGATCTTCGGATAATCGTCTCCGCCAGCAGCACTAAAACTAATGATTGAGAAGCTGTACTCATCAGTTGGTGAGAAACCACGATTATTGATATCACTGATATTAGCTGTAGCAGTATCGCAATCGATAGTTACACTAATATTGCTTAATTGGGCATAACCGCCACCAGTTTTCGTTCCTACCTTACCTAAATATTCAGCAACTTCACTACCGGTCATGGTTGCTTTAGCAACAAAGTTTCCAAAAGGCTGAACCTTCAATACATCACGATAGCTTACGTCACCGATACCAATGGAGTCACGTATACCTCCAGAGTTCATTACCCCAAAGTCAGCTTCCACTAAATTATAGGTACGATAAGCCTCACCTAATAATTGACCTAAATTGGTTTGCTGTGCACGAACAATATCACGATTCCCTTGAAGCAAACCATCGGTATACGAAATAACCACATCCAGTAATTCTTGCCCCTTCTGTTGATACGGATAAAGAATAGATTTTACAACTGGATCGGCGCTGATTAATTTATCAATTAAAATTTGATTACCGTGTTCATCTTTTACCAAATTGCCTTTAGCATCTCTGGTTAATAAATTGACTGGAATTAAATCATAGCTAGCGAGGTGTAATTCGCCATTAAAATACTCGAAATCGGCACGACCAACATACTTACCCCATTCGTGGGCTTGCATAATCCAAGTGCCATTTTGTTGATCTGGCGCACAATCATTGCCAGGCTTGAAGTCTGCGTAAGCTTTATTGTCGCTACCGGGTTCCATACACACTGGATTTTGTGAATGACCACCAATAATGGCCTGCAGTTTACCTTCTGCTACTGAACGCGCTAATAACACGTCTCCAGGAGCTTCAGTTCCATGGCTGCCATCGACATAGTGACCCATATGTGTCGTAGCAAACACCAGATCGACTTTTTCTTTTGATTCAATTTCTTTAAGAGTTTTTTGGATTTCTTCCTGTGGATCAGCAAAGTAGATGGTAGAAATATTATCAGGATTAACCAGATGAGCGGTGTCTTTAGTCGTTAAACCAATAACAGCTATTTTTAGGCCATTAACATCAAAAACATGGTAAGCATCAAACAGGCGCTGGTCAGTAACCTTCCCCTCTTTATCTTTGATATAAATATTTGCAGCCAGCATTGGGAAGTTGGCGAGTTTTGATTGCATATCTAGCACATTTAAGCTGTTATCAAACTCATGGTTACCGACAGCCATGGCATCATAACCGATCAAATTCATACCAATAAAATCTGGCACGGCATCTTGCATATCGGACTCAGGCACACCAGTGTTTATATCACCACCAGAGAGTAATAGTACCTCACCACCTTTACTCTTTACATCATTACGTATTTGGTCAATTAATACTTTACGTGCTGCCATACCATATTCGCCATCACTGTTTTCCCAGAAGCGGCCATGGTTGTCATTGGTGTGTAAAACGGTAAATGTTGTGCAAGCGCTTCCCGCTTCAGCACATGTTGTTGGGACTTTATCGTCATCACTATTATTACAACCCGCAAGCGCAGCGACAACAGCAGTTGCAACTAGTCCTTTAATAAGCATATGTCTCATTACATCAACCCCTTGATTTTAATTATTTTATCATAGAAAGATTGCCGTGAACTCCATCAAGTTCAGCGTCACGGATAATAACAAAGAATAAAGATAAATTGTGTCATTTTTATTAAAAACTTGACATTTATAGGGGAATTCGCGGGCGCTTTAAGACAGATTTGTTTCATATAAAAAATAAGCTGAATGACTGATTTCTATATATTTATAGAATTAAAAATAAAAATGAAATAAATTAATTTAAATCGTTCAGTATAAATGACTTAGAAAACATTACAGAAAACAGTGATTGTTCCCATAAAAAAACAAGCATGGGCAATTTTCAATTTACCGCATGCTGCTTTTATCGGCAATTAGACTTCTCTACATTTCAAATCGCTGTAATAACCACTTAGAAATCTCTTTTAACTGCGCAGGGATCACTGAATGTGGCATAGGATAAGTCTGCCACACCACATTATAACCGCCCGTAATTAAGGCTTCTTTGGCTAATGTTCCAGCGGATAGTGGCACGACATCATCTTGTAGACCGTGTTGCTGTAATATGGGTGTATTGCGATTCGCTGCGCTTAATTCAGCGGGTAATACATCGCCCGTCGGTAAATAGCAAGACAGTGCCATAATCCCTGCAAGTTGCTCGGGGAAACGCAGTCCAGAGAATAAACTCATGACTCCGCCCTGACTGAATCCTGCTAATACGATACGCTCGCTCGCAATACCCGCCGCGATTTGTTCATTAATTAATGCAGCAACCCTTTTCTCCGACTCAAGCACGCCTTGCATATCAGCTCTGTCGTGCAAATCCATGCTTTTAATATCGTACCAAGCGCGCATGACGTAGCCGCCATTGATGGTAACGGCTTGCTCCGGTGCATGGGGGAAAATAAACCGGATAGCATGATCGGCAGGCAAACCTAATGCAGGCACTACGGGGGCAAATCCGGCACCCGAATCCCCTAATCCATGTAACCAAATGACCACGGCTGTAGCGGGTGTCTTAGGTTCAACGACAATACGCTCGAGAGAAACTGACATACTAAAAAATCCCCAATTCAATATTAAACACTCATCAACTAGAAACTGATGATAAATCTATAAGTTAACCACTATGCACTATGCACTATGCACTATGCAGGCGTACTTTATTCCGCATCCATTCCCAGCACATCTTGAATCGCCCGTAACTGGGCATTTGAGTCCAACACTAAGCTCCAACGCACACCGCCACCATCGGCGATTAGCATAGGTGGCTGACGTCTTAAACCGATATCCTCTGCGCTTGCTTGCAGTACGATACTGGCAACATTGAGCCGCACTTGCACTTCGAACTCAGTGACGATTAACTTACCCTGCGAAAAATCTAACACCATTTTGATAACCGCCCTATGTGAAAACGCCGACATCATAGCAAACTTGTGGTCTTTTACCGATGGCATTTCCTTGCCAGCATACGAGCCATTAAAGTTTGATTACATTTGAGCTAACAGTGAGATAACAAATCCACTGGATTATCAGGTAAACTTTTGCCCTATATAGATAGAGCCGATAGAAAACCAAGCAGCATTGATGCTGTTATCGGCCCAAACTCGAACTAAAATACTTCATCATTAGGCTGTTAAATAATGCTTTCACTTCGCCGTACCGTCCTGAGCAGTGCCCTACTTTTTGCGCTGCAACTCCTTCCTAGCACTGATGCCAATAGCGCTCCAAATACGTTAGCCGCTGAGCCGACTGCCACTGTTGTACAAGCACAGACGCAGCAGAACCAAGATGCACTGACCTACGCCAATTACACTGAAGTCAGCGTGAGTCATGTGGAGCTAGCCCTTGCCATCGATTTTAAGCAAAACCGCTTATCCGGTGAAGCCGCCCTCGATTTAGCTTGGCATAAGCCGGGGAAACAACTCATCTTAGATACCCGAGATCTGACGATTACCAGCGTGAAGGCTTTAAATTCAACTGGGAAATGGCAAAGCGTGCCCTTCACCTTAGCCAAAGCGGACGCTGTAAAAGGTGCGGCGCTGACCATCAAACTTGCCGATGAAGATACCAAAAAAGTTAAAATCAATTATCACACGTCGAGTAATCCATCTGGTATTCAATGGTTAACTCCAGAGCAAACCCAAGGTAAACAGTTACCTTTTATGTTCAGTCAGAGTCAGGCGATTCATGCTCGCAGCTGGATCCCACTGCAAGATACCCCAGCCGTGCGCCAAACCTATAGCGCAACGATTACTGCCGATAAAGCCATTAGTGTGGTCATGAGTGCCGATCGTAAAACCCTGTCGAGCACGCAGACCCAATTCACTATGCCGCAGGCGATCCCAGCTTATTTAATCGCCATTGCAGCCGGGCATTTAAAGTTCGCTCCCTTAGACAACATCTCGGGCATTTGGGCTGAGCCAGAAATCCTCGACAAAGCCAGCAAGGAATTTGCCGACACGCCGGAGATGATCAAAATCGCCGCTAAACGTTACGGCGATTACCGTTGGGGACGTTATGACTTGCTTATTTTGCCGCCAAGCTTCCCCTTCGGCGGAATGGAAAATCCTCGGCTTTCGTTTATTACGCCAACGGTGATCGCGGGTGACAAAAGTTTAGTGAGTCTGATTGCCCACGAACTTGCCCACTCGTGGTCGGGTAACTTGGTGACCAACGCCACTTGGCGCGATCTCTGGCTTAATGAAGGTTTTACGACCTATGTAGAGAACCGCATCATGGAAGATCTCTACGGCCGCGACCGAGCGCTGATGGAGCAAACCATCGGCTATTCAGAGCTGCTTGCCGAGCTTGCAGAACTCACGCCTGGCGATTCAGTGTTGCATGTGGCTCTTGGAAAGCGCTCACCCGACGAGGCCTTCAGCGGTGTCCCTTATGTGAAAGGCCAGTTGTTTTTAATCTTTTTAGAGCATAAATTTGGCCGCGAGCGCTTCGATGCTTTTGTGAAAAGCTACTTCAATCATTTTGCATTTCAAAGCATTACCACGGCGCAGTTCCGTGAGTATTTATCTTTAAATCTATTAAACAAATATCCCAATGTTGTCAGTGAGGCCGAAGTGGATACTTGGATTGAAGGTCAAGGTTTGCCGTCATTTTTAGTGCCGCCCAATTCCCACGCCTTCGATGATATCGATGCCCAAAGACAAACTTGGCTCGACGGAAAACTTAGCGCAAGCGAATTGAAAACCAGCACTTGGACAGTCCACCAGTGGTTAAGGTTTATCAACGAAATGCCAAGAGTCAATCTAGACCAAACCAAGCTTGCCGAGCTGGATAAAGCGTTCCATTTTACGGGCACAGGCAACAGTGAAATTGCTTTTGCATGGTATTCGCTCGCCCTAGACAACGGCTATTACGCGGTACTACCTGCTTTAAAACAGCACTTGACCCATATTGGTCGCATGCGCTTAATCGTGCCGTTATATCAAAAGCTTGCAAGCACAGATCAGTACGACTGGGCCAAGAGTGTCTATCTCAGGGCTCGCAGCGGTTACCACCCACAAACCCAAGCAAGTCTAGATATGATGTTTGCCGACAAACCACTCGAGCATGAACATAGCCATTAGCCAGATAAAGAGCCATTAGCGAGATGAAGTGCCATTAGCAGTTGCGCTAACTATTAAGCCATTAGCACCATAAAAACAAAAAAGCCCAAACCTAGGTTTGGGCTTTTGCTATTCAATCTTCTGCCTCGACTCATTCAACTCATTCTGAACTTATATTCATCTCACATTGAGTCAGATAAAAGCCAAGTTCGAAGCTGAACCCGAAGCCTGAAAATTAGTGGTGATGACCACCAGCGCCATGGGCATGGCCGTGGGCGATTTCTTCATCACTCGCGTCACGGGCAGCAACGACTTCGATATCAAATGTCAGTTCGCGGCCCGCTAATGGATGGTTGACATCCACAGTAGCCATAAACTTACCCACTTTAACGATAGTCACTTGGCGTTGACCTTGGTCAGTATTGACCACAGCAGTCATACCCGGTTTCCACGCAGTCGCGCCCAATAAGTGCTTAACCGACACACGTTGGTGCGCATCAGCATCCGCTACACGCTCACCGTATGTTTCGGCAGCTGGTAAAGTCACAGTGAATTTTTCACCGATGGCTTTACCATTGATCGCGTTTTCTACACCTGGCATCATGTTGTCATGACCGTGTAAATAGGCAATCGGATCGCGACCTTCGTTCGTCTCGATCACTTCGCCTTTCTCGTCACGCAGTGTGTAGTTAAACTGCACAACCATATCGTCTTTAATGCTCATCGAATATCCTTTGATTTTCTTCGATTTCAATTGTGGGCCGAGCTTAACAAAACTGAGCTTTTCACTCCACTTTTTTATCCGGCCTAAAAGCGCTCAAAACCCGCAGCGAGCGCTCTTTGGCTACAGTAACTACAGTGACAGTGGCTACAGTGATAGTCCTAAAGCAGTAAACACCTCAGGGCTTGGGAAGCCATCGGCAATCATCTGTTTGCTCCGTTGAAAGGCTTGCAGCCCTGCCACAGAGTTACGCCCCAACACACCATCTGGCTTGCCAACATCAAATCCGGCCTCATTCAGTTTTGCTTGCAGTTGCTTAACTTGCTCGCGACTTAAGCGTGGCTGTTCTGGCGGGCTCACTGTCAAAGGTAAGCCACCATTAATGCGATCGGCGAGATGCCCCACTGTAATGGCATAATACTCAGAGCGATTCCAACGCATGATCACATTGAAGTTCTCATAACCTAAAAAGGCAGGCCCTGTATGGCCTGCAGGCAAATACAGCGCGGCTTGAATATCCACGGCGGGCAAAGGTTGACCATTCGCTTGCGTGACATTGAGCGCAGCCCATTCCGATAAGGCCAAGGGCTGCTTTGCACCTAAATGGCTGTAACTAAAATCCTTTGGCAATAAGACTTCACGGCCCCAGCGTTCATTTCGCTGCCAGCCTAAGTGCTGTAAAAAGTTCGCGGCGGAAGTCAGCGCGTCAGTGGTGCTATTCCATAAATCGGCTTTACCATCGCCGTCACCATCGACGGCATATTTGGCATAAGCCGACGGCATAAATTGCGTGTGTCCCATGGCGCCAGCCCATGAGCCCACCATAGTGTCATCATCGAACTGATACTTTTCTTTCAGCTTTAAGGCTTGCATCAGTTCTATGGTGAAATAATTGCTACGGCGTGGCTCACAGGCCAAAGTCGCGAGCGAATTCAATACCGACATCTTGCCTTTATAGGAACCATAGTTGGTTTCAAGCCCCCAAAAAGACAAGATATATTGCGGCGGCACGCCATATTCTTTGGCTAGTTGATTGAGTAAAACGTTGTGTTTTTTCAGTAAGCGACGGCCTTCATTGACGCGCCATTCGGTGGCACGCTTACTGAAATAATTATCAAAAGTCTGGCTGAATTCAGGTTGTTGCTGATCGAGCTCAATCACCCGAGGCACAAATTTCAAATTTGCAATGGTCGAGTTAATCGTCGCCTCTGACAGCCCTTCGGTGCGCGCCCGCGCTTGTAGCCCAGTCACACAACTCGGAAATGCCTCGGCATTTTCTTGTACGCTAGCACTGATATCAGGCATTGGGTTGGCTTCTGCGGCTATGCCACTTGCGTTGCTACTGCTCGCGTTAGTGCTTGCCTTAGTACCGGCACTCGCCGCTGGCACGCTGGAACAGGCACTCAAGCTGATACAGGCGGCAATACTCGCAAACAGATAAGTTAACCCTTTAATTTTAATCAAATCAACAACTCCAATATTTGATTTCACAATAATGACACAGTCATCACACTGCTGTGGCTAAACACGACAATCTTCCTTCTTCGAGAGGGAATTGCCCTAGAGAGATATTCGCCTTGGCATAACGAGTTAAAGGTTCTATTAAAAAAACCTTTAACGGCCAATGGTATAGAAGACATGTTTCTCCCCCACGGAAAGCCTCTATCTGAGCCACACTTGGTCAGCAAAGCACGCTGCATCAAGGCTTCTCATTGCCAATAATCCTGACCCATAGCGACACGTAACACAATCCTTATCGCCATAAATACCTTGTGGCATCGGCTTATTGCTCAGTTATCCAACACAAGAAAAATCTTAACAAAGAATCCCTTGGTATCGCAGCATGTTACCGTATAATGGATAAGTTAACAGCACACATCAAAGAGACCTATCATGACTGAAATCAATGCGGCTTTGGCTGGCTTTATCAAAAATGTAAAACAACATCAGACGCTTTGGGGTCTAATGGATGAAACTGGCGAAGGCTGGGTCGTTTGTGACTCTTCAGAATTTGAAGACACAGATGTGATGCCATTGTGGTCAAGTGAAGCCACTGCAAAATCCCATTGCAGCGACGAATGGCACGACTACCAACCCGTTGCTATTTCATTAGAAGAATTTCTGGAATATTGGGTGTCTGATCTCAACGACGATGGTGTATTGATCGGTGTGGATTGGCAGACTGATGAAGATTGCCTTGAACTTGATCCAATTGTTTTAGCAAAAGATTTGGTTGATGTTGAAGAAGTTTAATCCCTTCAATATGCCGTTAGTGACATCAAGGACTGAGGTGCTCATTCCTTGATGTCTGCTATCCCGCTTATCGATATTCCCTTCGACCAACGCCATACCTGTTGGTTTTGCGGCGAACCGAGCAATCAACACTTCGAATATATTGCCCACACACATACGCCACATCCTTCGTTAGCCGTGCCCGCCTGCAACGAATGCTTACGATTAGCCAAACAACATCCTTTGAGCTCAATATGGGATTGTCGTATGGCCGTCAAAGATGCACTGATGCGCATTTATGCAAAACACCTCGCGATTGGGATTAATTGGACCGAAGAAGAACTAGCCGAGTCTAAATTTTCCTGCAAAGTGTTTGAAGGCTTTAAGAAAAGTGCTTGGATGATGTATCAGATTGCCCGCGACCGTATCAATGCACCCGGCTGGCCACTGGTATTAGAAGGCGAAGAAATTGACGACCAAGGTTATAACGCAGGTTTCGAATTTGATGGCGTGACCTTTAACTCAGTCAATGCTGCAATCCAGTACTACTCGACGCAATTCACCTTAGATCCACAGTTTTTTGCCGAACTGGTGCGCCTCGTCGGCCGATCAAGATTCAACTACGCCCTACGACTCGCCCGCATCCATATTGCCGCCGCCAAAGAAATGAAACGCCAAGTATTACAAGATGTAGATGCCGAATTCGCCTCGTAATTGAGCGTTAAATAAAAAGGTAATCTGGTAGGATTTGAACAAAAGCGATGGAAAGGTGACGATTGAATGGCTGATATTAAAAGTCTGATATAAACAGGCCACATTTAAAAACAGTCATTAAAAGCGGTTGTTAAAAGCGCTGAGCCTACCGATGACCAACACAAGGTCAATCACCGATAGTTCGTATCTCAAACTGCTTAGTGATTAATCACTTGTCTTAATCTTTCTTGTACCACTTCCACCAGCAAATCCGGCTGGAACTTAGAAATAAACTTATCACAGCCTACCTTTTCAACCATGGCATGGTTAAAGCTGCCACTCAGTGAAGTATTCAAGGTTATATATAGATCTGACATAGCTTTATCACCGCGGACTTCAGACGTCAGCTTGTAACCGTCCATCTCGGGCATTTCGGCATCGGTAATCATCATCAGTAATTCTTTGGACACTTGCTTGCCTTCATCACGCCATTTTTGTAATAAATTCAATGCCTGCAAGCCATCAGAAGCCTCAATAATTTCTATGCCTAGTTGGCTTAAAGTCTCACGCACCTGACGCCTTGCGGTCGATGAATCGTCCACAATCAAGATTTTTCTGCCTGGCATTTCATGGACTAAGGTTTCATCGAGCACACCTTCAGATAAACTAATATCGTAGTGAATGATCTCCGCCAGTACTTTCTCTACGTCGATAATCGACACTAATTGCGATTTGCCTTGATGTTCGATGCGGGTAATTGCCGTCAGATAATTATTGCGCCCCGCCGTTTTCGGCGGCGGCATGATATCGCTCCATGTCATGTTGATAATGTGCTCAACCTTGCCGACTAAGAAGCCCTGCACGCTGCGGTTATATTCTGTGATGATCATATTAGCATCATCATCTGGCGGCACAGGTTTAAACCCAATAGCCGAACGTAAATCAATCACAGGGATAGAAATGCCGCGAATATTAGCAACACCATAAATATGAGGATGACTCCCAGGCATGGCATTAAGGGGAGGAAGCTTAACCACTTCTTTGACTTTAAAGACGTTGATGGCAAATAACTGCGTGGAATTAATGCTAAAGAGCAACAACTCGAGGCGGTTCTCACCCACGAGTTTGGTACGCTGATCTACGGTTGCAAGTACGTTTGCCATAATGCTGCTTCTCTACTCTTGAGGAAAATCCTTTCCTCACATGCGACGGATTAGCTCAAATTATAGCGGTAAACTCCCATGAAGAACCATGCCGAGGTGCTATTTTATCTAAAAATTACAACCACTCTCGCAAAATCATGCCGCTAACTTGATTTACTCAACCCCCGAATATCAATGGCGCTGTCGGCTCATGTCTGTGCTCAAGCGGCGAAATAGCCAAAACATTTGGCTTTGGCATAAGTATGAATATTAGTAAAAGCACGAATATTCAATCCATTCACAACGAACATTCAATTTGCGTCAGCGGCGCTGCCACCTAACGCTGCACTTTCTGGGCAAGCACCATGCCCGCAAGATCCAAGGCATTTCTGTCGCAGACTATCTCAAACCCCGCTTGACGCAACACAACTAACCACTCGCGGTGATTAAAGCGATTTTGCTGTGGATGCTCAAATAGGCGTCGACTCAGTGGATTACAAATCGCAGCGCGATATAAATCCTCTACCACAAAGTAACCGTTTGGTTTCAGTACTCGGGCAACGTCCTTGATGGCCGCCTGCCAATCTGGAATATGGTGGAATACAGCAAAATCAAACACCATATCGAACTCGCCATCGGCAAAGGGAAGACAAGAAGCGTCGGCAACCGAGAAACTCAGCCCTTTCAAACCTTGTGGCCGAGCTTGCCAGCGAGATTGCGCCGCTACGACCATTTCAGGGTCGATATCCACGGCCGTGATATGTCCTGCGCCAAAATGCTCGCGGATCAACTGAATACCATTACCAAACCCACAACCGATTTCTAATGCGCGCTCGCAGCGAGCCATAGGTTTAGGCATCATAGACGTAAGCAAAGGCGCTTCGACATGATTTTGTAGCCAAAAACGTATTGGATGCTGAACGAGCTTTTTCTCAAATGGATTTAATTTCATGCCATCCTCTAAATATGGGTAAACTATTGTTGATAATTTTACTGATCGAACTGCCACTATGGTACGTAATGATAGGAACATAAGTTCACCAGAGGCCACGATGAAATTACCTCTTTTTCCACTACCCATTTGTTTATTGCCCGAAGGTTACACACAACTGCGGGTATTTGAACCTAGATATAAGCGTTTAGTCGCCGAATCGTTAAAGTCAGGCGAAGGCTTTGGCTTATGTATGCTCGAAGAGGATGGCAAAACCATTCAGCCCATAGGCACCTTAGTGCATATTATTGATTTTGAAACCCTACCCGATGGACTATTAGGGATCAGCGTTCAAGGTTCAAAGCGCTTTAAAGTTAATGAAATCAGTGTCGAAGACGATGGCTTGAAGCGCGGCGATGTTAGCTTTATCGACAATTGGCCTGCGACACGTATTGCGACCGATGAGCGTTACTTGAGCCAAATGTTACAAAATATCCTCAAGGAATATCCACAACATCTCAAGCACTATCAAGCGGAACAGTTTGAAGACATTGCTTGGGTCTGCCAACGCTGGCTAGAAATATTGCCCGTGCAAGCCTCAGAAAAGTACAACTGCATTAATACCTTAGATCATATTATGACCCGAGACCTATTGCGGGCCGTGATAAAATAATCCTGTGAATGATCCTTTATTTAAGCCACTCCGTATTGATTGACAGTTTGACAGTAAAACTGGGCTCAGAAGTGAAACAAGCCTCTCAATTTTGTCGTTACTGATCTCAAACTTAGCACTAACGACTGGGATAAGAGCGAAAATAATGGAAAATATTCAATCACAAAGCAGGCAAAATCGGTATCATGGCCCTATCACGTCTCTGACTCATTCGGCTATGGATAACGACATTCCCGCTCTCAAAACCTGCGAGCCTCAAGCGGATACTTTGATCACGTTTATGCTACAAGTAGCAGACAAACGAGACAGAGCCGCCTTTGGGCATTTATTCCAGCATTTTATGCCCAAGATCCGCGCCTTTGGTTTACAAAGACTGAATCAACAAGGCTTAGCCATGGATTTAGTTCAAGAAACCATGACCAGCGTGTGGACTAAGGCCCATCTGTACAATGCAGAGAAAGGCTCAGTGACAACTTGGGTGTTTACCATAATGCGTAATCAGTGTTTCGATATGCTGAGACGAGTACAACACAATAAAGAAGATACCTTTGGCGATGATATTTGGCCGCTGTGCGATGCGACCATGGCTCAAGACACACTCACTGATCATAAATTGACGGCGAAACTCCTCCAACATCTTGATGCCCTTCCCCTAGCGCAACGACAAGTCGTGCAAGGTATCTACATGCAAGAACTCACTCAACAAGAGCTAGCCGATGCCCTCAAGGTGCCAATAGGCACCATAAAGTCACGATTAAGACTCGGGCTAGAAAAGTTGAAAAGTTTCTTGGAGACACACAATGATTAAGCATCATCCCCAACAAGAATTACTCGTGAGCCATGCGAACGGGGTCTTACCTTTATCGATGGCCATCGCGGTATCAGCGCATTGCGCGTTATGTGAGACGTGTCGTGAGCAACTAGCCCTATTAACCGAGCAAGCTGCCAATTCGGCATTAAATCCAGATGGCGCTCATGCTCATGCTGCAAATCATACAGACCAAGAGTTGATTCACACTGCACATATTGATGCTGGAAACACTCAAGCGACTAATGTACCAGTGATGGATATTGACGCTATGCTGGCGCAAATCATGGCCCAGCCTGCGGCGACGGATGTGCCTAATAATGCTCCTCTGGATGTTCAAGTAAAACAACAGCATTACACAGTGCCGTCGGTGTTTCGCCAGCATTTGGCCCGTCCTTGGCAAATCTTAGGCAAAGTCAGTCGCATGCGTTTTGATGTCGATGAAATGAACACCCGCGCGAGCTTATTGCACATAGATGCGCAAGGTGAAATCCCCCAACATACCCATAAGGGCTATGAATTAACCCTATTGTTAGCGGGAGCGTTTTCGGATCTTAACGGTGACTATGTGCCAGGTGATTTTATTGTGCTCGATAGCCAACATCACCACTCACCTAAAACCGTTGACGGTTGCTTATGCTACACAGTGTTAGATGCGCCGCTGCATTTTACCAAAGGCCTAAGCAAGTTGCTTAACCCCATAGGTGAACTGATTTATTAAGCCTGTAGCCAGTGCTTTAACATGACTTATTTACTCCGTTTTAAAATGAGTCCGCTGCTAAATTTTCAATTACTGAATCTTCAGTTACTAAATTTTCAGTTACTAAATGACGGCCATTAATCCCATTGAAATAACCTATTTCAGTGGGATTTTTTATTCTATTTGCATGAGTTTTTTATTCAGTTTGCTAGAATTTTTAATTCAATTGGCTAACAGTAGCCACATCCTTTTCGCCTAAAAAGCCGCAATATGGACACTCAGCATTGCCGCCAAATACAAAATAAGAACATGATCTATGCCAAGCTTTATGCTTTAAATCAAATGAATAGCCAGAAACAATTCACGTTAACTCAACATTAATCAACAAATAATCACATTGAATAAAAATTAAACTTGCATAAGCTATTTTTATTGATATACTGCACGTCGTTTTGAGAAACACCTTGTTGTTTACCTTTTTAAACCAGCCTGACTATTAGCAATCAGAGTTCGGTCCTCATAAAGAAAGCCTACTACAAGCAAAACCCCATAAGCTCAAGCATTCGATACCACTAAAATCATGTGGTTATGTCTGTGAACTTACTGTTCTCCACACTGTCATAGTATTGTCATTAAGCTATGGTCAACTGGCAGTATCAAGTTAGTCCATTGGCATAATCGACAGCATGTATTATTTATCGATTAAGCATCTCTTGATTAATGAATCAAAGATGGGGTAACCTCGATACTCAATAGAACGAATCTTTCGCAAATTGCTAAGGATATTTTATAGTTACAACTATCTCACCTATGGGTGAATTAACAAAAAGGAGTGTGGCATATGTCATACAAAATTAATGGACATGAAATTACAGTGAACTTCCCTGTAGATTCAATCTCAGTAAATAAAACCTCAATTGCTTTTACCGATCGTCAAGGTAAAAACAGACAGACTTTTTCAAAACGTACAGAAGCCATCAGCTTTATGAAATGGTTATTGTCCGCAAACAAATAAGTCAAAAAATAAATTAGACGATAAGTTAGAAATAAGTACTGTAATACCCCGTTTGCTCAAGTGTATTTAATCGGTTTCCATTCTCTTCGCAGTACCGAACACTTAAGTAAACTGATAGCCGAATGTCACGAACACGCTATCCTTTTTTACGTCATCATGACGAACACATTTGGTTCAGGCTGTATCTCTCTCACACAGATACCTGCCGAACCAAATGAGTCAAATCTAACTTAGATCACCTATTTCCACTGCAGCATCCGCTAATATTCATCCCCATGAATACTGTTCAGCACCTCATCTATGCTAAAACCCAATACCCAAATCGCCATGCAAAGCTTGATAAGCCAGATAAAAGCGACAATTCCGCTCAATTTAACGGATGCACAACTGTGCCAAGGACAATGTCTAGGTTGTTCGAAAAAAATGCTGGAAATGTTAGATGCTGAAATCAGCTATTGGCAGTTTAGCGATGTAATACCTAGCCTAAAAGATTTAAAACACCTCGAGAATATAGGCCAACGTACCTATAAAATCCTTAAGCGAAACCATCTACTATCTTAAGAAACCATCTGCCGTCTTAAAAAAGCGGTCTTAATCTATTGCGCTGGTTATATTACTATTCTTTGAAAAGTCTCATACTCCAGCAAACTTACGCAGATAACGCGGCAACATAGTCTCATTCCCCAATAATCCGCCTTGATGCAAATACATCACATGACCTAATTCACTACGCTGTAAATAATCCTCAAGCACAATAAAACCTAAGGGATCGTAGAGTAGTTCAAATTGAATCCCTGAGGCACAAACGCGCTGCCACATGGCATAGAATTCAGGGTAGAGTTTACCAAAGTGATATTTTTTGCCGACATTCACTATCTGTGGATGCTCGAGAGTATTTGGATTAAGCATAGAGAATTGCAAACGTAAATAATCATCGCCGCCCACCACAGCGCAAGTCACAACGCGAATCGCCGTTTGTTGACGAATAAAGTACTGATTTAAAAATAACGCCGTCGTCCCCGTCCCCGACGGTAAAAATACCGTTAAATCGACTAAATCATTCGCCTGCGCAAATTGCACTATTTCTTGCGCCAGTCTATTTACCCCGTATTCAGCGTAGGAACAGCGACCGCCCTCTGGGATAAAAAGCGCCGTAGGCTCATTCGCGAGTACCTGAGTCTCGATATACTCTTGGCAACTCAGTCGCGCACTACCCGTTTGCAAAGCAGGCTCAGATCTAGCATTAATCTCTAACAAAACCTGAGGTTCGCATTGCGACTGAGTAAACGTCTGCTTTTGCGCCATTAACTCACTTAAGTCGATAATATTGGTGCCATTTGCCAATGCCGCAGCGTAATTCCCCGTGGGATGCTTGACTATTTGACTGGCAATATGGTCAACATAAAAATCACACTGCCAGCCTTTCATCTTGGCCAATGTTGATAGGGAATACAAAGAGTTCGCTAAGGGTGAGCCGTGGCCTATCACCTTGTTGATGCCTATAAACTCATGATCTAAAAAGTAGCCGAATTTACGCGCTTTATTGCCGCTAAACGCTGGATGCAATAAATCATCACGTTTTAGAAATATTTCTCGACCAGCAAAGGCAAAAATATCGACGGGGGAATTTGCAAACATCAGGCTACTCAAACGATTAAATACTCAGGCTTTTAAGCCATTGGATGGAATGGCTAGTGTAACGCCGCCTTTGCTCTTCTGCTCTTAAGAAATTAGCAATTTAGCGAAGAATTAGTGAAAATCACAAATAAAGCTTAAACGGATAGATCTAAGTCATTGATTATTAATAGCCAAATAATTGGCACGTTTCTCGCTTAGTCATTGGTATATATTCAGTTTATCAAAGCTAACAGCATTCATTACAGCTGACGATAAAGGCTAAAAAAGTAACATAAGGAGTTTTCAATGGCAGTATTACGCTTAATATTCAACATCGCTTGGTTTGTGCTCGGTGGATTTGTGATGGGACTCGCTTGGTGGCTCGCTGGTATCCTGTGTTTTATCAGCATTATTGGTATACCCTTTGGCCGCGCCTGCTTTGTTATCGGTGAAATGACCTTCTGGCCATTTGGCCAAGAACAAATCAGCCGTCGTCACCTAACCGGACGAGACGATTTAGGCACAGGTGCCCTAGGCATGGTGGGAAATATTATTTGGTTCTTGCTGTTTGGGATCTGGTTAGCCATAGGCCACTTAGCCCATGCCCTAGCCTGTTTTGTGACAATTATCGGCATTCCCTTTGGAATACAGCATCTTAAATTGGCGTTACTCAGCCTAACACCGATAGGTCAAACCGTCGTGGCTAAAGCCTAATCGGCAGTGAGTTATCCGTCTTAGCGCTGTTCATTGCCGATGATTTACTGTCGATGATTTACTGTCGATGATTTACTGTCGATGATTTACTGTCGATGATTTACTGTGGAGAATGGATAGCGCTTTTTCATCCCACACTGAAAATATCGCCTCGTTAAAGGCCATTTCTTCCTCCAGTAAATCGTTACAATTATATTGAGCATGGGCATATTGCGCATGGGCAGGTTCATCATCCTCTTGAACCTCAGTTTGCGGCTTAGTCGGCGCCACAATTGCCAACAGATAATGTGCCAGTTTTGCAGGGGCATCAATGGCCGCATCATGGCCGCAATACGCTAATACTATCAAATCCGTGTGAAAGTGCTGTGCCAAGGCTTTGCTCGATGCCATGCTCACCAACGCATCACGGTCACCGCAGAGCACACTTATCGGCACTTCCACGGTCAATGGACACTGATATTGAAAAGCCGCCCACAGTTGCCGCCAGGCGTTACGAATAGTTGGCGACGATTGGCGGCGAAATTCACTCCATTCGGCAATTAAACCGCAGTCTCGCCGATGACGAAAACTGGTTAAACGCACTATCGTCGACTCAATGGGATGTAAGGCTTTACCTCGAGCCCGCAAGAAAAATGCCTTCAATGCATTCAGTGGATTAAATCTTTGATACCAAGCCGATAAATTAGCCGCACTGCTGTTTAGTACAAATACATGCCTTATCTGCCAAGGTCGCTGGCGCGCCATTTCCAGCGCTAACATACCGCCCATAGACAAGCCGAGAAGGTAAATGGCTTCCCCATCTTGTACCTGCTCATCCAATTGCAGCCACACGGCATGGGTATAGTCAGCAATCTTAAGTGGGCTTAGTTCATGGGATAGCGTCCCATTACCTGGCAAATCCGGTGTCAGTACTCGCAGCCCCTTTTGTCGCAGTCGCTGATCGAAGCCATTCCAGTGGCGCTGATCACGCATTAATCCCCGCAATAACACCCAAGTTGTCATGACTGTGGCTCCCGATACCAATACTGCCGCGCGCACTCAGTGAGTTCAGCCAAACGTTCAGGCGTTAACTGCTCTAACGATTGGGCGTAGGCCGCTTCCATCATAAATTGCATCAGCACTGTGTGCCTGCGTAAAATTCTGTGATGACGATGTGTTTTCTGCGGATTGAAAAAACCTGCAAAATTAAATATTTGTCTGGGATTTTTCTTAATCCAAGCCCAGGATCCCATCTCTAATGTCAAAGGCAGAAACGGCACCTGAGCATGGGGATCGGCCACTTGATGCTGGCGATAGAGGTAATCCCAAATATCCCCATGGGTGCGATAAAACTGGCTCTGCGGCGCGAGCCGATAATGGTCATGATGGGGATAACTTTGTTCAAATAATTGTTTTAGATGAAGAATATAATTGGCATTTTCGAAGGCGGTACGCGTATGGGCGTAGGGGAACCAAATATGATCACTCAAGCCAAAGCCAGAGTGAGCATCGAGGGAAATCAAACTGGTGCTGCGGCTCAGCAATTGCTGTACATAGGCAACTAAACCGACGGTTTCAAGCTCCATTCCCCCCACGCCGCGATACCAAGGCAGCCGCGACGATATCCGCTGTCCTCCGACCATAAAAGAGACTTTTTCGCTAGATTCTATCGGGGCGTTACGCATCAAATCCACTTGATTGCCATTGCCCCGCGTTCCCATAAATAAACCAACGGGATTCACCACAGGCACAAAAGCTAGCCGCACGCCCGTTAACATCTGTTGTAGATGTTTATCCCACACCAGCCGCTGCAACAAACTGTTCAGCAATGCCAAGATGACTTGAGAGCCAATACGTTCAACCCCATGCACGCCGCCCACAAAGAGTACTGTCGGACAGGGCTTATCTCCCCCGCCCAGTTCAACACTGTAGAGAGGAAAATGTTCGTGACGAAATGGAATGTCGGCAAGAATTTGATACTGCAACTTAAGATGATGAGTATCAATGAGTTGTTGCAGCGTATCTAACTCAAAGGGAAGTTTATTCATGTCACCTTAATCAATAAAATGAGAAAGCAACTCATGCCGTTAAGGTGATGCTAATAGTGAACAAAGACAGAATGATGACAAGCGGAATATCTGATGTAATTTTGAGAGGAATTGGCTGAAAATAGAGGAAAAAATAAGGGGAAAAATTGAGAGCACACTAACCTCAATCATGCATTAGTCTTCACGATACAGTAGCTCTCCGATGATGGTTTCGACGTCAATTTGCGCCAAACCTTGATCAAAAATATCCCGCCAACGTCGGCCTTCTTCGGTATTACGAAACGCGATATAAAGCTGCTTATTCGCTAAAATTTGGCGGTTGATTTGCAGTTTTTCCGCCAGCGGCTGCAAGGGCTTTTGCTTAAGTAAATAGTGCAGCACGTTGACATCAATTACCGCCGCATCAATTCGGCCTGCGGCCACTTTCTTAATATTGTGCTCATCTGAAGTCACCGCTTCAGTCGGCTGAACGCCTGTGGCAATCATGCGATCTAACGCCTGAGTATTCACGTAATCTTTCACCACACCTAAGGTATAGCGATTCAGATCTTCGACATAATTCCAACTCACAGGATGGGCTTTTTGCTCCACCAGTCCCAAAGGACCGTCGCCAATCGATTTAGAAAAAACAAACTTTTCAGTCTCAAAGTAATACTCAGGGAAATAACCCAGATAGTCAGAATTAGGCATACTGGCGAGCTTTACAGCGCGGCTCCATGGGTAAAAATCCACTTCTAATTGGTGCCCCATCACTTTGAGCGCCGCCCGCGCCACAGCAATACTCGCGCCCTGCTCGGCTAATTGCTGCCCAGAATAAGGCGGCCAAAGTAAGGATGTCAGCATTAAGGTATCCGCCTTAGCCGTGCTTAATCCCATGGAGGAAAGGCAACACGCAAGGAGCTTTAAACGCCATCGAACCATTTGGGACTCCTTAGTCTACAGAATGGATTGACTACTAAATCATCGACAAATTGAGCTTTAGTTTTTATCTTCCAAGATTTTTTCTCTGGTTTCAGTATAGCCATGAAGCCACTGCGGGGAAGTGAAGTTTTGTTACAATTAGGCTGACGACATAAGCTGCCAATAAATGAGCAAAGGATTAGACTGAAAACTGACATACAGTTAGCACACAACTGATAGTCAGCTGACAGTACAGCTTGATTCGATTAACTCACCATAAGGCCAACTCCTATGCGCAAAGTTACCTTTTTCAATCGCGCGCCGTCCTCCCATGCAAAAGGCGCGATAACTAAAGCAGGGATCACTGTGATTGGCGCAGCTTTAACCTTGCTCGGGCTGGTCTTTTTACTCTTACCTGGCCCAGGTTTACTCTTGATTATCTTAGGATTGGCGCTGCTCAGCACACAATATGCCTGGGCAAAGCTGGCGCTGCGTCGTAGTCAGCGAAAGTTAACTCAAAGTGCGGCTTGGCTTGATGGCATGACCCGTCGACTCTTCCGTTAACTTGTCGGTTAAACGACACCTATAGACTGAATAAAATTCAAGCCGCATTGTGCGGCTTGAAAGTCAAAAAAAGCAGACTCGCCAAATCACATCACTTAAGCATTAATATCTTCATATAACTCTTGATACATCAGCTCACGCATTTTGAATTTCTGAATTTTCCCCGTTACTGTCATTGGGTACTGATCCACAAACTTGATGTAACGTGGCACCTTGAAATAGGCAAACTTCTCGGTGAGGAAATGGCGAATATCTTCCTCGGTAATCGTCGCGCCAGAGCGGACTTTAATCCAAGCACACACTTCCTCCCCGTATTTATCGCTTTGAACGCCAAAGACCGCCGCATCCTGCACATCTTTATGGGTGTAAAGTTTCTCTTCAATCTCACGGGGATAGATATTCTCGCCACCGCGAATGATCATATCTTTAATCCGACCCACAATTTGCACATAACCTTGCTCATCCATTTGGCCAATATCGCCAGAATGTAGCCAACCCGCACTGTCTATGGTCGCCGCTGTTTTTTCGGGATCGTTCCAATAGCACTGCATTATGCAATATCCCCGACTACAGACTTCACCGGGTTGATTAATTGGCAACACTTCACCAAATTCGTCAACTATTTTCACTTCGGTATGGGGCAAAGCACGGCCAACAGTGAGCACCCGTTTCTCAACTGGCGAATCAATTTCAGTAATATGATTGAGCGGACTGCACTCAGTCTGACCATAACCAATTAGTACTTCCTTCATATACATGAGATTTTGTACTCGGCGCATCACTTCTTCTGGGCAAGTTGCCCCCGCCATCACGCCGGTTCGTAAAGAACTCAAATCAAAACGCGTAAATTCAGGATGCTCAAGCTCGGCAATAAACATAGTCGGTACGCCATGTAAAGCGGTGCAACGCTCTTGCTCAATCACTTGCAATGTCGTCAAGGGATCGAAGGATTCGCCGGGGAACACAGCCGCGGCGCCCTTGGCTAAGCAAACTAAACTGCCGAGCACCATGCCAAAGCAATGATATAAGGGCACAGGAATACAGAGTTTATCGTGACAGGTAAACTTCATCGCCTCTGCGACTAAATAACCATTATTCAAAATGTTATGGTGGGATAAGGTCGCACCTTTTGGGCTACCCGTGGTGCCAGAGGTAAACTGGATATTAATCGCATCATACGGGCTTAATGCTTTGCCGATACTCTCGAGTGCCGCCTTGTCATCGGCGGTCACATCGACGAGCAAGTCATCAAAATTCAACATGCCGACGGATTTTTCAGCGCCCATACGGATCACAAACTCGAGCTCAGGAACGGCCTTCGCCTGTAATTGACCCGCAGGGCAAGAAGTTAGCTCAGGCGCCAATTCGTATAGCATTTCGAGGTAATTGCTGGATTTAAACTTGTCGGCACAAATTACCGCGCGGCACCCCACATTACTCAGCGCGTATTGCAACTCTTCAGGCCGATATGCAGGGTTAATACACACCATGATGGCGCCAATTTTAGCGGTCGCATATTGGGTTAAACACCATTCAATATTGTTGGGTGACCAAATGCCCACCCTATCGCCGGACTTAATACCGAGTTTTAATAATCCTGTGGCGAGCGCCTCGATTTGAACGAGATATTGACGGTAATTCCAGCGGATATGTTGATGATGTACGACAACCGCTAATTGGTCGGGATACATTGCCGCAACCTCATCAAGATATTGACCTATGGTTTTCTCAACGAGTTTCGGTGATCGCACACCATGAAACTCGCTGACCTTGAGCGGACTGATAACTTGGCTTGTTGGAACTGACATTAAGGCCTCCGTGCATTTATTATTATGGTTAGCGAGGTCCAAACTAACCAATCCACGGATAATGTCACAAGCAAAAAAGCACTTTATTAGACTAAAGAGTAAGATAATCGATTAAATAACAATCCATTAAAGTGCGGGGTTAGCGGCTGATAAATTCAAGATGAGTACTCGACTTAGGCACATTTAAGCTTTGCAAGCGCTCAACAATGGCCAGTAAAATCCCTTGGCGACGCATATTCTCTAACACGCCAGGGCTAAAGACCTCAAGTCGCGTCATGGCGGTCAGCAGCAATTTGCATTGTGCTATGCTCGCTTCACGAATGTAGGCGGGTTTATCGACTAAGTAACTGTTGTTATACCAATAGTCCCAAGTGAAATTTGCCAATAACCAACCTTGGGTTGTCAGGTCATTAATAAATTCCAGCATCCGCTCATGGCTTAGGATCACATCACCGGCTGTAAAATCCTTAAGATATTTAGTATATAAACCACAGTCGGACGTCATTGTTGAAGTTCCCATCACACACCTCACAGGTTTTGATTGCCACTGCTGCCACAACTTGTATGGCACCAATCACAAACCGAGATCGAATTTGACGCTTTGCCTTAGTATCGAGAATCTGCATAAGGCATACCAAATAAGATTGCAGCCCACAGGCTAAGCCACCTTATCTGAACCGAAACTTAATCAAACTCACAATGCTTGATATGAGTGACGAACTGGGGTGTTCGACTAAATTAAGATAAACTTAGGGATATTGAAGCGCTTAACGGCAACTATGAATAAAGGAAACAAGATGAACTACTGGCTTATGAAATCGGAACCCGACGAATTCAGCATAGATGATCTTAAGGCTTGCCCGAACCAAACCGAAGCTTGGCATGGGATACGTAACTATCAGGCGCGTAACTTTATGCGCGATGAGATGCAAATTGGCGATCAGGTATTTTTTTACCATTCAAGCTGCAAAGTACCCGGTATTGTTGGTATCGCTGAAGTCGTGACAAATGCGTATCCCGACAGCACGGCCTTCGATCCCGAATCTAAGTATTTCGACCCTAAGTCAGATCCTACTAAACCAAGATGGCTACGAGTGGATATCCGCTTTGTCGAAAAATTTAACGATATTATTCCCTTAAGCTTGATTAAAAACCTGCCGCAATTGGCCGACATGTATTTAGTGTCTAAGGGCTCAAGGCTGAGTATCCAACCTGTGACCGCCGAACAATGGCAAGCTGTGCTAATGTTAACCCCTTGAGTTTAAGCATCTCGACTCAGTAACGTTCAGCTAAGGTTCATTTAGTATCGCCTATTGTTGGCCGCATCAAGCATTGCCGCTGCACTAGCTCAATGCTCTCTCAACGCCCCTTTGGAGCACAGATGAATAAATCAACGTCAGTGGTTATCGTAGGACTCGTGCTCAGCTTAATGGCGCCTATATCAGTTTTTGCTAAAGATGACCATGAACACGAGCACCACAAAAAAGAGAAAGGCTTACCACCTGGATTACAGAAAAAGGTCGACCACGGTGAACGTTTACCACCCGGTTGGCAGAAAAAACTCCATCGTGGTGATGTGCTTGAGCATGATATTTATGACCGCGGTCGTATCATTGTGCCCTTAGACAGAGATGGCATTATTAGCATCCAAGTTGAAGGTGCATTGATCAAACTCGATAACAACAGCCGTAAAATCCTCGATATCGTCAATATCATTACCGAATAACGCAAGACATTCGTGAGATGGCTAATCACGGCAGTTTTATTAGCACGCCCAGTTCTTATTAGGGCGTGCCATCATCCCAAATCATGATGCTTGCACAACCCTATCCCTTGTCTGTACTTCTATTTATCCCACAATTTCTCGCGAGTTAATGAGCACAGTTACAATTAAGAAACATACTGATATTTATCATATCTTTACTATCTGGCTATTGGTCATGAATTGGCTGAATGCTAGACTCAGCCAGTGCTAATATGCGCATAAACTAAGATGAAATGTCTTCGGCGGTACTCAAGGTTTTAGTCTGGACAGAAGACTAAGCTTCTGGCATCAAAGCATTGGTATCAAGTCCTTTGCATAAAGTTATAGCATCGAACCGAATCAGATAAGCGTTATCAAAAGGTACTCACGCAACTAAAGTAACCAAAGCAGCCAAAGCAGCCAAAGCAGCCAAAGCAGCCAAAGCAGCGACTAATGCAAAACCTTAACGACACTCATAGCATCCCTATAATGACCGCAGACTAAAGCTGGATTTTGACAATGGAACACACCACATCACTTCAACGGGTTAAGCAGGCGATTATTGCGGGATTCTGGGCATCACTCGCCAGTATTTCTGTGGGTTTTCTCTTTAAGCTTTGGTTAGCACAATGGGTCGCCAAAGCGGATCTAGCGCTCTATCACACGGTTATCGATATTATCTCACTGTCGCTGATCCTGATGACAGGATTTCGCTCCTCTATGGTGGTGACTTACTCCCAGACCAAGCAAGATGTGGATATCACCAATATATTCCGCTACAGCTTGATCGCTATGGTGCTGCTGACATGGGGCTTAGTCTTGCCCTATATCAAACACAAACTTCACCTTAACGTTGAATATTTTCAATTGGTTGGCATTGTTTTGAGCATGGGGCTCAAGGTGTATTTTACCAATCAAATCGCTATGTACCGGCTATATGCCATCTCCAATCGAGTGACTTGGCTGGAACCGATAGCGCAAGTGACCAGCTTTTTCTTGTGTTTCTATGGGTTAAAACAAACGGCCATAGCCTCACTCTTTTACAGCATGACATTGTCATCGCTCATCGTTGCCTTATATATGTACTTAAAACGGCGCAAAGATATCGCCACTCCGCCCTTAAGTGCGGTGCATTTTGATACGGGCTTACGTAGTTTTATGAAAAAAAGCCTGACAGCGTCCATGGAAGCGGGTGCCAGTATCTTGATGATTTACATCACAGTATTGCTAACCATTGCCTATTTCAGCATAGATGAACTGGGTGATTTCCAAGTGGTGGTGCGGCCGATGATCACTTACCTCACCCTGCTGTTTGTCTTCCCCATCTACCGTTTTGTGCTGCCCGAAGTTGCAGTGTGTGTACGAGAAAAACGCTTTGACGAAGTGCAACAAATCAAGTCATGGCTGACTAAAGTCTCCCTGTGGATCAGCGGGGTGTTTTTCGTCGCTATGATATTCGCGAGCAAGCCATTGGTGGCTTGGTTATTTCCCGAGCAATACATTAAAGCGGCCCCTGTATTAATGCATTTCTCCATGTTTTTTATATTTATGATGCTCAACGGCTATCAGTTGGCCTATATCAAAGCCCACGGCTACTTTACCCAAAGCCTGCTCATTCGCATCGCAGGTATAGCAGTACTGGTCGGTACTTTCTATGCTTATCGCCTATATACCGAGAATGTCGTCGCAGTGATTTTAGCCTTGGGCACAGGCTATTTAATGATGTATCTGATATCAAAAATTATAGAGAGAAAGATAAAAGCAACTGCATGAGTAATGATGTATCAATTTAAAAAATAGCCTCTCGCAGAATCAGTCAACATATAATTAAACTTGAAAAGTAATACTTTGTGATGATTGACTCGCGCAAAACAAAGAAAATATTAAATTAAGAGTTTCTATAACTAAGAAAATAAATACTCAGTTACAATTAACAAGCAACAGGAATGATTAAAATACTAAGTTAAATAAAAACCCAATAAAATCAATATGAAAAAAATAATAGATAGGAAGCACCTGCTGAAAAAGACCACAAACGTTAGCAAAAGTGACAAATTTGTTATTATCTTGTTATAAATAAAGGTGCTTTATTAATCCAACCTTAAATACCTCACCTCTTAATTAATCATCAAAAAAACCAAACGTTGACATCTGCGCAACTTTTAAATAAATATATGGATGATGTTGTTAAATCTGCATCATTTTTAAACCATAAATTTAACTAACAATAAATATAAATATGAAGGAGAGATGTATGAACTCTTTGTCACTAACGGCAAAAGCGGTTCGCTACGGTATATTTGCCGCAGCAAGTCTAACAGCTTCCACGTTTGTTTATGCCCAAGCTGAAGAGCAAACTGAAACGTTTGAACGTATTGAAGTTACAGGCTCAAAAATTAAGCGTATCGGTGAACTCACTCCTACGCCCGTGACAGTTATCTCTGGTGATGGATTAATTGATGCAGGTGTCGTGAACGTTGCTGATTTATTGCATAAAATGCCTAACACATTAGTAGGCCTATCGCCTGAAACAACAAATAATACTGTATTTGCTAGTGGCTTGAATAATACAGATTTAAGAGGGTTAGGCTCTGACCGTACACTCGTTCTTGTTAATGGTCGTCGATTTGTTGCAGGCGCACCTGGCTCAGGCTCTGTAGACCTTAACAATATACCTACCGCAATGGTTGAGCGAATTGAAATCACAACTGGTGGTGCATCTGCAGTATATGGTTCTGATGCAATTGCTGGTGTTGTGAACATTATTACAAAGAAAAGCTTTGACGGCATTTCAGTAGACGTTTCGACTACACAGCCAACAGAAGATGGTGGTGAAGAAAAATACGCTTCAATAACATTCGGCTCAGAAATAGGTAAAGCTAATTTTGTTACTAACCTTAGTTGGGCACGTCAGGGACAACTATCCTTTATGGATAGAGAGTTTCTTCGTGAAGCGCCTATTGTTGTACGTAACCAAAATGCAACGGGTCCTGATGATCCACAAGCTGTTGTGTGGGGATATGGTCAGCAGGTTTTAGCTTCCTACAGCAAAACAGGGACATTTGTTTCGAAAGGTACTCGTTATTCATTTGATGAAAATGGCAATGTAAGACCGATGGAGTTAGGACAAGCTTTACCTCCTCTGACTTCTGGTCGTGTCGATTATCTAGGTGGAGAAGGTTATAATTTTGCTGAAAACTCATTCATCAAAACGCCACTAGATCGTATTAACTTTTTCTCAGTAATGAGTTACGACATCAATGAAAATCATAAAATGACAATGGAAGCTAGCTTAAGCAAATCAGATGCTTATGGCGAAAGTTCTCCAGCATTTTTGAACTTCAAGTTACATGAAGATAATGGTTTCCTATCACCAGAAGCAGCAGCTTTGGTTGCGGCAGGTGAGTCAAAACCTGGAGCAGGAGTGACTCTTGGCTACCTAGCATCTGACTTTGGTAATCGAAAGTACAGCCAAGAACGCACTACAGCTCGTGTTGCACTAGGCTTTGAAGGTGAAATTTCTGAAAGTTGGACCTATGATGCCTATGCAACAGTAGGACATGTTCAAGCTGACACCGAATGGTACGGTGAAATGTTTGAACAACGCTTCTACGATGCTGTTGATACTGTAAAAGACGATAATGGTGATGTTGTTTGCCGTAGTGAAAGTGCACGAGATAATGGATGTCTTCCACTCAACGTATTTGGGCGCGGTATTTTCGATAAAGAAGCCTATGATTGGGTTAGCACAGATGCAATTCGTCGTTCATCTATCACTCAATCAGCATTAGGTGCATCCGTCAGTGGTGATCTTTTCGAATTACCAGCAGGTTTCGTATCCAGTGCATTCTCTCTCGAGTATAGAAAAGAGCAAGCGGACACTTTACCTGATCCAGCTATGCGCGAAGGCTTACTATTCAACAACCAATCTCAGCCACTTAAAGGTGAGTTTGATGTAACAGAAGCTTCAGCAGAATTGTCAATTCCACTACTAAGTGACATTACATTAGTACAAGATCTAACATTGGAAACAGCTTTCCGTTATATGGATTACTCGACATCAGGTTCTGATACTGCTTGGAAAGTAGGCTTAAACTGGGCAGTTTTCGACGATTTGAGAGTCAGATTAAACCGTTCAAAATCTGTTAGAGCTCCCAACATAGGTGACTTGTATAGCCCACCAGGACAAACATTTAGATCTATGAAGGATTATTGCGCAACTAGCTACCGCAACCAAATCAATCCTGAATATCTAGACAATGTCTTGGCAAACTGTGCTGCACAGGGCATTCCTACCGATTTTGAACCATCTCAAGAGTGGTACGGTTCAACTCGTCCAGGATTTATAGTAGGAAACGAGGACTTACAAAACGAAGTGGCTGATGACATTACTATCGGTTTTGTCTACACACCGAGTTATATTGAAAACCTAAGCTTCACAGTTGATTACTGGAAATTTGACATGAAAAATGTCATTAACAGTTTTACTGGCCCAGATGTTGTGAAGTACTGCTACCAATCAAGTACTCTGGACAACCCATTCTGTCCATTGCTTGAACGTGATCCAAATACGCATGAGATCACCAACTACTATGAAAAACCAGTTAACTCTGCAACCAGCATTACTTCCGGTGTAGATATTGAAGCTAACTATAAGTTTGAAAGTAGCTTTGGTGATTGGGGCTTCCGTCTGTTCAGTACTTACCTTGAAGAACGTTCATTTAATTCAACAGGTTTTGCTGAAGATGTAGTTAAAGAAACTGGTGAGCAAGAGCGACCACGTTGGCGTCATCGTTTTACCACTGATTACACCTACGGAGATTTCTCTGCAGTACTCACAGCGAACTATCGTAGTAACACAGTACTAAGTAACGATTGGTCACCGAATCAAAACAACTATAATGATATTCCATCATATGTAACGTTTGATTTAACCAGTCGCTATAACATCACTGATGCACTACAAGTTCGTGCGGGCATTCTCAACATGTTTGATGAAACACCACCTCGCCAACCAGGTGTGTATAACCAAGGTGCTTACTATGACATTTTGGGACAACGCATTACTGTAGGTGTTAACTATAAGTTCTAACCGACTCTGTTTGAGTTAATTTAAAATCTCCCATTTAAAGTGACATATCATCAATCTCGATATGTCACTTTTTTTTACATTAATATGAAGCAGTTTTATTATAAAACAATTCAATTAACGCCCATCAAGCATGCGGCCAAGACCACCAAGCACTGAACCTTCACCGCGATCACTGCCACCCGTAGATGGTGCATGGGCAATAATGCGATCCGCCATTCGTGAGAACGGTAAACTCTGCAGCCAAACCGTGCCGTGGCCTTTTAGGGTCGCTAAAAATAAACCTTCACCGCCAAATACCATGGACTTTAACGAGCCAGCGCGCTCGATGTCGTAATCTATCCCAGGCGTAAATCCAACCAGACAACCTGTATCAACCCTTAAGGTTTCGCCTCGTAGTTCTTTCTTCACTAAGGTGCCGCCCGCATGGATAAAAGTCATGCCATCGCCTTGTAGGCTTTGCAGAATAAACCCTTCGCCACCGAAAAAGCCCGTGCCTAAACGGCGATTAAATTTCATCGTCACCCGCGTACCTAAGGCCGCAGCTAAAAAACTATCCTTTTGACAGATAAGCTCGCCGCCATATTCGGCTAAGTCGATCGCAAGGATTGTGCCCGGATAAGGGGCGGCAAAGGCGACTTTGCGCTTTTGGTTGCCTTGATTGGTAAAGTGAGTCATAAAAATGCTCTCACCGCTTAACGCCCGCTTACCCGCGCCCACCAACTTGCCAAAAAAGCCTGACTCAGGTTCAGAACCATCGCCCATTTTGGCCTCAAAGCTAATATCTTGCTCTAGGTAGTTCATCGCGCCCGCTTCGGCGACCACGGTTTCGTTAGGATCGAGCTCCACTTCAACCAACTGCATACTGTGGCCGATGATTTCATAATCCACTTCATGACAACGTCTAGACATACTGTTCCCCTTAACTGTCAGTTCCTTGTTACTAGCCTTTAGATTGACCACGATGGACGACTCTTTACCTATCGTGGCTCAATTTCACTGTTAATCTAGCGCTTAATCTATGACATAAAATGTCAAAATGCGATTATTTTATGCGGTAACTTGTATCAAAAGATGACAAACGGCGACTTATCAACCTAAACCCACGCCATTAAACTGCTCAGCCTTAGCAAACTCCTCTAATATCAACTCGGTAAAAAGTTGTCCCGCACGGCCTAATGGCCGCTCTAAGGTCGAGACGAGCTGTGGAATAAAGGTAAAACGGCTGCCACCGACAAAGTCGATTTCAACTAACTCCCCCTTCGCCAACTCTTCTTGTACTAAAAAGTCCGGCAACCAACCAAAACCTAAGCCTTTTAACAAGGCGTTCTTTTTCATGATAAAGCCTGAAAGATAAAACACTTTATCGCCGCCAAATTGCATTTCATCGCGGTAACTTTTATTGGGCGAAGAGTCTTCGATAGTCAATTCCACGTGTTGCTGCAGTTCCGACAAACTAATTTCGCGAATAAAAGACAAAGGATGCGAAGCACTTGCCACCAGCACACTGGTGATGGCTGGCAAAGGTTGCGGGTGATAATAGGGGCCAGTGCGATAATCTTTCACTAACATCAAGTCGGCATTATCCCGCTCGAATCTGTGTTGTACGCCGCCTAAAAATTCCATATTGAGCTGAATTTTAGTGGGGATTTGATGTTCAGCCATGCGCTTTAAAGCCGTCATAATTGGCTCCATCGGCAAGGCTCCATCTATCACTAGCTCTAACTTTGGCTCCCAACCTTCACTAAAACGGCTGGCAAGATGTTCAATGTTTGCAAGGTGTTGCAACAATCTTCGCCCCTCGGCCAAAATCACCCGGCCCTCTTGCGTCAGCTCAGCACGATATTGCTCACGGCTAAAAAGCTGCACGCCTAAGTGCTCTTCTAGCTTTTTAACTTGATAACTCACCGCCGATTGCGCCTTGTGTAACCGCTCCGCCGCCTTGGCAAAACTGCCCTCTTCCACCAGCACTTGCAGCACATTAAAAGCATCAATATCGATGCGCATGGTCACTCCTTGGCTCTTATGAACATGTCACGGAAACACTACGATTCGTAAAGATTAGAATACCATCTAATTTTTAGATTGAGATAACGGATTTATTATTCTTTTTTTTGTTCATTCAAGCAACTAAATTGATAACAAGATCACACTAATGCAACTTGCAGCATAACGACCAGCGATGTAGGTAATCCTGCAACGCAACATTGAAGGAATAACCATGCCATTTTATGTGAAACAAGGCCAGATCCCCCATAAGCGCCATATCGCATTTGAAAAGGAGAACGGCGAGCTTTACCGTGAAGAGTTGTTCTCAACCCATGGTTTTTCCAATATTTATTCCAATAAATATCACCACAACATGCCAACCAAAGCGTTGGAAGTAGCACCTTACAGCCTAGGCCACGGTGCCAATTGGGAAGATTCACTGGTCCAAAACTATAAACTCGATTCCCGCGATGCCGACCGTGAAGGTAATTTTTTCAGCGCCCGTAACAAGATCTTTTATAACAATGACTTAGCACTTTATACCGCCAAAGTCAGCGCCGATACCGACAAGTTTTACCGTAATGCCTATGCCGATGAAGTGGTTTTTGTTCACGAAGGCGAAGGCACACTCTACAGCGAGTACGGCACGATTAAGGTTCAAAAGTGGGACTATCTCGTGATCCCACGCGGCACGACTTATCAACTTAAATTCAACGATTACAGCAATGTGCGACTTTTCGTTATCGAGTCATTCTCTATGGTGGAAGTGCCTAAGCATTTCCGTAACGAGTATGGTCAGCTATTAGAATCGGCACCTTACTGCGAGCGCGATTTGCGCGTGCCCACATTGCAAGATGCTGTGGTTGAGCGCGGCGCCTTCCCCTTAGTGTGTAAGTTTGGCGATAAGTACCAACTCACCACACTTGAATGGCATCCCTTTGATTTAGTGGGTTGGGATGGCTGTGTTTACCCTTGGGCATTCAACATTACCGAATACGCGCCAAAAGTGGGCAAAATCCATCTGCCGCCTTCTGATCACTTAGTCTTTACTGCCCATAACTTTGTGATTTGTAACTTCGTGCCGCGCCCCTACGATTTCCACCCGAAATCGATTCCAGCGCCTTATTACCACAACAACATCGACAGCGACGAAGTTTTGTACTACGTCGATGGCGACTTTATGAGCCGCACGGGCATTGAAGCGGGTTACATGACCCTACATCAAAAAGGTGTGGCCCACGGCCCACAACCGGGTCGCACTGAAGCCTCGATTGGCAAAAAAGAAACCTATGAATACGCAGTGATGGTGGACACATTCGCCCCACTTAAATTAACCGAACATGTACAAAATTGCATGAGCAAAGACTACAACCGCTCTTGGCTAGAAGACTAGCCCTAAGCCACCAGCGCACCGAAAAGGTTGCGTATCCCAACGAAATTAAAGGGGTAAAGAGTGTCGGCGGTTGAACTAAAATAATGAGGAAAACATCATGGCAAGCGAACTAAATCCACTGGGCTTATTAGGTATCGAATTCACTGAATTCGCCAGCCCTGATACTGATTTTATGCACAAAGTCTTTATCGATTTTGGTTTTTCACTGCTGAAAAAAGCCAAGAACAAAGACATTCTGTACTACAAACAGAATGACATTAACTTTTTGCTCAACACTGAGCGCGAAGGTTTCTCTGCTAAGTTTGCTAAATCCCACGGCCCAGCCATTTGTTCTATGGGCTGGCGGGTAGAAGATGCTGGCTTTGCCTATCGCGTTGCCGTTGAACGGGGTGCAAAACCCGCCGATGATGCCAATAAAGATCTGCCTTATCCTGCGATTTACGGCATTGGCGACAGCTTGATTTATTTCATCGACACCTTCGGCGCAGATAACAATATCTATGCCGCTGATTTTGAAGACTTAGACGAGCAAGTGATCACCCAAGAGAAAGGCTTTATCGAAGTCGATCACTTAACCAACAACGTCTACAAAGGCACAATGGAACATTGGGCTAACTTCTATAAAAACATTTTTGGTTTTACTGAAGTGCGCTACTTTGACATCAGCGGCGTACAAACTGCGCTAGTGTCCTACGCCCTGCGTTCGCCCGATGGCAGCTTCTGTATCCCGATCAACGAAGGTAAAGGCAGCGATAAAAACCAAATCGATGAATACCTGAAGGAATATAACGGCCCAGGTGTGCAGCATTTAGCCTTTAGAAGTCGCGATATCGTAAAATCTCTGGATGCGATGGAAGGCAGTTCAATCCAATGCCTAGACATTATCCCTGAATACTACGACACCATATTTGAGAAGTTACCGCAGGTGACTGAGAATCGTGAGCGCATCAAACATCACCAAATTTTGGTGGATGGCGATGAATCCGGTTATTTACTGCAGATTTTCACTAAAAACCTGTTCGGACCGATTTTCATCGAAATCATCCAACGCAAAAATAACTTAGGTTTTGGCGAAGGCAACTTTACTGCCCTGTTTGAATCGATTGAACGGGATCAAATGCGCCGCGGCGTACTGTAAGTTTTTATCCTGCTAATAAAAAACGGTACGCACTGCGTACCGTTTTTTGTTTCTACGACTATCTAAATCGTCATCTAAATCACTATCAGCATTGACGCCAATCACACGGCATCGACTTTCCTGCGTTATGCCGCATTGATGGGTTTGATAACCTTACAAGGGTTGCCAGCCGCCACACAGTTCGCCGGAATGCTCTTATTCACTACGCTGCCAGCACCGATGACACAATTATCGCCAATGGTCACACCGGGCAACACAGAGACGTTACCGCCAAGCCAGACATTATTACCAATTTGAATTGGCGCGCCGTATTCCGTCGTTTGCCGCGCAATGGGATCGATAGGATGCGTTGCGGTAGAAATCATCACATGGGGACCAAACATCACGTTATCGCCAATCGAGACAGAGCAAACATCCAATATGGTTAGATTATGATTAGCATAAAATTGTTTACCAATATGGATGTTATACCCGTAGTCACAAAAGAAGTTGGGCTCAATATGGGCGCAATGTTGAATATCAAGCAGGCCACGAAGATGCTCCATACGCGCATCAAGCTGAGTCGGTTCGGCCAGATTAAACTGATGGCAAACTGATTTCGCCCGCATCCGCTCAGCCAATAACTCATCATCCCAAGCCTTATAGGGCTGACCCGCTAACATTTTTTGTTTCTCTGTCTGTTTTATTTCAATCCCTTCACTCTCAACCATAATGCATCCCCTGCGATTAATTTCATGCTGTCACCCTACCAAACCTCAGCATTCAAGCTCAAGTGGCTAAAGTAACAAAAGCGACAAACAGAGAATATGACAATGTTAATCTCTCATCTATCGCTAATACGGCACACTTTGTACCGCAAAGATGGGGATCAGCTGGGCAAACTCGATAGATAAATAGCAAGGTCTTGTGGTGATAACAGAGTAAACATCCCAAAAAGATGAATTGTTTACATACTAAGTTACAGTTACTCATCGAAAAAAACGGGACGCACATTGGCTAAACTCGCGGTTTTCATTACACTATCGGCCTTCCCATCTTCACCCAAGACAGACCAAACCATGCCAGATTTTGCCTTACTTGCAGTGTTTATCCCGACCTTCTTCTTTGTTTCTATCACGCCGGGCATGTGCATGACGCTCGCCATGACCTTGGGCATGAGCATAGGTGTGCGCCGCACCCTGTGGATGATGCTGGGTGAACTGGTAGGCGTAGCGTTAGTGGCGACAGCCGCCGTGATGGGCGTTGCCAGTATCATGCTCAACTATCCCGAAGTCTTTCAAATCTTTAAATGGGTTGGCGGAATTTATTTAGGCTTTATCGGCGTACAAATGTGGCGCGCCCGCGGCAAGATGGCCATGTTAAGCGATGACGACACTAACCCCAGAGCCAGCAATGTTACCTTGATCTCCCAAGGCTTTATTACCGCCATTGCCAATCCTAAAGGTTGGGCATTTATGGTGTCGCTGCTGCCACCTTTTATCAATGCCGAGCGCGAAGTTGCGCCGCAGCTGCTCGCGCTGCTGAGCATTATCATGGTGACCGAGTTTACCTCTATGCTCGCCTACGCCAGCGGCGGCAAAAGCCTGCGTATTTTCCTAAGCCGCGGCGATAATATTCGCTGGTTAAACCGCATTGCAGGCAGCCTGATGATAGGCGTGGGCGTGTGGTTAGCCATGAGCTAACATTCATAGCCAACATTCATAGCTAACCGTTTGAATTAACAGCTTAGATAGAACTACTTAGGTTGTACTACATAGGTTGAACAAGCACGACATAAATGAGAGCCCAATAATGTCCCGTTAACTCGGTCTTTTATTAGGGCTCTTTTTTGTAGGGCAAAACAGCTCGCATCTGCGCCATATATTGCTGCATTTGCTGTGCTTCTTGCTCAACAAAATCGGCAATCGCCGCCCTAAATCCTAAGTGGGCGATATTATGGTAGGAATACATTTCAACAGGTTCAAAGCCGCGCAGCACCTTATGCTCGCCCTGTGCGCCCGCATCAAACATTTGGAATCCATGTTCAATACAGTATTGAATACCTTGGTAATAACAGGCCTCAAAATGCAAGCCGTCGAGCTCAACCGTGGTGCCCCAATAACGGCCATATAAGCATTTTTGCCCTTGGGTATTCTCGCCTTTGAGATATAAGGCGCCTGCTACCATCTCGCCCTTGGCATCTTCGACCACCAACAGCAAAACTTGTGCAGCAAGTTGTGCCCCCAACTGCTGAAAAAAGGTTGGCGTTAAATAGCCGCGATGACCGGAGCGCTTAAGGTAAGTTAATTGATAACATTGGATAAACGTCTGCCATTGCGAAGCAGTAATATGCTCCCCTTCGACAAAGTGAAACTTAAGATTAAAAGGCTGTAACTGCGCCCGCTCCTTCAAGATATTCTTACGTTTGCGCGAACTAAAGCCCGCCAAAAAATCATCAAAGTCCAGATAGCCGCGATTATGCCAATGAAACTGCGTACCTAAGCGTTTTAACAGTGGATTGGGCGAGCCTGCAAATAACGGTGTTTGGCTTGGGGTAACGAACAAGCTATGCCATGAAGAAATCGGGCTGTCGCCCTGCTCTTTAACGCTTTGCACTGACCCATCAAGATCAGATTCATCAGCTACGGGCTCATCAAGCTCTGACTCATAAAAAACCGAATCAGCTTTCTCTAACGCGCGAGGCTCTGACGCAAACAGCTCTGATGTTAGCCGGCGATTCAATGTCAGCAGCAGTAATTGCGCCACGCGCAGTTGCTCAACGCTATCGAATGCAGGATGAATGCCCATCCTTCGCCCTTGCACTGGGGTAAAAGGAATCGCATTCACCCATTTAGGATAATAATCGAGTCCATGGCGATCATAGGCTTCGGCCCACGCCCAATCGAACACATACTCGCCGTAGGAGTGGGACTTTTGATACAAGGGCATCACCGCCACAAGCGATAATGGCTTGAAGTGCTTGGCCGTTTGCCGGCTTATCAGTGCACCGTCAGCCAAAGGCGACAGGCTCTTATCGGTACTGGCGACATCATTTAATCTGTCAGCCACATCAAACACGCATAAATGCCGCGGCGTCCAACCGGTTGCTGCGCAAGCCGAGCGACTCTGCTCAAGCGCCAACAAAAATTCATGGCGACAGAAGGGATTCGCCTCCCCCATAACGGAATTCCACGCACTGGCCGATATGTCCGACATTGAGCTCGCAAAGGCCAAGATAAGCTGTCTCATTGGGTAAATTCTCGTCCTTTACGGATCTTAACTAATATACAAGGTTGCAATTAAGCCTAATTCTCGGCACATTGCATAGCCATAATGAAAATAAATTCAGGATTGAGTATGCGTCCAACAAGACCTTTTAGATCTCTTATTCTCGCCATTGCCATGGCGCTTCCCCTACTATCATCGCCCAGTCTGCTTGCCGAAGAATCGTCAATTTTCAGCCAGATGGCCACAGCACAACCTGTGTGGGCCAAGCATGGCATGGTTGCCAGCCAAGAAACACTCGCCAGTCGCACCGGCGTTGAGATCCTAAAACAAGGCGGCAATGCCGTTGATGCGGCCGTGGCCGTGGCCTTCAGTTTGGCAGTCACTTTACCACGTGCCGGCAATATCGGTGGCGGCGGTTTTATGCTGGTGCATATTGCTAAAGAAAACAAAACTATAGCAATAGATTACCGTGAGATGGCGCCATCTAAAGCCAAAAAAGATATTTTCCTCGATGAAAATGGCGACGCAGTGGAAAAGCTGAGCCGCGAACACGGCCTTGCTGTGGGTGTCCCTGGTACAGTGATGGGCATGAGCTTAGCCCTTGAAAAATATGGCACTATGACACTCGCCCAAGTCACTGCTCCCGCAATTAAAATGGCGCAGGAAGGCATTAGCGTGACGCCAGATCTTGCCGAATCTCTTGCAGGTCTAAAACGCCGCATGACCCAATGGCCAACCACAGCCGCTATCTTCTACAAAGCCGACGGCAGTGACTATCAAGTTGATGATATTCTTAAACAACCTGAGCTTGCTCATTCATTAAGTCTGATCGCTGAAAAAGGCACCAAAGGATTCTACGAAGGTGAAACCGCCACTAAACTCATCAATGCGGTGAAAGACGCTGGCGGCATTATGACTTTAGACGACCTTAAAAATTATAAGGTTGTAGAACGCGAACCCGTGCGCGGCGAATACCGTGGCTACGAGGTTGTGTCTATGCCACCGCCATCATCGGGCGGCGTGCACATCATAGAAATGCTTAATGTGTTGCAACAATTCCCGATTGATAAACTCGGCCACAATACGGCGCAGACCATTCATCTGATGGCAGAAACCATGAAGCACGCCTATGCCGATCGCAGCGAATACTTAGGCGATCCCGACTTTTATAAGGTGCCCGTCAAAGCCTTAACCAGTAAGGACTACGCCCAAAAAATCGCCAGCCAAATCGCGATGAATAAGACAACGCCAAGCGCCGAAATCAAGCCAGGTAAACTCGCGCCCTATGAGAGCGACCAAACCACTCACTTCTCGGTAGTGGATAAATGGGGCAATGCAGTTTCAAACACTTACACCTTAAACTTCAGCTACGGCTCAGGTTTAGTGGCCAAGGGTACTGGCATTTTGCTCAATAACGAGATGGATGATTTCTCGGCCAAACCCGGCGTGCCAAACGGCTACGGTTTAGTCGGCGGTGATGCCAATGCGGTCGAAGGCAATAAGCGCCCATTGAGCTCCATGAGCCCCACTATTGTGATGAAAGATGGCAAGCCCTTCCTCGTCACTGGCAGCCCCGGCGGTTCACGCATTATCACCACCACACTGCAGATCATCATGAATGTGATCGACCATGGATTAAACATCGCCGAAGCCAGTAATGCGGCGCGGGTGCACCATCAATGGCTGCCCGATGAGCTACGAGTCGAATCCAGCTTAAACCGCGATACCATTTCCCTGCTCGAAGCCAAAGGCCACAAAGTGAAAGTACAGTCCGCTATGGGCAGTACACAATCAATCATGGTGACCGAACAAGGAATTTTTGGCGCGTCTGATCCACGCCACTCGGGTAGCGAAGCCATCGGCTACTAGCATCTCCATGATGCCAATGTTACTGAAATAGATGAGTGTAAAGAGATGAGTGTAAAGAGATGAGTGAGTGAGAGAGATAGGTAAATGAGATAAAAGGATTTATGACCTATTCGAACTAGGTCATAAACCCTGAGTAAAGCTTGTCCTTCCGCTCAACGAATACAAACTCTCGATTATAAAAGCCCTGCTATACATCACTGTATAAGCAGGGCTTTTTATTGCGTGGAAAAGTTATTGTGCTGATTTACATTGTTTTTTACTTTAGTGCCCCTGCAATAGAGTCATAAAATATCATACTAAACACAACTCACTTCAGGACAGAAGGTGTAGGCAAATTGTACTGGGTGACCTGTTATTTCAGTCACAGGGATCTAAGTGTTGGCAGGTATTCAATCATATAGGCTTGCCATGGCATTCACTCTCCGACACGCAGCTAGTCCGTCCTTGGATGCTCGACCGCCCCATCCATGGGGCGGACGGTCGTCTCGTAAATCACCATGGCTCACCTTTTTGGCACTAGTGTAACCAGTCTGTATGAAGGAGATACCCAGCACGCTTTGGGACAATTTTCGAGTTAAAGCCTTAACTCTAACTCGTCATTTTCGGATTAAAAATTCTATGGGTTAACGCCCGCTTAATAGGCGCGAGCTTGCGAGCGTCCTAATTGACGCGCTTGTTAGAATTAAACTCTTCGTCAAAATCTGTAAACCCTTTGTTTAGAAGTATAGAATGTAAATTTTCCATATCTTTTTCACTTAAGGGGACATCTGCCTTTCCTTCATTTTTTCTTAAATCCAGCCTTTCATACAAGGCATCATCTACGCTTTTCCAGTATTCACAGTTCTCCTGCTCTGGAGTTCGTACAATACAGCAGTACTTACTATGAGGTTCGCCATTAACTGGATAATGATGAATGGATTCACTTAACCAATAGAGCTTAGAGTCCAATGTAACAACCCAAGTTTCTTGGTTTTTTCCATCAAACAATTCCTCCGAAAATATTAAAGCTGACTTTCCATACTTTAAGTCTTGAACTCCATTAAAAACATTAATGAGGTGTTTTTTAGGGTTAGTATGACGATCTAAGAAGTTATCTTTTATGTCTTGGATTCTATCCTTTAATTCCTGACTGTAATGCTCTTTTTTTGTGCTAAAACAATATTTAGCTATTTCTGCCTCTACTGCACTTAACATATCAATATCGTTGCATACCGAATCCATATAAATATTGAATTTTTCAAGACCTGTTCGGTTGCCATACTTACTATCTATAATATGAATTTGAATTAGGGAATAATAGGAAATTGAATGCAAATATTGCTCACCGATTGGCAATTCATCAAATTTCAGCTTTCTTGGTTCTTCTTGTTCAATTTCTGAGTCTCTAGTAGCAGTTGGGTGATCTACCATTTGAGGACAAAATATTGATAGAAACACCTCGAACAGCTCAAAGCACTGTTTTTTAAATTTGGGATGAACTTCACTTAAAGCTAGGCCAGGAGTTAGGCAAACACTTTCTGGAGGACACTGATTTAAGAAGTTAACCAGTTCCATCAAACCTAAATCTACAGGATTCCCCCCTTTTAAGATAACATCCTCCATCCTTATAAGGATGTTAAGATCAAGAAGAAGTGATGTTTCGGTTTTTCTTTTTTTGTTCTCAATGACCCTGCTCACTGTTAATTTTGGTGAGCTATCTGTTTCTCTACACGGCTTAATAAATCTTAGTTTTAATCCCGGCAATTTAAACTCCATCTTCCATATAATTCTAACTTTTTATTAGTTCGCATGCGTGTTTATCTCGTTGGGACTGTGAAAACGCGCATGGTTAACTATATGTATGTAAAGAACTTATCAGTTTTCTATCAAATTCACCATCTGGAAAAACGCACATATGCGTTTTTCAAACCAATTATCTAATCCATGAATTTTATAGGTGAATGATTTTAAAGATATTTATTTATACATAAATGTGAAAACATGCAAGAAATTAGGATGAAAATCGTCATTTTTTTAAATATGACTGTATGCCTATCCAGCCTTTAGGCATCGGTAGGAATTGCAACATTTGAGTTATAAGGATGAAAATTTCTAGGTTAGAAAGTCTGATTTTGACTGCACCACAGGCAACTTGTTAACTCATTTTGGGGCAAAAGCTTTTTAGAATGGACTTATGAATTAGGGACTTAGTTAAGATTGGCATTGTTGCAACAGTGACCGTTGGCGACATGGATGTCGCCGTCGAGCCCTCAGGGATGAGTTTACGGCGTGTCACTGGGAAAACAATGACAATTAATGCTGCGTAACTCAGTTGTCTTGCTTTGGGGCAATAGCTTTTTAGCTAAACGAACAGCGAAAGGGTCAGTGAGGATTGGCATTGTTGCAACTGTGACCTTCTAAAACAGGGTGTTTTAGTAGAGCCCTCAGGGGCGCTTCTTGTTAAATGAAAGGGCGGCGAGTCACTGGGGAAGCAATGACAATTAATCCAGCACAACTGACGATATAACTCACTAGCTTCGAGCATTTCAAATTGGAATGGCGGAAATCTAAGATTTAACCGCCATTGTTCTATTAACCCTTAATGCTTGGCTTAATACTTGATATGAATCTACCTACACAGGTGGCATCAGCAATAAATCTGGAAAGGTTTGTGTGATAAGGCTTACTAGCCTTTTCCAGAAAAATAGTAATTTTTAGCTATTTTTCCTAAAACTTGAGTTTTGATGTTATCAGTTCCCAGAAAATTAGTCACTTCTTTAAGGCGTGCTTTCAATGGAAGGAGGGCTGATTGTCTTTCAGCATCAAACTCATTTTTGCCCCATTGTGAGCTACGTTCGGTTAATTACTCAGTGCACAGAGGAATAATTTGAGATACATTTAGTAATTCCAAAAATATGGAAGTAAAGTCAGATTACACCTCTATCTAAGTGACCAAATTCAGCGACCACTTCATCTTCACTTTATCAAATGGTGTGCAAACTGGAGACCGAGTTTAAGCTGGCGCATGCAAGAACAGACGCACGTTGCGAAACACTGTCTGTGGGATTGGTTTCGAACTTAAGGCAGTTGGCAATGAGTGAACTGTCAGACATTCATCGCTTATTAGCAACGTTGCCAGAGGAGAGCGCAGCAACTCCGTTAGTCGTTTCGACCGAAGAACTTAACCTCAAGTTAACTCAACTCAAACGCTATTTGAAAGCAGGCAATCTAAAGGCGATAGATATGGCTCAAGATCTGAAGGATATCCTTCAAGGCAACGGATCGGTTCAAGAGGAATTGAAGATGATGTCAGATGCGGCAGAGGCGTTAGATTTTGAAGCGGCGATTGTGCAATTAACATCTTTAACGGAAAAATTATGACGCTACAGTGAACCCCGCCTTATATTTTTGACGGCCGTTGTAGCTCTAAAGAATATTACGAGTTATTTAATAATTTAAATGTTACTAGAATCAAGAATAAATAGGGATGTTAATTATATCAAGCCTTGGAGTTTTCGAGCTACGCGAAGGTAAACATTTACCCATAAAACATGAATATGAAACATACTAAATGGCGCGTTAGTACTAACGCATTTTGTCCAAAAGTGGGTTTTGGGCGGAACACATTTTTGCCCCATTATGATTTAGAACAATTACTCATTCGAACTTTGTGTTTCTGTGTTTGCCTCATATTTACTAATGCGGAAAGCAAAAGATAAGGCCCTAGTAACTTGTTTTGTAGTATGCCTTAAAGACTGTCAAGAGGACTTATGACCCCAGTATGATGGCCACCAATCACATGGGTATATATCTCGGTCGTTTTGACATCACTGTGTCCCAATAACTCTTGGATGGTACGAATGTCATGGCCTTTGAGTAATAAAGATGTTGCAAATGAATGGCGGAAAGTATGGGCGGTAACGCGCTTATCTATACCACAGTTAGTGGTAGCTTGCCTTAATGCACGTGAAAAAGCCGTTGGATGAATATGGTGTCTGCACACATAGTTGTCACTTGGGTGCATACAGCGGCGGCTAGCAGGAAAGAGATATTGCCAATGAAACTTAGAGGCGTTACTGCGGTATTTTCTGATTAGAGAGATGGGCAATGAAGCAAGTCCAAAGCCATCTGACAAATCCGCCTCGTGGAGCTTTTTTACCTGTTTCATTTGTGACTTTAGAACATCAATCAATCCATTAGGTAGCATACAAACTCGATCTTTTTGCCCTTTACCTCGGTACACAAAGATAGATTTAGTGGTTAGATCAATATCTTTTACCCTAAGTTTTAAGGCTTCCTTTAATCTTAGCCCTGAGCCAAATAGGATGGCACCAATTAAATAGTGGTAGCCTGACAAATTGCTGATGATCAGTTTTGCTTCTTCGTTAGACAATACCTGCGGTATTCGTTTAGGGGCTTTTGCATAGGGAAATTGTAACTCATTGGGCTCAATTTTTAACACATGGCGACAAGCAAATACAATGGCACATAGAGCCTGTTTCTGGGTGCTCGCCGACACTTCGCACTCCACTGCTAAAAAACAGAGAAATTGTTCAATCAAAGCGGGGGTTATATCAGCGCCATGACGAATATTGCAATGTCGAATGAAATAGCGGTTCCAATAGAGGTAGGATTTTTCTGTTTGATAGCTGTAATGGCGTACCCTGATCTCTGTCCGTATAGCCTCCAAAAATGTTAATTGCCCCATAACCGTTACCTTACCAATATACTGTGTTTATATAAGGGCTATCCATTTAGCGCCACCAGTGTCAATATGTAGTGATGAAAACTTCATCGTATTTATTAAAAGCTGGTGTAGATTACCCTACAAGTTGTGGCGAATTTGTTGATTGGTTTCATGATGAACAATCCTGCATTAGCTACCTTTACAAACTTCGTTGGCCAAACGGATTCATATGCCCAAGCTGTTCAAGCCATCAATCACCTTATCAGTTAAGTAATGGCAAGTTAAAATGTCATGCTTGCCGTTCTCAGTGTTCAGTGTTCAGTGTTCAGTGTTCAGTGTTCAGTAACATCAAGTACACTTTTTGACAAAACAAGAACCCCCATGAAAAGTTGGTTTGCTGCCGTCTGGTATATTACAAATCAAAAAAATGGGGTCAGCGCTCTTGGAGTTCAAAGGTTATTAGGTCTTGGGAGTTATCAAACCGCTTGGTCATTAATGCACAAGTTAAGACATGCCATGGTTGATCCTGAAAGGGTTAAACTGTCCAGCATCGTAGAGGTTGACGAAACACTAATAGGTGGCGTCGTTCCCCAATCATCTATTAAAAATCAACAGGGTAAGCGTAAGGCTGTAGTTTTGGTCGCTGTTGAGCTGCTATCACCCTCTGGATTTGGCCGGATACGTTTAAGGCAAGTGGAAAGTGCAACCAAAGAACATATCCATCAATTCATTCAAGATGTAATTGAACCTGGTAGTACAATTTGTAGTGATGGCTCTCAAGCATACAAACAAATAGGCAAGAAAGGATATAAGCATAACCGAATAGTGCATTTAGGTTCATCTGTACCTGCACATGAAACAATGGCTGGGGTACATCGAGTCTCATCATTATGTAAAAGATGGCTTTTAGGTACATATCAAGGCGCGGTAAAGGCTAAGCAACTTGATTATTATTTAGATGAGTTTACATTTCGCTTCAATAGAAGAAAGTCAGATTCTCGGGGATTATTATTCTACAGGTTGCTTGAACAAGCAGTGCGTTCTAAGCCGATAACGTACCAATCAATTAAAAATCGATAACCACAATATATAGTGATTGGTTGTGCTAAGTGGATAGCCCTTGTTTATATACAGTTATAGTTGAAGTTGAGATAATTGCTATGAAAAAGATGCATAAATCGTTGGATTGGCGCATCGATAATACTAACTGTTAAACATTAACTCATTATTATCAATAGTTTGTAATATATATAAAAGTGCTATGCAGACCTCGTAAACACCTATGCATCTTTTTTATCTGCTAAATTGTCATATTTAACCTGTATTTTTTGTTAAATAATATATTTACAACAAACACTTACAAGTGATATTTTGACGAAGAAACTTACAAGAAAGCAGGAGGTTATCCTGCTGCTAATCAATAAGCTGTTAGCTGGTAAGTGGAATATTCATCAGAAAAAGGATTGTCTATGTTTAAAGAACCGATAAAGTCATCATTTGCAACGGTACAAATAGGTGTGGCAAAGGCGGACGGTAAGCTGTCGTTGACGGATACAGAGGTTGTTTTTGTCCCATTTAACGAGCAGCTTGGCCTCGGTCCCTACCATATCAAGCGTGATGAAATAAAGTCAGTGATTCAAGATGTGGGTAAGGGTGGTGGAATCATTCCGATCACAACTGAGGCAATTCGAATCACTTTATCAAATGATTCAACGTTTGTTTTTATCACGGCTAATCCGAAACAGTGGGTCGAAATTTTCAGTGAAATTACCAGCTAATCGGGTAGCCGGAGGTATCTAGCCTCCAGCCCCCACACCACCCTGCATGCGGCTCCGCACAGGGCGGTTCATTTAGAACGCCTAACTCACTTTCTGGTTCGGATAGTGAACCGCGATCCATCCATCTCTCAGTGAATACAATCCTGCTTTCTTAAGATACTCATTACTCAGCGCTTGCTGTATTCCTGGTGTTTTCGAGCTCCGCCATGGGCCTTTACTTGTGATCCCACAAGCAACGGCAGCTTGGATCCTGACGCCACGTTTAAGTAAGTTTTGTACCTTAGTCCGCGGTTTTCGCCACTGACGCCAGTAGCACATACGCACTCGACGACGGATCCAATGGTCTAAATCGACACACCCTTGATAAGCGTTGGCTATGCCAAAGTAGTTGATCCAGCCTTGCATGTATTGCCGTACTTTAAACAATTGATATCCCATGCTAACGCCCCAATTTCGGTTCGTCAGGCGTTTCATCTTTTGTTTAAAAATGTGTAATGTTTTAGCATGCCACTGGATCTTCCCGCGGTTAAAGGTAAAACCGAGGAACTTGCTTTGACCTACCTCTACCACTTGGCTTTTCTGTTCATTAACAACCAGTTTTAGCTTAGTGGCAAGGTAGCGAGTAATACTCTTGAGTACCCGCTCTCCCGCTCGAATAGATTTTACCAAAATGATAAAGTCGTCCGCGTAGCGGGCGAATTTGTGCCCTCGGCTTTCCAGCTCTTTATCAAGACTGTCCAACATAATGTTAGAGAGTAATGGCGAGAGTGGGCCGCCTTGAGGCACGCCTTCGAAGCTTGCTTCAAATTGGTCGTTGACCATCACACCAGCTCGCAGGTATTTACCAATAAGCGCCAGCAGACGCTTATCCTGTACCTTGATCCTCAATTGAGTCATCAACAGGTCGTGATTTACTCGATCAAAGAACTTGGACAGATCAACATCGACGGCAAATTTGCGCTTCTGTTTGATGATATCTCTGACTTGCAAGACCGCTTGTTTGGCATTCCTATTCGGTCTAAAGCCGAAGCTATTAGCCGAGAAGAAAGGGTCAAACAACGGCGTGAGAATTTGAGCAATAGCTTGCTGTATCACACGATCAATGACGTTAGGGATACCCAGTTTGCGTTTACCGCCATCGGGTTTGTCGATCTCTACGCGTCTGACTGCTGAAGGGTTATATTCACCTCGTTCCAGTAGAGATTTACACCGTTGCCAACCGCCTTGTTGCATCCAAAGCGGGAAGGCTTCGATAGTCATGCCATCTGTGCGTTTATATAATAGTTTGATAATTCTTAATAATGTTTGATCATTTATATAATAGTTTGATATTTTTTGGCTCTTTTGGTGAATGTGCGGATTAAGAGTTAGCACATTTTTGCCCCCTTTTTAGTTACAGGCAATAATCAGGAAAGAACTGTGAAGAGCCTGTTGGCCTACTTTTACTAATCGATAAATAGCAGTCATTGATCGCTTTCGATTCAAAATCAATACCAATGCTCACTTTGCAAATCTTTGTGCTCGTTTATCCAATTCCACTCTGGTAGAGTACTTATAAATCAATAGGTTTACTTTAGTAAGGCTTAAATAATAGGTTTATTAAATGTGCATGCGCGTTTCGCCGAATACGTGCGCATGCGCACTATATAAATGTTAGGCTCTCTCAAGCGCAAGGAATCATTTATGCGGAATAAAAGTAAAAGTCGTCCAGACCATAGTAAGGTTGATTGGAGAAATTTAACTAAAAATGGAGAAAGTTTCCGTAAATTTAAGTTTTTTAGCGCACGTTTCGAATTTAGTAAACTCACTAATTGTGACTTTTCGGCTGTTTCAGCAAAACGCTCATGCTTCATCAAAGCCGATTTATCAGGAAGCGATTTTACTGGTGCAAATTTGGAGGGGGCTAATTTCGGCAGTGCAAACCTAACAAATGTTAATTTTAAAGGTGCCATTTTAAAACACACAAATTTTGAAAATGCCATCGTTGACGGAGCTAACTTTCTTAATGCAAGTATTAAGACGGCTAAAAAACTTAAGTTATCAGAGTCTCAAATACTTGAAATTGAAGAAGCTAAACAAGCAGAAAAAGATAGAACTGCTGCGGATCTTGCTGCAAGAAAAGAAAAGAAAGAAGCTGAATTAAATCAATAGCCTAACAAGTTACTGCACACGGACTCGATACAGTTGTCGCTGTTTTTGCTAAAACAAAAAGCAGCAAAAACAGCACTAACTTATTCGCCGGTGAGCAAGGCGTTAGGTAAATCGAGGAAGCATGAGCGTAATAATTAAAAGAATTGATAAGAATGCAATGATGCTTTTTAGTATTGTGAATACCTACTTTTTAGCAGACCAGAATCAAAAGCTACTTTCTCATCTTCTTGGTGACTCAGAGCACCTGAAACGGTGGGATGGTTCTTATGCTGCCAGTGGCGCAAATACTTTGCGTTTCTCATTGTATATGCACGTCCTGTCTGAGTTGCGTGCAATTATGTTTGATACTCAGCCTAAAGTGGCTAGCGTACATAATGTTATAAAAGCATTGGAAGATACTAATTTTAAAAGTCAACTTAAAAAATGGTTTTCAGACACCAAGGATTTAAATATCGTCTCATTAAATGGCTCTGTTTCAGATGGATCTGTCGAGTTTTTGCGTGTGGAAGAAGCAAGTCGAAAAATGAGTGCCTTTGATTATATGGCTGAAGTAGCGATTGAAAAATACCGAATTCTAGTTACTTCTGAACTTGGAGTTCGAGTAAATAATGCTCGCAACAAAATGATCTCGCATAAACAGTTTCAATCAACTGAATCCGCTGGTCGAAGAGCTTTTGAAGCTACAGATTTTGGCTTGGTCTATTCTGATGCTGCTGACATTGTTGAACAGTCACATGACATAATATTTTCGTTGTATTCTTTGTTCACTAAAGCTCACTTTGATAGTCAGAGTTCTTTGAAGCATCATGAGTTTGTAGCAAATGAATTTTGGTCGAAATGATTTACCTAATCGGGTAGCCGGAGATGTCTAGTCTTCAGCTACAACCTATATGCGGCTTCGCACAGGACTGTTCATTTACACCTGACCTGTTTTCTGGTTAGGATTGTGTTTTCTGGTTAGGATTGTGAGCCGCTATCAATCTTTCAGTGAATATAGTCCCTCTTCATTAAGAAAATCGTTATGTAAATGTTATATTTAAACTCAATTCAGCGAAATACTTGGGAAATTCATTTAAAATGAAGTCGTTAACTTTAAAAGAACTCATCAATAAACTATTGGACTTTAATTTATTTGTGTTAGTTAAATATTTTCAAATTACTTTGGTTGTTGCTACTTGTGCTCTTGTTGGCCTAGGTTCAATCTATATTTGGCGCAGTGTGCAAGAAAGTACTAAGCAAGTTAAAATTGGTCAACTTGAAGTTGAGTTCTTAAAAATAGAGCAAGAGCGTTATAAATTAAATTTGCCTTGCTTTGATGAAAGCACTGTAAATAGAGAAGAATTTGAGTTTTACGTAGAGCTAGACTCTTGCTTAAAAAGTAGAGATTTAACTGAGCATGAAGTCAAGGTCCTCAAAGCTATTTGGTCAGACGAGTTGTCAAGAGTAATGACTTTTTTTCAATCTTCGTACTATAAATCTGGTCCAGTTCCTCGATATTGTACTTATGATGGTCATTTAATGATCGTATGTAATAATGGCAACCGTTACACCATTGAACTTTGAAAATAAGCTAATCGTACCGTTGAATCTGTTTGTGTCTTAGAGTCAGCAGTTCTGCGAGTTCAAAAAACAGCCGAACTTTATCCTGCACCACCTCCATAAACACACTTATAAGCAACCCCCTGAACTTGATCAGTAATTACTCCATAATTATTTGATGTCATTATCACTGCGTTAGCTCCTCTAGAGTAAGCTGCATCCTTTAAGCGGATATGAGCTGCTCGTTTTCTTCCCCAAGGGGAGTGTAGAGTCACATCATAAGTGTCATTTACTGCGTCAATTGCTTCACAAGTTGCGTATTTTTTCATTTCATCAATGCTTTTATACTCGGTAACTTGTGCTGAAGTTTCTGTCGGTGTAGTTGAACACCCAGCAAGAGTTATCATCCCTGCTAATAATATGAATTTTATATACATAAATTAATCCTTTAAGAAATATTTTTGAACGGCATTACTTTACATTAAACAGCATCTGATTAAATTTTTTGAAAAAATCACTAACTGAAACGAAAATTAAGTGCTAAATAAAAATAATTTCTATGTAAAATTCATAAAATATATGTTTATTTAACAGTGCGCCATCAATGTATTGTATAATTTTTACTCGCAAACTCCTATTCATTTTAATTGGAATCAAAGTTACTGATATATTCATCTTGAACGGAAATAATCGAATGCTTGAAAATAATGCAAAATTATACCTTAATAGACGTACTATACTAAGACGCTAGGTGCTTGAAATGGATGCCTGAGATGATCAAAGAGTCGTTCTTAAAATCGCAAATAAATAAAGCAAAGAAGGAGCGCAAAACACCATCTTTCGTTAAGCGTTTAGTGCTTCTCTCGCTCGATGACGCGCTAGCAGCTCATTATTCAAATGAGCGGTCAATGAAATGTTTGCAATCTTCATTAGCTCTAGTTGCTTTGCTTGAGAAATTCAATATAAAAGCAACTATATGGAGTGGGCTGTATGCGTTTCAAAAATACCAGAAAATTCGGCCTTCCCCGCCAGTTGGAATGGCTTTTGGGGTGATGACCATCATGTTTTTTGCTGCACCGAGTTCGGGGAACTTATTGATCTAACTATTTCATACTTACACGAGCATCCAAACTCAAAACATCAAAAACAACTTCCGGTACCTGCTATTTGGTGGGAGGATATTGAAAGTTGGCCTTGCATCATAAGGTATCTTCCGGAAGGGCCTGTTAAGGTGCTATTGCCTGAAGTTGATATGATTGATCTTGAGTTATTCAAATCAGAAGCATTGGCAAACTTACAGAATCTCATCTCAACCATGGCGGTACAAAACGTCAAATACGGACCTATTCTAACCGGAAAAAATTCGTTGAATATACTTACAAATGAAGGCAATCAATGGCTGAACAAAAGTTTGATATTTCAACATCAGAATATTCCTTTTCCTGAATGGGTTTCCAATAAAGAATCGGAACTAATGAGAGAACATGCCAAATAAACACCTAACAATGCGCTCGTGTGGGACGCTGTGCCGCTGCGCATCACGCGCCCCACAGCTTGGGCGTTACCCCATAGAAATATTAATCTGAAACCAACTGATTAGAGTAAAAAAACTAACGCGTTTTTGTCCAAAAACGAGTTTGGTGAGGAGCAGTGGTTAGCCCACTTTGGAAGAACATCCAGTGGGCTAGATAGGTGTTACTTGATTGGTACTACTTGGCTTCTTTTTATCTTAGCGATTTCCTCTCGAAGCTCTGCATTCTCATATTCAAGGTCATCAATACGAGCCATTGCTTGAACAAGCTTATCGTTTAGGTGATGTTGTGCAGCCGCAAACAGAGCTAATTTTTCTCGCTCCGTTTCATACTTGGTCTTGAAATTATCCTTGATGCGCTTTTGTTCTTTGAGTTTGATGCGCACAGTTTGGATCTCTGGTTGGACTATTTCACCTTTTCCTGCCGCAAATTCAATTTTGGTCCGTTTAACCTTTTCGACAAAATCAGGGTAGTAATAACCGCTACCATTACCTAAATTCGCTTCTTCCTCGACAGCTCTTACACTAAGTTTACGGTGAGCGGGAATACGTTTAGGCATCCCCTGTTTAATGCGTTCTAGAGCCGCTTCTAATGCCAATAGTGTGTTTTCGCTCTTGTTCATAAGTTAGCTACCTTCAAATCAGGTTCAAAAGGAACAAAGGGCATATCAAAGTCAGCCATGACCTTCTCAGCGGCTCTTACTTGAGTGACATAGTGGCTATGTTCACTTACCGAAATTTCTTCTCCAGATTCCATATAAGCAACTAGACTACGGTGCTTTTTCTGCCACCACTTAGCCTGTTGCTCGTCAATGATGCTACTGGAAGAGCCGCAATCTATGCAGAACTGTGGTGCCACAACACCGTTCATATCGCAGTTGTAGCCATTTTTACAATAGCTGTGCAATGAGCCGTGCAGTGTTAGCTTGCCCTCCTTAACCGCCCTATAGATAACCTCCCAAGAGCTATAGATACTCGGTATTTCGCCGCGCATTTTCATGATTGCTTTACCGTGAGTTCCCGCGAGCTTTTCGTCCGAATGCCACTGCTTAAAAATCTTGTTCGCCGTTGATTCTGCATTGATGTCATTGAGCAGGTTTTTTACCTTTTCGTCTACCATTAAGTCCCGATAGCTCGCCAGCTTTCCGCCATTGGTGTACCACTCAGTCATGGCTAAATACAGGTGTTTAAACTGCTGCTTCAGTGCGACTAAGGTGCCAAAACGATTCTTAATACAATAAAACGCCAGTGTGCGCCTGAACTGGTGTGAGGTTAAAGGCCAAGGCTGGCCAACAGTCACCGATGCTTTTATTTTGTCCAATGAACGCGGGTTTGACTCAAGGCATTCCTGATAATCATCCTCGCTGACCACCATGTCTAATTGCTTGCAAAAGCGTTGCAAGCGGGCATTCCAGTTAGTTATCAACACTGGTGGCTTTGAGCGAGCGGTGTGATTTATCCAGAGTGACCCCGTGTACTTGGGATCAGGATAAACGGCTTCGGAGCGCCAGCGCTCGGTGAGAGTGGAGATCAGTTCAATAGCGTTTTTGGAAGATGCGGCGGTGACCCAGGTTTCGCGTTTTTCGCCCAGTTTAAAGGTGTGCGATTGCAGCATGTGGTAGTCACGTCCTTCAAAGGTGTCCTTGTAATAACTGTCAGAAGTGAGCTTGTCTAGCTCGGAGTCTCGCATGCCACTGAATCCTCCACACACGATATAGCTACTGGTAATCAGTTGCCCAAGGTAACGTTTGAAATCAGCTCCGTTGTTTAACATAACATTCGGCAGTTTTTCGGCTAATGGTGCAATGATGTCGAGAACGGAGTGGGGCTGATTCTCTTGCAGTGCCGATCCATATTTGTGGTAATCAATACCGCCATCAGTTTTCAAAAATGTGTACATGGCTCCTTGGGTAACCTTTTCATCGAGGGTACATTTACCTTCAAGGTAATTATCTTGTAGAGCATTTTCGGTTTGGGCAATTAACGTCCTAAATGGAAGGGCTTCTTCGATAAAATCAATCGCTTTACCGTAAATCGCATCACATAAGCGTTCAGGGATCACCAGCGTTTGTTGCTGTTGTCGGTCACAGAGTTTTTTTGCCTCAACTGATACCTTAAACGGTGCAGTAAAGCCTAGCGCTAATTGATGCCATGATGCGAATTCGATAGCTTTGTTGATAGCAATAAAACACAGTTCGATGGAGCTCTGTGAGTATTCCTTATCGACAAGATACGCGGTAAACGCCTGCCAGTGGCTCGGTGCTGATAGTGCTGCAAGAGAGGTGAGATTGTTAAAAGCAAGGAAACGGTAGGCGATTTTTAGATTTGCTACACGGGTACGAACGCTAGGGAAACTGGCCGCTTTTCGTTGTTTCGGACTTTTATTAAACAGCCAACCAAAGGTGAGCAGTTTTAGCTCCCGCTGTAGCGTTGACGCCTGTTCAAACTCTGAGAATCGGATGTTGTTGTTTGCTTTTTTTCGTGAGAACGGAAAGCAATCCCAATCGCAATCGCTAAAGGTGGCCGTGACCGCACCCGCTGTGTCTTTACAAATGATGACGGCATCCAGCTCGTCAAAACGTTGCTCTTGATACAGCCTAGCCACATCAGTATCGTGGATTTTGTGCTGTGCTGGAAAGTTGGCTTCATACAGATGGTCGGTTTGCATTATTTCATCTCCATATCGGCGCGAGGGATGAGGTTGAGGATGGAATCGGCTTCGCCCCAAGCAGGATGCAGACCATCGTCATCCAGGCGTGTCTCGGCTTGTTTGAATACCTTGGCATGGAGGTTAGGTAGTATTTTCTGGTCGATGAATGAAATAATCGCTTCGAAGTTGTTGCGGTAATGACTCGCATCAAGATGCAGATACAGCGATTCTTCGATACATGCTTTGAACGAGAGCAGGCACCAGATATCTGCCACCGACTGAACAATCACCTGATCGGGGCAACCAAAGCAAGCTAACAAATCGGCGCAGGCTAATCGCTCCCCCTCTTTGGCTAATCCGTGACGTCGAGCTTGTTTGGTATATTTCTCTGACTTTTCACCGAACGGATTGCTACAGCTTGACCCGCTTGATGTTCGGCTGAGGTTAGGCAGTTTGATGCTGTTTTCTTGTTCAATAACCAGAACATCAATTGCCAGGTTCTGCCTCGCTTGTGGGGTGGTCACCCTGCTTTTGACCTGCTCTTCTCTTATCGCCATTACATCTTGTAGCATGCCATTATTGGTTATTCTATTACCTTCACTGTAATGCTTCTTGCGGGTGTTGGGCGTGTTGTTCAGCATGATGTCGTTCGCCATGTCGCCCTGATGGAACGCGGTTAACTGGGCTCCAGTTTCGCGAAAGCGGCTTATCACCGGACGCAATCGACGACTCGTTTGATCAGTAAATGAAAAGTGTTTTTCCATCCAGTCAGCAAAGGCACGGAGTGTAGAAGGATTGATTGGCTGTACCTTATTGGTAACGATCGTTTGCAGCAGGGTGGCATGATCACCCGTATCAATCAGCATAGATGCTTCACGTAACTTATCGAAAAAGTCCAAGGCGTATTTGGGTATATCCAACTCATGACCACATATTTCCACCTGAATCGTTTTAAATGCGCGGCGTTTAAAGGCAGGCATGGTGTACCATGCCTCGCCCAGTGTCGTTGAGGCATTGTCAGGGTGGCTGAGTTGCAACAAGTTTCCGGTATTGCTATGGGTGTAATAGGCTAGCAGGAACGTCCCTGCGCACATCATCTTGCTTACACCGCCACACAAGTGGTATTGCTCACCCTGCCAGTGAAAGGTCATGGTGTGCACGTTCTTGTAGGCATCAAAATGTTTTTCTGGGAATGCAATAAATTGCTTGTGCGTCTGCTTAAAGACTTGTCGGAAAAACGGAAGCAGTTGATTTAAATCGCTACGGGTGTAAGCTTCGTAGGGCTTTGTATCGCTGTAACCTCTGACCACCACGTTATCAAAGTAATGAAACGACAAGTCAAGGTATTTGATAAACAGGATACTCATTTGTCCGCGTATCTGCGCATAGGTCGAGCTTTTCATCAAACCCAACATTACTCGGTCATTATGGTGAGACATATAGCCTTCAACAGAGCATTTGGTGAATGCGTTGACACTCTGCTTATCGCACCACCTGAGATATAAGGATGTGATAGAAAAGATCTTGTACAGGGAGTGATGGCTGCCGCCTTCTTCAATAGTTTTATCAAAACTCTGTTTTAACTGAAGAATAACGCTCTCTCGGTCAGCATCTTCAAATTGTCCGCCTTGTTGCAATAACTGCGTAGAGGGAAAGTGCTTGACCAGAAAACGGTTAAAGTCCGCTTTTTGAATGCCATATATGTCTAATTGAATACACAACTCTGGCTGCCAACCGCTGAGATATTCCACTTTACTCATTTTCACGTCCATGTTCGTCATGTAATGCGCTGTGCATAATGTTATCGAGGATGCCAAACTTGACCTTGAAAGCCTTTTTCCGTCTTAGAAAGCGCAAATACTTCCAGGTGGTCGATTCATTTTTATGTCCCATCCACGCCATCAACAGTTCCATACACTCAAGATCAAGGAGTCCGGCTTCGAGTAAGTCGCTGAGGCGATAAGTGCCATAGGTTGAGCGAAAATCGTGGAAACGGTGGATGAAGGTAGGGTGTGACTTTTTAATTACGCTGCGTAACTCTGACCACCTTGCTTCGATTGATTTTGCGGTTACCGGATTACCTTGTTCACTGACAAACAGAGGTTCGTGGCGCTCACAGCGCTCCAGCGCATCAACAGCTTCCTGCTTTAGCCCTAATGCCAATTCAAATAAATTATCCAGTTTATTATTGAGCTTTTTCACACGCTGTAAGCGCCGCTCGGAGGTGCGGTAATAATCTAACTGAGTTAATAGTTCGGCTGATATTTCAATGGTTCTTCGCTTGGCATATTTGGTTTGAACACCATTCAATTGCGGTGAAATTATCAGTTCATAGCGGTGCTCACTTTCAGCAAGTCGTATGGCAGTCTTTAATGCATCAAGGGTGAGTGTGGCGATTTCGTTGATCCGCATTCCGGTATCAATAGAAAGCAGCACTTGAAGGCGTAGTTCAATGGATGCTTGAGGCAGATGCGAGGTCAATATGTCCAGCGAATCATTACTCAGGGGTGTGAGCGGCCTTATGTTCTTACTGCTACTATCCCTCGGCACTTTAATTCGTAGATCACTGGTCTGTATGCTAAATGTTGGTGAAATATGTGCCAGCATCCCTGTGCTTTGAATGGAGACAAACTCTACTTTGAATGGAGCCTCTTTCTCGTTTTTGATCTTCAAGTAATCATCATGCATTAACCATTTGTAGTAGTTAACAATCTGGTTCATTCGCACGCTTGCTGTGCTGTACGCTAAGTCCCCATTCTTGATTTGTTTAAGCAAATGCGAACGAAAGAGGTAGGTTGGCTTTAATCGTTTAACAGGCAGAAAGTGATCCCAACGGAGGTTGTTGTCTTCAAGGAATTGGTAGTACGCCATCAATGCTTGAGAGCATGGAGAAAGGTCTTTCGCGGCCTTGATGGCTTTCTGGTAAAAGAGGTAGCTATTCGCTTCGTGGTTGAATGAACCATCTTGATTAAACAACGTCGGTAGTGAGCCAATATTTCCCGCTACAGGGCTACATTGATAGCTGCTATCAATGACCGATGACTCAGTCTGCTTGTACACGTCGCTCGATTGTATGAGATACATAAATCCCCCAGAAAACCACTGACCATACACAGTACAGTCAGTGAATAATTGTTTTCCAGATTTATTTATGTGTGTAAGATGCTTTTCCTACATCAACCCGTCATAGTAAGAAACTTTATTGCTCCCCTACACTTTTATGCCATTGCACCATCACTTTAACAAAGAGCACTATTTCACCGCCGATAGCTCGATAAACGCTGCGGTGTACATTTTTAGATTCAGCATAAATTGCTTATGGGTGATGAACTCTTTTTCGGTATGGCCAGTGTATTCCACGCCCGGCATGGCAGGGCCAAAACTTAAGGCATTGGGGAATAATTTACTGTTGGTTGAGCCGCCGATTGCAACGGGTTTAGGGTCGACTATGCCAGTGAAGTGGGCAAAAACATCAAGTAGGGTTTGTTGCTGTGGCGCACCTTTCATCACCATAGGCTCGCCCCAATAACTTTCGATATCAGCAAGCTGCACTTGGTGTTTATCCTGCCACAGGGCTAAGGCTTCACGGGCTTGCTGAGTGAGTAACTCTGGTGTTTTGCCGACGGGACGACGCAAGTTAATGGTCACCTCAGTGCCCTTCTGAGTTTGCACCACCACAGTTGGGGCTAAGGTCAGCGGTCCCATAAAATCATCTTTATAAGCTAAGTCACCAAACTGCTCGGCGTAAATGCCTAAACCCACCAGCTCGTTCATGGCGGCAACGGTTAAGGAGGCGCTGGTTTGCGGCCAAGGTTTATCATTCAACTCGGGACTTAATAATGCCGCTAAATGCGTCACGGCATTCACTCCATCTTCAGGAGTGGATGAATGGGCGGCTTTACCGTCGGCAAAGATATGTAAGTTACACAGCTTATCGACGCAATGGTTTTCAAAACGATATTTCATCCCCTGCTGCGCAGCGGCTCTGGTCTGTAACTTTGTCAGTAATGCGGGTGAAACCGCCTCAATTTCCGCCTTGGCCTGCTGCGGTACTTGGCTGGCAAAATAGCCACCAGAGAAAGCCGTTAACGTGGGCGCTTGAGTTGAAGCCTCTGCTTTCGCTTCTATATTGGAGATCGTAATATTGGGCACAGTAAAGGTAATCTTACTCCAACCTTTCTCGGCGGTAACCACGGGGTATTCGGCATCAATAGTAATGTTCATGTCCGCTGGCGTGTAGCTGGCTAAAAAGGTTTTCAGTGGTTCCCAGTCGGACTCTTCAGCAAGATAAACCAAGAGTTCAATACGTCTATCTCGCTTAATGTGTTTATCTTTAATCGCCTTCATCGCATACATGGCGGTGACAATGGCACCCTTGTCGTCCTCTGTGCCGCGGCCAATCAGTTTGCCCGATTCCGATTGAGTATCAAGCAGATAAGGGCTCTGCGCCCACAAGGCAGGATTAGCAGGTTGCACATCGCCGTGAGTGACTATGCCTAACTTTTTAGATTCATTGTTTACAGCCGAATTGGCATCTAAGCCAATCAACACCACATAGCCATGATCGGCATAATCTAAACCGAGCTCCTGACTGAGTTGCTTCAAACTCGACTTAAAGCCTACAAAGGCGGGATTGGTATCTGGCGTTTGCCCTTCAACCGCTTGGGTATTAAAACTCACCAACTGAGTCAAACTCTGCACCATAGCCGCATCGTATTTTGCGACCGCATAATCGGCGACCTTTAGTGCATTTTGGCTTAACTGGGGGACGTTTGTTTGAGCCGCTGTTGTTGCTGGCGCTGCAATACACTGCGGCATAACCCAGCTGGACGCAGTCAGTAATGCCAAAGATAACGCTCGACGCACGCGAGCATGTTGAATACCAGATTGAGACATAGAAGATCCTATTATTGTTATTCGTGTTTTAGGACCGTACTGCAAGAGACGGTTGAAAATGGATTAAGCTGGTTTACTGCAACGTGTTGCTTATACCAGTCATCTGCGACGTGTTTGCGGCTATTATCTTCGACTACAGCCTTGACCAATGATGTTGCCAATAAAGCGCACCGAGACCCGATAACAAGCCTCAGCCAGTTTGCCATATTATTTTGCTTAAAAGCCTGAAACAAAACATTTGTTACAAACTAAACACAAAATCAATGGAACCCCTAGTCCGATACATGTTAAACAGTCACATTAAGATAAATTAATGGTTTTAGCCGCGCGTAGACTTCAATTTTTGCTGAAATCCATGGCCATCATCAAACAATCACCCATAACAATAATCGACCTAACGGGGAACAAATAATGAAGGGACTAACCCTTAAACCGCAAGCCCGCACGGCTAAGCTCACGCTAAGTGCTATCGCTTTAGCCTTAACTTTGGGCGCTTGTAGCACACAACAACCCGAAGCCAGTGTTCAAGCAAACGCAGCACCCAATGCCGTGTCAGCGCAGATTATCAGTCAGAATGCGACCAATCCATTCTTCAAACCCTATGATACGTTTATGGAGATTCCGGCCTTTGATAAGATCAAGCCAGAGCACTTCCTCCCAGCCTTTAAAGCGGGCGTAGCTCAGCAACACGAGCAAATTCAAGCGATTGTTGATAATAAAGCCAAACCCACCTTCGCCAATACCATTGAAGCCATGGAGTTTTCTGGCGATCTAGTGACACGCGTTTCTAACGTCTTCTTTAACCTGACAGGCGCCGATACTACGCCAGCATTGCAAGCACTCTCAAAAGAAGTGTCGCCCATGCTATCGTCGGCCGAAGACGATATCCTGCTCAATGACAAACTGTTTCAAAAAGTCAAAGCCGTTCACGACGCGAAAGACAGCCTAAAACTCAGCACGGCCCAAGCCAAATTGTTGGAAGATACCTATAAATCTTTCACCCGTGGCGGCGCTAACTTAAGCGAACAAGATAAAACCAAACTGCGCGCATTGAACGAAGAAATCGGTAAACTCAATTTAGCCTTTGGTGACAATCTATTAGCCGAAACCAATGCCTTCGAATTAGTGGTTGATAGCAAAGCCGATCTCGCAGGTTTACCCGCTGATGTGATTGCGACCGCTTTTGAAACTGCGAAAAAACGTGGCCATGAAGGCAAGTGGGTATTTACCACTTCTCGCCCTTCTATCACGCCGTTTTTAACCTATGCCGATAACCGCCAGTTACGTGAAAAACTCTATAAAGGCTATATCGAGCGCGGTAACAACAATAACGCCAACGATAACAAGATTATCCTCGCGAAGATTGCCGCCCTGCGTGCTGAACGTGCTCAACTGATGGGCTATAAAACCCATGCCGATTTCGTGTTAGAAGAACGCACAGCTAAAACGCCAGAAAACGTCTATGGCTTACTCAACAAGGTATGGCCAGCGGCATTAGCCCAAGCCAAAAACGAAGTGGCTGATATGCAAGCCATGATTGACGCGCAAGGTGGAAAATTTAAGCTGCAAGCGTGGGACTGGGATTACTATGCCGACAAAATTCGTGTCGCTAAGTACAGCTTTAACGAGCAACAAACCCGCCCGTATTTCTCCCTCGACAGTACATTAAAAGGCGTGTTCTACACGGCTAATCGTTTATACGGTTTGACCTTTAAAGAGCGTACCGACTTACCCAAATACAATGCAGAAGTCCGTACTTGGGAAGTTTACGATAAAGACGGCAAGCTGATGGCCATCTTTATGGGTGACTATTTCACCCGCGACAGCAAACGTGGCGGCGCTTGGATGAACTCCTTCCGCAAGCAATACCATATGAATGGCGTTGATTCTAAACCTATTATTGTTAACGTATTGAACTACCCTCGCCCAGCGGGCAGTGAGCCAGCGCTGCTGACCTTCGATGAAGCCAGCACCCTATTCCACGAATTTGGCCACGCCCTACACGGCATGTTATCAAACGTGGAATATCGCTCACAGGGTGGCACCGCCGTACCTCGCGATTACGTTGAGTTCCCATCGCAAGTGAATGAAAACTGGATGACTCAGCCAGAAGTGTTAGCCCAATTTGCCAAGCACTACAAAACCGGCGAAGTGATCCCGCAAGAGCTAGTGAAGAAAATCCAAGCGGCCAGCAAGTTCAACCAAGGCTTTGCCACCGTTGAATACATGGCGGCCACTAAGCTCGATTTAGATTGGCACACATTAACCGACACCACGCCAAAGGATGCGGCCAAGTTTGAAGCGGACTCGTTAGCGGCAATGGGACTGATTGAAGAAATAAGCCCACGCTATCGCAGCACTTATTTCTCGCATATTTTCGCGGGCGGTTATTCAGCAGGCTACTACAGCTACCTGTGGTCGGATATTTTAGGCGCGGATGCTTTCGAAGCCTTTAAAGAAAACGGCATTTTCGACAAGGCTACTGCGGACTCCTTCCGTAATAATATCCTGTCGAAAGGTGGCAGCGATGATCCTATGCTGATGTATAAAAACTTCCGCGGTAAAGAAGCCGGCATAGAGCCGCTGCTGCGTAGCCGCGGATTACTGGCCGAGTAACATCGCCAATCATTTGCCAAAGGCAAGATAAACAACGGGAGCTTCGGCTCCCGTTTTCTTATAATTTTATTCAGCAACTTCTACAATAACCTATTAATTGGCTCAATATTTTAGTACTGTGTTGCCGCATATAAGGATATTTTTAAAATTATCAATGGAAATGATTATGTCTAATGCCCTACTAAGCTCTCCATTTCAAGCAAATAAAGAAAAACTGCTCACACTGCGATGACAGAACGAACTCAATACCACTCGAATATTCAAAGCTCTGGATGCTGACCCAAATACAATTGGTGCCGAAGTGGTTTTTATAGACTATGAATATTCCCTATGATTCCTTTATGCCACTAATATCCCATTCGATTAATATTACGAGAATGTAAAGATACAGTAAGTACCAGCTTTAGCTTTAGCCTTAACCTTAACCTTAGCAATAAGGCGTACAGGTAGAAAAATCAACAACCTAACAATAGTCAGCTATAAGGAATTCAGAGTCTATGTCAGATAATTTTTTTGAGAAACATGACTTATCTATCGGCGTGTTTGTCGTTGGTATTGCAGTCATCATGTTCCTTATGTTTGGCGCGGGAGCGATCGGCCCTTTACTTTTCCTTACGATTGAAACGCTATTCGGTAAATTAACACACGAAGAGTTTGGTATCCTTTTCGCATCAAGTATAGTGATCATGACCCTGAGTATTGTTATACCAAACGTATTAATTATACGAGGTAGACCTCGAGCAGTTAAAATCAATAAAATAAACGTCTATTTTCAACTCATTTGTTACTTACTGTTTTTATTAGTACTTGAACACAAACAAACCTGGATTTTTCTCTGCTTTGTTATTTTTCCGTTATTAGCGAACTGGTTAATGTCGTCTGCTAAATATCTAACCTTCCTTGCCTTTTACGAAACTCTACGCAAGGATCCAATCGTGTTTAGACAAAGCTTAGCAAAACGAATATTTAAGTAAGCACAGTAAATACAAGCTCTATTATCTAATATTAGTTTAAGTATATTTATCATTAGAAAACATTAACAACACGCCATAATATAACCAAAAAAATATAATGGGTGACGATAAGCAATTAGGTGTCGATGTCAGATAAATTTTGAAAAACATAACTTTTCTATCATAATTGTCGACAAGGTTACTGCGGATCTCATCCGTAATCATATCCTTTTTAAAGGCGGATTCGTAAAGGTTGGTACGTTTCCGCTTCACATGTTAACCCACTTTAATTCACCGCTTAGGCGACATTAAATCTTCAATAGAGTTATATGATGAATATTGAGATGGTAGAAAAAGCAGATCATCTTAGTCTGCTCGATATTTGGGAAGCCTCGGTAAGAGCAACCCATGACTTTTTAGCAGAAGAAGATCTACAACAATTAAAGCCGCTGATCCTCGAACAGTATTTTGATGCCGTTCACTTAAAGTGCGCTAAAAATGACAATGGAGAAATATTCGGATTCTGCGGCGTACATGATGGCAATATTGAAATGCTGTTCATCTCACCTGACGCGCGCGGAAAAGGGATTGGTTCGATGCTAGCGACACATGCCATTAAAGAACTGGGAGCCACAAAGGTGGATGTTAATGAGCAGAATCAACAAGCATTAGGTTTTTACCAACATATTGGTTTTTCAGTAACGGGTCGCTCACCCGTTGATGGACAGGGTAAACCTTATCCGCTGTTGCATATGGCGTTATATTCCATTGAGGAATTGTCTATGTAACCTGATTCAATCGATGAGAATAGGATTGGAGAGTATCCAGCTGAAACAAAATCAGGCGGCGGTTATTTTTATGATCAAGTCCTAGAATATCGTGTTTGGTGTCGCCCTTGGCAAGGTGCTCCAGATGAATTTGATGGTGAAATCTACTATTACGCATTTCATACTTATAATGAAGCACTTAAATTTTCAAATGAAACTGACGGTTCTGAATCGCCTTTAGTACTTGTTAAACAGCTTGAATGGATTGATGAACCTGAAGCTGGAAAATTCATTCATAAAACGGGTGAGCGCCTAACAGAATGGAGGATTGAGTGGCTATTAGAGAGTCAACGTAAGGAGGACACTATTGCTAACTTTATGCGTGAAAATCAAATATAAACATTTGATTAAGATAATAAAGTGGTTCAATGCTGCCTTTCACCAACATTTCAACAAACTATTTTGGAACTGTGATTAGCGCGTTATCGGTAGATTTCCCCATCCTCTAACTTCCTGTCTTGAAAAAATGATGAATAAATCCGCCCCGACATCAATAAAAAGGCTTGCTAGGTTTCCCTAACAAGCCTTTGGGCCTTTTTACAACGAATCGATTAGTCGACTAAACCGCGGCGCTTTAACAGTGCATCTGTTGTCGGTTTTTTACCGGTAAAGTGAATGTAATCTTGCATGAGATCTTCACTGTTACCTTTAGATAAGACTTCCTTACGGAATTTGTCACCATTATCGGCTTTTAATCCACCATGCTCGCCCATATAGGCAAAGGCATCGGCGGCAAACACTTCGGTCCACAAATACGCGTAATATCCAGCTGAATAACCACCGGAGAAGGCATGGCTGAAGTAGCTCGACTTATAACGCGGGGGAATTGGCGCAAAATCGAGGCCGTGTTTAGCTAACACTTGGTGTTCAAACTTCTCTACATCGCTAATTTGAGTATCGGCGCTGATAGAGTGCCATTCCATATCTAACAAGGCAGCCGACAGATACTCAACGGTATCAAAACCTTGGCCAAACTTATTTGAGGCTAAGATTTTATCGAGCAGTGCCTTAGGAATTGGCTCACCCGTTTTGTAGTGTTTGGCATAGTTAGCAATCACAGCTGGGTCGATATTCCAATCTTCGTTAACCTGGGATGGGAACTCAACAAAGTCACGTGCGGTTGATGTGCCAGCCACGCTTGGGTATTTCACCTGCGAGAATAAACCGTGAACCGCATGACCCATTTCATGGAACATAGTGGTCACTTCATCGAAGGTCATTAACGTTGGGCCATCGGCTGGCTTAGGAATATTCAGCGCGTTATAAACAACGGGCTTAGTGCCAAGCAGACCGCTTTGGGTGACGAACTCATCCATCCACGCGCCGCCGCCTTTGCCTTCACGGGCATAAGGGTCAAGGTAGAATAAGCCAATAGAGCTGTTGTCTTTATCAAAGACTTCAAAGGCTAAAACATCGGGATTCCACACGGGTAAATCGGTACGCGCTTTTAAGCTGATGCCATACAATTTATGCATCGCGAAAAACAGCCCGTCTTGCAGCACAGTATTAAACTCGAAATAAGGCTTGATGCTGCTTTCGTCGAGATCGTATTTCTCTTTACGCACTTTGTCGGCGTAATAAGCCCAATCCCAAGGTTGCAGTTCGAAATCACCGCCCGCCTTTTTGATTTCAGCTTGAATATCAGCCGCTTCTACTTTGGCACGTGCTAAGGCTTTTGGTGCTAAATCGTCGAGGATTTCATACACAGCGGCTGGGGTTTTCGCCATTTGATCGGCAACCGCATAGGATGCCCAAGTATCGAATCCCAATAAGTTGGCTTTTTTAGCCCGAATTTGCGCCATTTTAACAATCAATGGGCCATTGGTTGCAACAGCTCTGTGCGCCGAAGTTTCCCACACTTTTTGGCGTAGTTCACGGTTGCTCAGGCTAGAAAGCACAGGCTGGCGAGTCGTGTTCACTAAGGTAATCAAATAGCCCTCTTTTCCAGCAGCTTTGGCGGCAGCGGCTAAGGTGGCGATTTCGCTGTCAGATAAACCGGCTAACTTGGCTTTATCAGTCACAACAATCACATCATCTTTAAATGATTTTAAGCTGTTTTGTGAAAAGTCCGTCGCTAAGGTTGCAAGCTCGGCGTTAAAGTCGCGCATCTTAGTTTTATCTTCAGCCGACAATTTCGCGCCAGCGCGAACAAACTGCTCATAGTAGTATTCAACTAGACGCTGATCTTCCGCATTTAAGCTGCTCTTTTGTTGATATACCGCTTCAACACGGGCAAATAACGTCGGATCGAGATAAATATTATCACGATGGGCAGATAGCTTAGGTGCAAGATCTGCTTCGGTTTTCTGGAAATCATCATCAGAAATCAGACCGGCGAGATTAAAGAAGGTCCGCGACACCCGCGTTAATAATTCACCTGAGGTTTCCATCGCCAGAATGGTGTTGTCAAAACTGGCCGCTTGCTTGTTATTCACAATGGCAGCGATTTCAGCATCATGGGCTTTAATGCCTTGCTCGAAGGCAGGAGCATAATCTGCAGTATGGATAAGGTTAAATTGTGGCGCTTGATCCTGCAGTGGACTCTTGCTCAGCAACACGTTGGTTGCTTGCGCTTTAGCAGCGGTTTGAGTCGCTACGGCATTTTTAGCTTCATTGGCACTGGCGGCTGGCTTGTCTGAACAAGCGCCAAGTAACAAAGCCGCGGCCACGGCTGTGGTAATAACGGACTTACGCATATTAACTCCCTTGGATGTTGCTGCCCTTTCGTTTGTATTTTTAAGGTGAAAGGTGCGCGCTAACGGATTTTGGCTTTCAGTTTAAAACAGTCTGAGTCAACGAACGCTTGTTGCTACGGTCGTCAATTTCGATGAACTACCTTAACAAGTTACGCGCATTTCAGCCAAGTTTTACCCCACCACTGCGGCGCTAATTTGTATCACTTTATGTGTATTTCGAGTCTATATGTGCCTATGCCAACGCTTAGCTACACCTAAGGCGCAGCAATCAGTGTTAAGCGCTTGCAAGCAGAAATGATGAGGATTAGCTAAAATTCAATGTAAAAAGAATTATTTAAAACAATCCAATTGGATTTTTTAAGCCAAATATTCTCAACATAGAAAGCAGCATAAGCAAATAAAACACCGTTTCTATAACAAATATTAATTCTTCTTAATAAACTTTTTGCTGTGCTTATTTAAACCTCAATGTAACAAATACACAGGCCAAATGGCTCATTATTTAGGCAGACGCACTCTGAGTCACAATTTGAAACAGCTTTTCTCCGATTAATGTCACATTCAGATCATCAAATGTCTTTATAATTCCCGCTCGTTAACTTAGCGACAAATTAACCTAACAGTTAAATGACGCTGAATTAACGGGATGATGGGCATGCTCTTGACGGAACATGCGTTGGGGTCAAATAAATATAAATAGAGATAACTATGTTAAATAAGAAAATACTCGCAGTGATGATCACTGCCGCCCTTGGTGTCAGCGCCTGTAATTCTGATGACGACAAAGTCGTTCAAGCCGATTTACGGGTACTCGAAACCACAGATCTACACACAAATATCATGGATTTCAACTACTACAGTGGTAAAGACGATCCGACTATCGGTCTTGCCCGCACTGCAAGCTTGATCCACGCTGCACGCAGCGAAGCCAAGAATAGCGTCCTCGTTGATAACGGCGATCTGCTGCAAGGTAGCCCTATGGGCGATTATATGGCCAAAGTTGGCCTGCAAATGGGCGATGTTCACCCTGCATATAAAGCCATGAACCTATTAGATTATGAAGTCGGCAATATCGGTAATCATGAATTTAACTATGGTTTAGATTTCTTAAATAAATCCATTAGTGGTGCAGATTTCCCTTATATCAACTCAAACGTTTATTGCGCCGACGATAATGGTTGCTGGAAAGAAGTTAAAAAAGGTGAGCATTTATTCACCCCTTATATCATCAAACAAAAAATTATTATCGACAGCGAAGGCAATAATCAAACCATTAACATTGGTTATATTGGTTTTGTGCCACCGCAAATTCTATTGTGGGATAAACAAAATCTGACGGGAAAAGTGACGGTTGAAGATATCGTTACCACCGCGAAAAAATATGTTCCCGAAATGAAAGCCAAAGGGGCCGATATCATTATCGCCATTCCACACTCTGGCATTGGTTCGACGGAAAATCCTGGCGATCCTATGGCTGAAAACGCCACTTACGCTTTGACTTATGTTGACGGTATCGATGCGATTCTATTCGGCCACAGCCACTCTATCTTCCCAGATGCTAAGTATGCTGACTTACCCAATACCGATGTCACTAAAGGCCTACTGAACGGCGTCCCCGCAGTGATGCCAGGTCGTTGGGGTGATAACTTAGGGGTGGTTGACTTTAAACTCGAACGTAGAGATGACAAGTGGCATGTCCTTAGTGCCAAAACGCAAGCTCGCCCTATCTATGATGGCGCAAATAAAGCCCCATTAGTTGAAGCGGATGCTGCTATTCACGATGCAGTCGCAGCCGAGCACCAAGGTACCCTCGCCTTTGTGGATGAACCTATCGGTGTCGCCGCGGCGGACATGTATAGCTTCCTTACCTTAGTGCAGGACGATCCAACGGTACAAATCGTTTCCGATGCGCAAATCGCTAACGTGAAAGCGAAATTACCTGCAGCATTAAAAGGGCTGCCAGTACTGTCAGCCTCTGCACCTTTTAAAGCGGGCGGTCGCCACGGTACAACCAGCGATGCCGATCAATTTGTGCAAGTCGATAAAGGTCCACTGACCTTCAAAAACGCCGCCGATCTGTACCTGTATCCCAATACTATGGTGGCAGTCAAAGCAACGGGCGCCGAATTGAAAGATTGGCTTGAGTGCTCAGCCAACCAGTTCAATCAAATCGACCCCGCAAAAACCACCCCACAAGAGTTAATCAACTGGGATGGCCATCCAACCTATAACTTCGACGTACTCGATGGCTTAACTTACAAAATTGATGTCACTCAACCGAACAAGTTTGACCGCGATTGCGCCGTTGTTAATGCCAACGCAAACCGTATCGTTGATTTAAGCTATAAAGACGAAAACGGTAAAGTCATCACAGGTGAAGAATTTGCCGCGAAAGAGTTTATCGTCGCCTCAAATAACTATCGCGCCTTTGGTGGTAAGTTTGCCGGTACGGGTAGCGACCATGTCGTGCTTGAACTGCCCGATACCAACCGTGAAGCGTTAGCGGCTTATATCACAGCGCAATCTCAATACAACGAAACCACGGGTAAGTACGAAGGTATGGTCAATCCAAGTGCCGATTACAACTGGGATTTCAAAACCATCACTACTAACGTCACATTAGACGTTCGCTTCGAAACCCAAGACAGTGACAAAGCCGCTGCCTTTATCGAAGCCAATAAACAACGTGAAATGAAGAAGATCAGCAAGGATGAACTGGGTTTCGCCGTTTATAGCATCAACCTAACCAAATAAGCGTTCGATCCCGAAATATCATGCTCAAAAAGGCTCCTCGTGAGCCTTTTTTATTCCCTACAGATTAAATTAACGCTAATCTGCGCGCTATAAACGGCGTGTCGCCATTTAGTTCATCTTGCTCCACACTAAAGGTTAAACCTGCTTTGTGTCGTCAGAAATCTACCTTATTATTTAGCGGCGTCCTCGCAACAACAGAGAAAGCTTATGAAATATCAATCAATCTTATGTGCCACCGCGTTAATGCTGGTTGCAGTGCAGCCTGCAACGGCCGATGTTAATCTCAATCTGCCTAAAAATGCTGAAGTGTTAACGGTCAATGGCAAGCCAGCAGTAAAGAGTAGCAACCTTGTTTTAGCCGATGGTATCAATCAAATTGCCTTCCGTTATGCCGCGCAATACAGGCAACAAGCTGACTCAGTGCATTATCTATCCGACGTGCTCATCGTCCGTTTTGATGCGTCAGCACAAACACTTACCCTGACACTTCCCGCCATCAACTCAGCCAGAGATGCCAAGAAATTTGATGAGTCACCCAAGCTGACACTATCAAATACTCAAGATGAAGCAGTGAGTTTTACCAGCGATAAATTGATTAAGAATGGGATCCAACTGGGACGGGATTTCGAACACGAGATACTGCAGTACAACCTTAGCAATCATCCGGCTTCATTAAATCTCTCTATGAATACCGCGACAACACAACCAAACGACGCCATTGCACCAGTATTGGCAAGCCAACCACAAATACGCCAAACAGCAGCAGTCACATCCACGAACTTGATCGCGCCAGCAGTGATGTCGTCAGCTGCCGCAGCGGTAAATGACAAAGCTCAGCCAACGACTTCAGTGACATCTACAACCGCACCTAGCCAAGCTGAAATCAGTCAAATGCTTGATTACTGGTACAAACAAGCTAACGACAATACCAAAGCCAGCTTCAAAGCCAAAATCAATAAAGAGTGATCCATAAAGCACGCTCGCGTTGTAGAGGATATTTGTCCTCCAACCATCAACAACGCTTCGGCTATCTATTTCAGACCGCCAGCTTAGTGTCACATATGAACTGGCGGCTCTATTCAGTTCGTAAAATTAGAACTTAGTAAAACTTAAGCTCATTAAAAATGCGCCCAGTAAACCATTCCCACTTCACAGCTTAATGTTATTTCAAACAATGAAACGGTTTCAAAACGCTAAAAAATGTAAATTCTAGACACAAAAAAGCCAGCTTATTCAGCTGGCTTCGTTATATCTTCACAAGACTCTTTTCCAGACCATGCTAGGCACTTGGTGATGGCCTACTGTCTTTTATCCCTGAAGGGGATACATCGGTGCGAGACACAGGGATGTGTCGAATATCAAAAATGCATGGGCGCTATTGTTGACCAAGCTTAGCGGCGGGTGACCGTTATGAAGGGTGGAAGTGTAAATATTAGAGGAGCATTTATTGACCGACATAGAGGTAAGTTTTCGCGAAGCGTATAAACACAAAAGCCCTAGCGGTTTAGGCTAGGGCTTTTGTGTTTATTTGGATGCTTGGCGATGACCTACTCTCACATGGGGAGACCCCACACTACCATCGGCGCGTTTGCGTTTCACTTCTGAGTTCGGGATGGGATCAGGTGGTTCCACAAGGCTATTGTCACCAAGCAAATTCTGTTTATTACCGTGTCCATCTCTGGACCACGTTAATAATAATTCGGAAAGCTGATTTGCTTTGTTTGAGTTCACACTTCATCAAGTGTCGATATTCTGTCTAAGGCTTTCAGTAAAACCCATCTGGGTTGTATGGTTAAGCCTCTCGAGTCATTAGTACATGTTAGCTCAACGCCTCACAACGCTTACACACCATGCCTATCAACGTCCTAGTCTCG